>NZ_JBHIRA010000018.1:0-34085 GCF_042196825.1 Bartonella sp. AC10YNML | reverse complement strand
GTTTTGCTATTCGTGAAGGTGGTCGTACTGTTGGTGCCGGTATCGTCTCTAAGATCATTGAATAAATAATGCTTGTTGAGTGCTTTGATTATTGAAGGCACTTTGTATAACAGGGAAATAAAGAGCATGAACAGTCAGAATATTCGCATTCGCTTGAAAGCGTTTGATCATAGAATTCTTGATACGTCGACGCGTGAGATCGTATCGACTGCTAAACGTACCGGTGCAAATGTCCGTGGTCCCATTCCGCTTCCTACGCGGATTGAGAAGTTTACGGTCAATCGTGGACCGCATATCGATAAGAAAAGTCGTGAGCAGTTTGAGATGCGAACACATAAGCGTCTTCTTGATATTGTTGATCCAACGCCGCAAACAGTGGATGCGCTTATGAAGCTCGATCTTTCTGCTGGTGTGGATGTAGAAATTAAGCTCTGAGGTTTGAGGACAGAAGGAACAGACCCGATGCGTTCAGGTGTAATAGCACAGAAGCTGGGCATGACCCGTATTTATAATGATGCTGGTGAGCATGTGCCGGTGACGGTACTTCGTTTGGAGAATTGTCAAGTCGTTGCTCAGCGTACAGTTGAAAAGAATGGTTATACTGCTGTTCAATTAGGTGTAGGCTTTGCTAAGGTTAAGAATACTTCACAAGCTCTTCGTGGACATTTTGCTAAGGCTTCTGTTGAGCCTAAAGCCAAAATAGCAGAGTTTCGTGTGAGTCCCGACAATCTTCTTGATGTTGGTACTGAGATTACAGTGGAACATTTTGTTCCAGGACAAAGAGTTGATGTGACTGGTACCAGTATTGGTAAGGGGTTTGCTGGTGTTATGAAGCGACATAACTTTGGTGGACATCGTGCTTCTCATGGTAATTCTATCACACATCGTGCTCATGGTTCTACAGGGCAGTGCCAAGATCCTGGTAAAGTTTTTAAAGGCAAAAAAATGGCTGGCCATATGGGGCAAGTGCGTGTAACAACACAGAATATTGAAGTTGTTTCCACTGATAGTGAGCGTGGTTTAATTTTAGTGCGTGGTGCTGTTTCTGGTTCTAAAGGTTCTTGGATTTTGATACGGGATGCTGTGAAGAAGCGTCTTCCTGATAATGCTCCAAAGCCTGCTGGTATTCGCCGTCTTGTGAAGGAGAAAGCGGAAATGGTTACTCCGGTGACGGAAACCTCTGAAGTTGAGGGAGCCTAATAATGGATCTTGTAATTAAAACTCTTGATGGTAATGAAGCTGGCAAATTAAAGGTTTCTGAAGCTATTTTTGATCTTGTTCCGCGTGAGGATATTTTGCAACGTGTTGTTCGTTGGCAGCTTGCACGTCGTCAGCAGGGAAGTCATCAATCCCAAGGTCGTTCTGATGTGTCGCGAACAGGGGCAAAAATGTTTAAACAGAAAGGAACTGGGCGTGCTCGACATTCATCTGCACGTGCACCGCAGTTTAGAGGTGGGGGTAAGGCACATGGACCAGTGGTTCGTAGCCATGCGCATGATCTTCCTAAAAAAATTCGTGCTCTTGGATTGCGTTTTGCGTTATCTGCGAAATTAAAAGCAAAAGATTTAATTATTGTGGATGAGTTGACTGTTAAGGATGCTAAAACGAAAATGCTTGTTTCTCATTTTTCTAAGCTTGGATTTAATAACGCTCTCTTGATTGGTGGTAAGGAGATTGATATTAACTTTTTTCGTGCAGCCTCTAATATCCCTAATGTTGACATTTTGCCTATTCAGGGAATTAATGTTTATGATATTTTGCGTCGCAGCAAACTTGTTTTATCAAAAGCAGCTGTTGAGGCTCTTGAGGAGCGTTTTAAATGACAGATCTTCGCCATTATGATATAATTATTAGTCCAGTTATTACTGAAAAGGCGACTATGATTTCTGAATACAATCAAGTTGCTTTTAATGTCGCGCCGAAAGCGACGAAGCCTGAGATTAAGGCTGCTGTTGAAGCGCTTTTTAGCGTAAAAGTTAAAGCAGTTAACACGATAGTCCGTAAGGGTAAAGTGAAGCGTTTCAAAGGTATAGTTGGTCGGCAGAGTGATGTCAAAAAAGCGATCGTAACTCTGGCCAGTGGTCAGACTATCGACGTTTCGACAGGTCTTTAAGAGGCTCGGAGATAGGAATAATGGCACTTAAGCAGTTTAATCCAACGACACCTGGGCAGCGTCAGCTTGTTATTGTGGAACGTTCTTGCCTTTATAAGGGAAAACCTGTAAAGATGTTAACTGAAGGTTTGTCTTCAAAGGGTGGGCGTAATAATCGCGGTCGTGTTACTGCTCGTTTTCAGGGTGGTGGACATAAACGTAGTTATCGGTTTGTCGACTTTAAGCGTCTTAAACGTGATGTTTCAGCAAAGGTTGAGCGTTTAGAGTATGATCCTAATCGTACCGCTTTTATTGCTTTAATCCGTTATGAGGATGGGCAATTGAGTTATATTCTTGCACCACAGCGTCTTGGTGTTGGTGATTCTGTTATGGCTGGTTTAAATGTAGATGTTAAGCCGGGTAATGCTATGCCTCTTGCTAGTATGCCTGTAGGTACAATTATTCATAATGTTGAGATGAAGCCAGGAAAAGGCGGACAGATTGCACGTTCAGCAGGTGCTTATGCGCAGTTGGTTGGACGAGATCATGGTATGGCTATTCTTCGTTTAAATTCTGGTGAACAGCGTTTGGTTCCCAGTAGCTGTTTTGCAACTGTTGGCGCTGTTTCAAATCCTGATCATGGGAATATTAATGATGGTAAAGCAGGTCGGTCACGTTGGCGTGGTAAGCGTCCACATGTTCGCGGTGTTGCTATGAACCCCGTTGATCATCCACACGGTGGCGGTGAAGGTCGTACATCAGGGGGGCGCCATCCAGTATCTCCTTGGGGTAAACCTACGAAAGGTAAGCGTACGCGCTCTAATAAAGCCACTGATAAGTTTATTATGCGTACGCGTCATCAACGCAAGAAATGAGAAAGGTAGTCTGAAGTGGTTCGTTCAGTTTGGAAAGGTCCGTTTGTTGACGGCTATCTTCTTGGTAAAGCAGAGAAGGTACGTGCAAGTGGGCGCAATGAAGTTATAAAAATATGGAGTCGTCGCTCTACTATTTTGCCGCAATTTGTTGGTTTAACTTTTGGTGTTTACAACGGTAATAAGCACATTCCTGTTTCTGTTTCTGAAGAGATGGTTGGGCATAAGTTTGGTGAGTTCGCTCCTACCCGGACTTATTATGGTCATGGTGCCGATAAAAAAGCAAAGAGGAAGTAGGAATGGGAAAAGCTAAAGTTTCGCGCCAACTTAAAGATAATGAAGCAAGAGCTGTCACACGGACAATTCGTGTTAGTCCGCAGAAACTTAATTTAGTTGCTGCAATGATTCGTGGTAAAAGAGTTAATGTCGCACTCGCTGATTTGATGTTTTCACGCAAGCGTATTGCTGCTACTGTGAAAAAAACGCTTGAATCAGCAATTGCAAATGCAGAGAATAACCACGATCTTGATATTGATTCGCTTGTTGTGGCGGAAGCTTATGTTGGTAAGTCGATAGTGATGAAGCGCTTTCATGTTCGTGGTCGAGGGCGTGCGAGTAGAATTGAACGTCCATTTTCGCATCTTACTGTTATTGTTCGTGAAGTTACCGAAAAAGTGGAGGCCGCGTAATGGGTCAGAAGATCAATCCAATAGGACTTCGTCTTGGTGTTAATCGGACTTGGGACTCTCGTTGGTATGCTGATAGTGGTGAATATGGACGTCTTCTTCATGAAGATTTGAAAATTCGTTCGTATGTGCTTGAGGAGCTTAAACAGGCGGCTATTTCTAAGGTCGTTATTGAGCGTCCCCATAAAAAGTGTCGTATTACGATTCATTCTGCACGTCCTGGTTTGATTATTGGTAAAAAAGGTGCTGATATCGAAAAGCTTCGTCATAAACTCTCAGAAATGACGGATGCTGAAACTTCATTGAATATTGTGGAGATTCGTAAACCGGAGATTGATGCGACAATTATTGCGCAATCAATTGCTCAACAGTTAGAGCGTCGTGTTGCTTTTCGTCGTGCAATGAAGCGTGCTGTTCAGTCTGCTATGCGTCTTGGTGCGGAAGGTATTCGTATCAATTGTTCTGGCCGTCTTGGTGGTGCTGAAATTGCTCGTATGGAATGGTATCGTGAAGGTCGTGTTCCACTTCATACCTTGCGTTCTGATGTTGATTACGGTACAGCAGAAGCTAAGACCGCTTATGGTATTTGTGGTATTAAAGTTTGGGTCTTTAAGGGTGAGATTCTTGAGCATGATCCGATGGCTTCAGAACGTCGTGCTACGGAAGTTGATCAATCTGGTTCTTCATCGAATCGTCGCCGCGAAAATGCTTAGTTTTTGAGATTGAACTAAATTTTGGAGTAGAGAACAATGTTGCAGCCAAAGCGCACAAAGTTCCGTAAACAGTTCAAGGGCCGTATTCACGGTTTTTCGAAGGGTGGTACGGATTTGAATTTCGGTGCCTACGGTTTGAAGGCTGTTGAGCCGGAGCGGGTTACTGCTCGTCAAATTGAAGCGGCGCGTCGTGCGATTACACGTTATATGAAGCGTTCTGGTCGTGTGTGGATTCGCATTTTTCCAGATCTTCCGGTTACATCTAAACCGACTGAAGTTCGTATGGGTAAAGGTAAGGGAAGTGTTGATTATTGGGCTGCACGTGTTGCTCCTGGGCGCGTCATGTTTGAGCTTGATGGCGTTCCGGAGGATGTTGCACGTGAAGCACTAAGATTGGGTGCTGCAAAGTTGCCTATAAAAACGCGTTTCATCCAGCGTATTGCTGAATAATGAGGTTAAGCGATGAGAGCCACAGAATTACGGGCGCAAACGCTCGACCAAATGAAAGATGAATTGGCTAAGTTAAAGAAAGAGCAATTTAATTTGCGTTTTCAAAAAGCAACAGGTCAATTAGAAAAGACTGCGCGCGTTAGACAAGTTCGTCGTGATATTGCGCGTATTAAAACTTTTCTTCGTCAAAAGATAAGTGAAAGTAAGGTTTAAGGAAATAAGAGATGCCTAAACGCGTTTTGCAGGGTGTTGTTATTAGCGACAAAAGTGATAAGACTGTTGTTGTCAAAGTTGAACGCCGTTATTCTCATCCGCTTCTTAAGAAGACTGTTCGGCAGTCTAAAAATTATAAAGCGCATGACGAAAACAACCAATTCAAGATTGGGGATCAAGTTTCTATTCAAGAATCTAGACCAATTTCGAAAGATAAGTGTTGGATTGTTGTAAAAGACAATGTAGCGTAATGAGTTAAGCTTATTGTTTTAGAATTTAACAGTGTGGTTATCATTGATAAATTTGAAGGCGATAACTTTATCGTTATTTGGCAGGCAAATCCGAGTGTGTAAAAGATACAATCGGATATATGTGTTAAGAGAAGGTGGCCAGTCATGATTCAGATGCAAACAAACCTCGACGTTGCTGATAATTCTGGAGCGCGTCGTGTCATGTGCATCAAAGTGTTAGGCGGTTCAAAGCGGAAATATGCTTCGGTCGGTGACATTATTGTTGTTTCGGTTAAGGATGCAATTCCTCGTGGCCGTGTTAAAAAAGGTGATGTTATGAAAGCTGTTGTGGTTCGTACTGCTAAGGATATTCGTCGCGCAGATGGTAGTGTCATTCGTTTTGATAGTAATGCTGCGGTTTTAGTGGATAATAAAAAAGAGCCGATCGGTACGCGTATTTTTGGACCTGTTCCTCGTGAATTGCGTGGTAGGAATCATATGAAGATCATCTCTCTCGCTCCTGAAGTGCTGTAAGGAGTAGATGTTATGCAGAAGATTCGAAAAGGTGATAAAGTTGTTGTTTTATCCGGTAAGGATAAAGGATGTAGTGGTGAAGTAATTAAGGTTAATCCGAAAGATAATAAGGCTTTTGTTCGTGGGGTTAATATGATTAAACGTCATCAACGTCAAACGCAGAAGCAAGAGGCTGGAATTATTTCTAAGGAAGCTCCAATTCATCTGTCTAATTTGGCGATTGCTGATCCTAAAGATGGTAAGCCTACACGTGTGGGTTTTCGTATGAATGCAGATGGTAATAAAGTGCGTTTTGCCAAGCGTTCGGGAGAGTTGATTAATGGCTGAGGAAAGACAAATACCGCGTATGAAAGCGCATTATTTTGAAGTGATCCGTAAAACACTTCAAGAAAAGTTTAATTACAAAAATGCGATGCAAATTCCGCGGATTGATAAAATTGTGATAAATATGGGGATAGGTGAAGCGACTGCTGATTCGAAAAAGCCTTCCCTTGCTGCTGAGGATTTAGGACTTATAACAGGACAGAAGGCCGTTATTACGCGTGCACGTAATTCTATTGCAACCTTTAAGGTTCGTGAAGGAATGCCTCTTGGGGCTAAAGTTACATTGCGTAAAGATCGTATGTTTGAGTTTTTAGATCGTCTTGTTACGATTGCTCTTCCGCGGGTTCGTGACTTTCGTGGTTTAAATCCAAAAAGCTTTGATGGTCGTGGCAATTTTGCTATGGGTATTAAAGAACACATTGTGTTTCCAGAAATTAACTATGATAAAGTTGATCAAATTTGGGGCATGGATATTATCGTTTGTACGACAGCAAAAACGGATGATGAAGCTCGTGAACTATTGCGTGCTTTTAATTTTCCTTTTCGTTCGTAACGGCAAACGTAGCGAGGTGAAATTATGGCCAAAGTAAGTGCCGTTGAAAAAAATAAACGTCGTGAGGTGATGGTGAAGCGTTATGCTGCACGTCGTGCACGTTTGAAAGCAATAGTGATGGATCAGAAGGTTTCTCTTGAAGAACGCTTTAAAGCTTCCGTTCAATTAGCAGAATTGCCACGTAATTCTGCAAAAGTTCGTGTTCGTAATCGCTGTGAGGTTTCAGGTCGTCCACGGGCTTATTACCGTAAGTTAAAAATGTCGCGAATTGCATTGCGTGAACTTGGCTCTGTGGGCCATATCCCTGGTATTGTAAAGTCTAGTTGGTAAGAGGAGATTATTCAATGTCTATGTCAGATCCTCTTGGTGATATGTTAACACGTATTCGTAATGCACTTGGTCGTAAAAAAGGCAAAGTGGTTACTCCGGCTTCGAAGCTTCGTGCACACGTTCTTGATGTTTTGCAGTCAGAAGGTTATATTCGGGGATATAATCGCGTTGATTTAGGTGATGGAAAAGCTGAAATTGAAATCGAGTTGAAGTATTTTGAAGGGTTGGCTGCTATTCGTGAGATTTCACGTGTGTCAAAGCCAGGTCGTCGTGTGTATGTTTCCGCTAAGTCGCTTCCGCAGGTGGCAAATGGTTTAGGTATTTCGATTTTATCGACTCCTAAAGGTGTTATGGCGGATCATGAAGCGCGTGAACAGAATGTTGGTGGAGAACTCCTTTGTCGTGTTTTCTAAGTTATGTCAAGAAAACGGAAGAAAAAGTAGGTTAGAACAATGTCTCGTATTGGAAAGAAACCCATTTCAATTCCTTCTGGAGTTACTGCTACTGTTGAAGGTCAGCTGGTTAAGGCAAAAGGTCCAAAAGGTGAGCTGAGTTACGTCGTCAATGATGAAGTCTTGGTCAAACTTGAGGAAAATATCATATCAGTTATGCCGCGGGATCAGTCAAAAGACGCGCGTTCTAAATGGGGTATGTCGCGCTCAATGATTGAGAACATTTTTTGTGGTGTGAAAGATGGTTTTGAAAAGAGATTGGAGATTAATGGGGTTGGTTATCGTGCTGCTTTGCAGGGTAAGGATGTCCAACTATCTCTGGGCTTCTCACATGATGTGGTTTATAAAGTTCCGTCGGGTGTGACTGTGACTGTTCCTAAGCCAACGGAAATTGTTGTTTCTGGAATTGATAAACAGCAAGTTGGACAAGTTGCAGCGGAGATTCGTGAGTATCGTAGGCCTGAGCCTTATAAAGGTAAAGGTGTTAAGCATGCAGATGAACGTATCTTCCGTAAAGAAGGTAAAAAGAAATAAGGATTTTGTATTATGGTTTCATCTAAGGACATTATCCAACGTCGTGCGAGGCGTGTTCGTCGTAGAATTAAAATGGTTTCTCATGATCGTCCTCGGCTTAGTGTTTATCGTTCAAATCAGAACATTTATGCTCAAGTTATCGATGACTTGCGGGGATGTACACTTGTTTCAGCCTCTACTCTTGAAAGTGATTTGAAAAAATCGTTAAAGAGTGGTGCTAATAAAGAAGCCGCTTTCGCTATTGGTAAGTTAATTGCTGAGCGTGCGAAGCAAGTTGGTGTAAGTGACGTGGTTTTTGATCGTGGAGCCTATGTGTACCATGGTCGTGTCAAGGCTTTGGCTGAAGCTGCTCGTGAAGGTGGTTTGAATTTCTAAATTTTCCTCTTTATGAATGTGTAAGGAGAGTTTAGAGTGTTTCGTTTAGGTTCTTCTGGTTTGATGAGGAGCTTTATTATCGTGCTTCCGGAAAAGAAAAAGGAATGAGGAATGGCACAAAAAGAACGTGGTGAGAGAGAAGAACGCGATAATGAATTTGTCGATAGGCTTGTTCATATAAATCGTGTTGCTAAAGTTGTAAAGGGTGGTCGGCGTTTTGGTTTTGCCGCTCTTGTTGTTGTTGGGGATCAAAAAGGGCGTGTGGGTTTTGGTCATGGTAAAGCTCGTGAAGTTCCGGAAGCTGTTCGTAAAGCAACGGAATCTGCAAAGCGTGGGATGATTTATGTTCCGCTTCGGTCTGGACGCACATTGCATCATGATCTTGAAGGTCGTCACGGAGCGGGGCGTGTTTTATTGCGTTCAGCTTCTGCGGGTACTGGGATTATTGCTGGAGGGCCGATGCGGGCTATTTTTGAAGCTCTTGGTATGCAGGATGTTGTTGCAAAATCATTAGGATCTTCGAACCCTTATAACATGGTTCGTGCAACATTTGATGCATTGAAACATCAAATGCATCCTCGAGATATTGCTGCTCAGCGTGGTATAAAATACTCAACTTTGCAGGCGCGTCGTCGCCATTTAGTTGATGTAGAAGGGTAGTTTCTGAGATTATCAGAAAAGGAATTAGGAAATGGTTCAAAAAAAATCTCAGAGTGGTAAAACTGTGATGGTAGAGCAAATTGGAAGCCCTATTCGAAAATCACAGATTCAGCGTGCAACCTTAAAAGGGCTTGGATTAAATAAGATGCGTCGGCGGCGTGTTTTAGAAGATACACTTTGTGTACGGGGTATGATTGCTCAGGTTCGGCATCTTGTTCGCGTTATAGATGAAGATTAAGGGTTGCAGGAGTATTAGATATGAAACTCAATGAACTGCGTGATTGCGAAGGCGCAACAAAAAATCGTAAGCGTGTTGGACGAGGTATTGGCTCAGGTATTGGTAAGACTGGTGGTCGCGGTGTCAAAGGACAAAGGTCACGTTCTGGTGTTTCCCTTAATGGTTTTGAAGGTGGGCAAATGCCTATCTATCGTCGTTTACCGAAACGTGGATTTAAGAATTTCTTCGCCAAAACCTATAATGAAGTTTCTTTGGGACGTATTCAGTCAGCCGTTGATGCAGGAAAGTTGGATATTGAAAAGCCTGTTGATATGATTGCTTTGAAAGAGGCTGGTATTATTCGTCGTAAAAAGGACGGGGTTCGTCTTCTTTCTGATGGTGATTTGAAAGCTAAGATTATCTTTCATGTTTCTGGAGCTTCAGAAGCTACTCGTGTTAAAGTTGAAAAAGTGGGTGGTCAGATTATTTTTCCTGATGTTGTTCAATAATTTTTTTGATATGAGTAGAGATCTGAAGAAGGGTTATATATATTCTGCAAAATGTTTTGTGTGGAATTTTTTAAGTTCCGCATTTATTCTTGTATAAAGATATGAGTTTTAGGGTTATACTTCTGTGATTTAAAGAACTGGAGTGTGAAGTGGAGACGTTTTATGGCATCAGCAGCAGAGCAATTTGCTTCCAATATAAACTTCGGTACCTTTTCGCGTGCAACTGAATTAAAGAAACGCATCTGGTTTACTTTGGCGGCACTTCTTGTCTATCGTTTTGGCACTTATATCTCTCTTCCAGGTATTAATATTGATGCTTTACGGCAGACCTTTGAACATCATGCATCAGGTGTATTAGGACTCTTTAATATGTTTGCAGGAGGTGCTGTTGGGCGTATGGCGATTTTTGCGCTGGGTATCATGCCTTATATCTCAGCATCTATTATTGTACAGTTGTTAACATCTATTATTCCTTCTTTGGAGACTCTTAAAAAAGAAGGGGAATTAGGTCGTAAGGTTATTAATCAGTATACGCGTTATGTAACAGTTGTATTGGCAATTCTACAAGCTTTCGGTATCGCGGTTGCGCTTGAAAGCGGTATAGGGACAGGGCTTCAAATTGTTTTAGAACCAGGTCTGATGTTTCGTATCTCTTCTGTTATTACACTTGTTGGTGGGACAATGTTTCTCATGTGGCTTGGCGAGCAAATTACGTCACGCGGTGTTGGTAATGGGGTTTCTCTCATCATTTTTACAGGAATTGTAGCTAACTTTCCTTCTACTTTTGCTCAGCTTTTAACAGCTCATAGCCAAGCTGATTTATCAACTTTTCTTTTAATAGGGATCGTCCTTATTGCTATTTTGGTTATCGGACTTATTGTTTTTATAGAGCGTGCGCAACGGCGAATTCTTATTCAGTACCCGAAGCGTCAGGTTGGTAATCAAATGTTTCAAGGCGATATGTCGCATCTTCCTTTAAAGTTGAATACTGCTGGTGTTATTCCACCTATTTTTGCTTCATCTTTATTGTTATTACCAGCTACTATTAATAACTTTTCTGATAAAATGCCACAATGGGTTCAGGCTATTTCTTATTCTCTTGGTCATGGACAGCCACTTTATATGATCGTTTATGCATTTTTAATGGCGTTTTTCTGCTTTTTTTATACGGCGATAGTGTTTAATCCAAGTGATACTGCAGATCAGTTGAAAAAACATTCTGGTTTTATTCCAGGGATTCGTCCAGGTGAACGCACAGCCCAATATATTGATTACGTTTTGACACGTATTACTGTTGTGGGGGCACTTTATATCATCTTGGTTTGTTTGTTGCCTGAATTTATGATATCTGCATTACAGGTACCTTTTTATCTTGGGGGGACGTCCTTGTTGATTGTTGTTACTGTCACACTTGATACAGTTGCTCAAATTCAGGGATACCTTGTTGCTCACCAATATGAAGGGTTGATAAAAAAATCAAAACTTCGTGGAGGTAGAAGGAATCGATGAGGGTTATTCTTTTAGGTCCTCCTGGAGCGGGGAAAGGAACACAAGCAAAAATGTTGACTGAGGAATACAACATTCCTCATTTATCAACAGGGGATATGTTGCGTGAGGTGATTGCCAAAGAAACGGATACTGGTAAAAAAGCTAAAGCTATTATAAGTTCTGGTGCTTTGGTTCCTGATAGTATTGTTAATCAAATCGTATCAGATCGGATTGATGGAGCTGATTGTGTAAACGGTTTTGTTTTGGATGGATATCCGCGAACTGTGGGGCAAGCAGAAGCGTTGCAACAGATACTCGATTCAAAAAATATGCAGCTTAATGCTGTTGTTGAGTTGTGTGTTGATGAAGACGTGTTGATTGAACGTATGAAGAAGCGCGTTGAGGAAACAATAGCGGTTGGTGGACAGGTTCGTTTAGATGACAATCCTGTTGCTTTTGCAAAAAGATTAGTAGAATATCGTGAAAAAACGGCTCCCTTATCAAAATTTTATTCAGAGAGGGGAATGTTGAAGGTTATTGATGGAATGATTGGTGTTGCTGAAGTGACACGTATGATTAGAGGGTTTCTTTCATGAGATTTTTTTTAGAAATAAATGAAAAGAGTTGACTTTTGAGATGAAATCTATCAAAAGTGAATCTAATTTATTTTAGTGAAATAATAGGATTCGGAAGAATTTTTTTCTGAGTCTATTTTTTTCTGTAAGGTATATCAGGTATTTTATAAAAATTTGTCAACATAACTAAGGAGAGTAGGCGTGGCTCGTATCGCTGGCGTCAATATCCCGACAAATAAGCGTGTAATTATTGCGCTTCAATATATCCACGGGATTGGACCAAAATTTGCTCAAGAAATTATTGAAAGAGTTGGCATTCCTTTGGGGCGTCGTGTGCATGAGCTTTCAGATGCTGAGGTGCTGCAGATTCGTGAGGCGATAGATCAGGGCTATCAAGTTGAAGGTGATCTTCGTCGTGAAGTGGCTATGAATGTTAAGCGTTTGATGGACCTTGGTTGTTATCGTGGATTGCGGCATCGTCGATCTTTGCCTGTCCGAGGACAGCGTACGCATACGAATGCTCGTACGCGTAAGGGGCCTGCTAAGGCAATTGCCGGTAAGAAGAAATAAGGGCCTTTGTGGAAGGTTTTTATATATTCTTTTTCTTGTTTGATTTGTTTGGCAAGGAAAAAAGGTGGAGCTGCTGATGTTACGGCAGTGATGAGATCGTTGAAAGGGAAATTATGGCCAAGGAAGCCACACGTGTTCGTCGTCGCGAACGTAAAAATATTTCATCGGGTGTTGTGCATATTAATTCAACATTTAATAATACAATGATTACTATTACTGATGCTCAGGGTAATGCAATTGCTTGGTCATCTGCGGGAGCTCAGGGGTTTAAAGGTGCGCGTAAATCGACACCTTTTGCTGCTCAAGTTGCTGCGGAGGATTGTGCAAGAAAAGCGCAAGAGCATGGTATGCGTTCTTTGGAAGTTGAAGTTTGTGGACCTGGATCAGGGCGTGAATCTGCTCTACGTGCATTGCAATCTGTTGGTTTTGTCATTACTTCTATTCGCGATGTAACACCAATTCCTCATAATGGATGTCGTCCGCGGAAAAGGCGGCGTGTTTAATTGGGTGTTGTTTTTTGTTGTCGGAGATTTCTCTGATGTTCACATTGGTCGTTACGATTGAATGGTAACGGAACTAAAGAACGGGAATAAAAATATGATCCAGAAAAACTGGCAGGAACTTATTAAACCCAATAAGGTTGAGTCATGTGCACATGATAATCCAAATATTATAAGTGTGATTGCTGAACCTCTTGAGCGTGGTTTTGGTTTAACGTTAGGAAATGCGCTTCGTCGCGTGTTGTTATCTTCGCTTCGTGGTGCTGCTATTACTGCTGTGCAGATTGACGGTGTCTTGCATGAGTTTTCATCGATTCCAGGTGTGCGTGAGGATGTTACGGATATTATTCTGAATATAAAAGAAATTGCGCTTCGTATGGAAGAAGAAGGGCCTAAACGTGTCGTTGTTTATAAAGAGGGGCCTGGTGTCGTGAAAGCGGGAGATATCAGTACAGTTGGGGATATGGAAATTCTAAATCCAGATCATGTTATTTGTACTCTTGATGAAGATGCTGAAATTCGCATGGAATTTGTTGTCAACACAGGAAAGGGGTATGTTCCATCTGATCGTAATTGTGCTGATGATGCGCGTATAGGGCTTATTCCAATTGATAGTCTTTATTCACCGATCCGTAGGGTATCTTATAAAGTAGAAAATACACGTGAAGGTCAAGTTCTCGATTATGATAAATTAACGCTCACGATTGAAACAAACGGTGCTGTTAATGGTGAGGATGCTGTTGCTTTTGCAGCACGCATTCTTCAGGATCAATTATCGTTATTTATTAACTTTGAAGAACCACAGAAGGAGCCTGTTGAAGAGGTTGATTCTGAGCTTTCTTTTAATCCTGCACTTCTCAAAAAAGTGGATGAATTAGAACTTTCAGTTCGTTCGGCAAATTGTCTTAAGAATGATAATATTGTCTATATTGGTGATCTGATTCAAAAAACAGAATCTGAAATGCTTCGGACACCGAACTTTGGTCGCAAATCGTTGAATGAGATTAAAGAAGTTTTGGCGTGTATGGGTTTACATCTTGGGATGGAAATTCCTGCGTGGCCGCCTGAAAACATTGATGATCTTGCAAAACGTTATGAAGATCAATATTAGAATTAGAATTTAAGGAGAGGGCTTATGCGCCATAGTAAGTCAGGACGCAAGTTGAACCGTACTGCCAGTCACCGTAAAGCGATGTTTGCAAATATGGCAACTTCGTTGATCGAGCATGAGCAGATTGTGACAACGCTTCCAAAGGCTAAAGAAATTCGTCCTATTGTTGAAAAACTCGTTACTCTTGGTAAGCGTGGTGGTTTGCATGCGCGTCGGCAAGCAATTGCAGCACTTCGTGATGCAGGAAAAGTTGCAAAATTATTTGATACGCTTGCGCCACGTTATGCATCACGCAACGGTGGGTATTTACGTATTATGAAAGCGGGGTTTCGTACCGGTGATAATGCGCCCATGGCTGTTATAGAATTTGTTGATCGTGATGTCGAAGCGAAAGGGGCTGGGGATCGCATTCGTATGGAGGCTTCTGAGAATGAAAAGGAAACTTCTTCGTAAAGTTTTTTTATTCTGTTGAATTTTTAAAGGCCGCCTTGTCTTGGGCGGTTTTTTTGTGAGCATTTTTAAGTTTGTTTTAGTTGAGAAATAGGTGCAGAGAGAAAATTATAGAATATTGAATTATTTTATTTTTATAATATTTATTGTTCAAATAGGTTGTTTTTATTCTCTATTATGAAATATTAATAGAGGTCCTTAATTTGCGGGGATGTGTTTTTTTATTCTATTAATCTTCAACAGAATGTGCTGATTTTAAAGGAGTGGATTATGAGGTATTCTTTTTGGGTGCGGATTTTTTTTGCAATTATGATGCAGATATCATTTGATCATGTATATGCTCATATCCCTCAAACACAAACAGAAATCACCCTTTCATTTGCTCCTTTAGTTAAAAAGACAGTTCCATCTGTTGTAAATATTTATGCAGCTCGACAAATTAGAGCACGATCACCTTTTGAAGGCGATCCATTTTTTGAGCAATTTTTTGGTCGTTTTCAAAATAAATTTCCTGTTCGTAAGCAATCGTCATTAGGGTCAGGGGTGATTGTTGATGCACGTGGTTTGATCGTTACAAATTACCACGTCATTAAAGATGCAAGCGAAATTAAAGTGGCTTTTTCTGATGGGCGGGAGTTTGAGAGTAAGGTCGTGCTCAAAGATGAAGCGACTGATATTGCAATTCTTGAAGTTAAGGAAAAAGATGCTCAATTTCCAGTTCTTTCTTTGGGAAATTCTGATGCTGTTGAAGTTGGTGATCTTGTTCTTGCTATTGGTAATCCTTTTGGTGTTGGTCAAACAGTTACAAGTGGTATTGTTTCAGCGCAAGCGCGTACACGTGTTGGGATTTCTGATTTTGACTTTTTTATTCAAACAGACGCAGCCATTAATCCAGGGAATTCTGGTGGCGCTTTAATTGATATGAAAGGTCAGTTAATCGGAATTAATACGGCTATTTATTCGCGTTCGGGTGGTTCTGTAGGGATTGGTTTTGCTATTCCAGTTAATCTTGTAAAAGTGATGCTTGATACTGTTAAACGCGGTGGAAAATATTTTGTGCCGCCTTATATTGGTGCTTCTTTTCAAAATGTTACACCTGATATTGCTGGTGGTTTAGGTTTAGAACGTCCCTATGGTGCTCTGATTATTGAAGTTATCAAAGATAGTCCTGCTGAAAAAGCTGGATTGAAAGTAGGTGATGTTATTTTGAGTGTGCAGGGGGTACGCGTTGACAGTCCAGATAGTCTTGGGTATCGTTTGATGACAGCTGACGTTGAGCATAGTCTTGCCTTGGAATATTTACGAAGTGGAAAAATTTTAAAAACACAAATAACAGTTTCATCGATATCAGAAACTGCATTTTTAAAATCTGAAAAAATTACGGGTGACAGTCCTCTTGCTGGTGCTGAGGTGTTAGATTTAACACCTCAAAATAGTCGACGTTTTCATCTTCCTATATCTGCAAAAGGGGTTGTGATTACCAATCTTGAGGAAATGAGCAATGCAGCTGGAATTTTTCAGTCAGGAGATATTCTACGTGTTGTAAATGGCCATAAAATTCAAACAGTTCATCAATTGAAAAAGGTTCTTATGCAAGGTCGCTCAAATATGTGGCAATTGGAATATGAACGTGATGGTATGTATATTCGCCAATTTATTCGTTGAGGTTTTTTTTGAAGAAAGATTTTTTTACTTCGTCGTTTGATTTTCAAGTTAATAAAAATCAGCCACTTGCAGAAAGAATGCGCCCTTGTTCTCTCAATGATGTTGTGGGACAAAAGCATTTGATTGGAGAGGATGGTTTGCTTTCACGTATGGCGGCAACTGGCTCAATTGGATCGATGATTTTTTGGGGACCTCCAGGGACGGGAAAAACGACTGTTGCACGTTTGTTAGCCCTTGAAACAAATTTCGCGTTTGAGCAGGTTTCTGCTATTTTTACCGGAGTTTCTGAACTTAAAAAGATTTTTGAAGTTGCGCAGAGGCGTTTTATATCTGGGGATAAAACACTTCTTTTTGTTGATGAAATTCATCGGTTTAATCGTGCTCAGCAGGATAGTTTTCTTTCTGTGATGGAAGAGGGTACTGTGGTACTTATAGGCGCAACAACCGAAAATCCTTCTTTTGAACTGAATGCTGCCCTTCTTTCGCGTGCACGTGTTTTAACATTTCTTTCTCATGATCATGAAAGTTTGAACCTGCTTTTGAGGCGTGCTGAAGAAGTTGAGGGAACATGTCTACCCTTGGATAATGATGCCAGAGACGCTTTGATAGAGATGTCTGATGGTGATGCGCGGGTTGCGTTAACATTGGCAGAGGAAGTTTGGTCTATTGCACCATTGGGAGAGGTTCTTGATGTTGTTGCTTTGCAAAAAATTATTCAGCGTCGTGCGCCCATTTATGATAAAGGACGAGATGGGCATTATAATCTCATTTCAGCGTTGCATAAATCCGTTCGTGGATCTGATCCTGATGCTGCGCTTTATTATTTGGCACGTATGTTGGATGCTGGTGAAGATCCTCTCTATATTGGGCGAAGGTTGGTTCGTATGGCTGTTGAAGATGTTGGTTTGGCGGATCCTCAAGCTCTTATCATTTGTAATGCAGCAAAAGATGCCTATGATTATTTAGGATCACCAGAAGGAGAATTGGCTTTGGCGCAAGCATGTCTTTATGTTGCAACTGCGCCAAAGTCAAATGCAGCATATCTTGCGTATAAAGCAGCACTGCGTTGTGCGCGCAAAAATGGCTCTTTACCACCCCCTAAGCATATTCTTAATGCTCCTACGAAATTTATGAAAGAAGAAGGGTATGGAAGTGGTTATTGTTATGACCATGATGAACCAGACGCTTTTTCAGGACAAGAATATTTTCCCGAAAAACTTGGGCGTCAGAGTTATTATAAACCAGTTGAGCGTGGTTTTGAGCGTGAAATTGTGAAACGTCTTGAGTGGTGGCAACAGTTGCGCAAAAAACGTAAAGATCAAAATAAAATTTGAGTTGAAATATGTTTTTTATTAATCTCAGATTTATTTTTTATCTCTTATGTTATTATATGAGAAATTTAGTTTATATTTTAAACATTTATTGCATTGCTTGTAGAGATTTTTTTATGATATCTTCATAATTGCATATTTTTTCAAATTTAAATATGTCATTCAACTTTTAAGCTGCTTTATTTTTTTTGGTTTTTATTAAATAATATATTGACTTATAATGATAATTGACTGTTTCGTAAGTTGAATGAAAGTATTCAAATACCGTAAATTTCTCTCATCCCAAGTCTGTTATTTGTTGAAGCAATCAAGTTATTCGGTTACATGTTACAAGCAGGATTAGCGTGTGATAAAAACCGTACAAGAAAGGACTAAAAATTCCTCTTATGAATCGTCTCAAATGCCGAGAGCTGTGGCAACCTTAGGGGATGATAAATAGTGTGATGGTGCCAGCTTTCTCCTTCTATAGTGTAAAGATGGTGGCGTCAAAAAGTCTTACAGTATACCACATTCATAGGTGTTGTCACGAAGTGAGCTTGGAAGTTTTGAGAGGTGTTTCTTAAATTAAGTGTATGAATATGCAACACAATGGCGTTTTGTTCTTCGATGCAATATGGTGTGATTTTAATTGATGATGCGTTTTTATGTGATCAATAGCGGGAGAATTTTTAGTCTCTCAAGTATTTAATCAAAGGGATAAGCAGAAGGGCTATAGAACATTGTGTTGAAATTTAAATTGTTCCTTTTCTAGAGAGATATAAATGTGTTAACTTGCTCTCTTAGGAAGTATTGTTTTATTAGAATTTATTTTTTGTGTCATAAGATAAGCAATGCCAATTCTTTATTGTGATGCTCATGGTATGTTATGGACATAAGGTGGGGATAGGAATGCAAATAGTCTGTGAAAATCTAAACTCAAGACTTTAGTTAAATTAAAAGTACAGTGTAAAATTTAAGTGTTAGATTATTTATGAATCGGTCAAGGATATAGTCGTGGATAAAACAAAAGCTCTCGATGCTGCTCTCTCACAAATTGAACGTTCTTTTGGTAAAGGCTCGATTATGCGTCTTGGGCAAAAAGAGCAGGTTGTTGAAATTGAAACAGTTCCAACAGGGTCATTATCCTTGGATATTGCTTTAGGGATTGGTGGATTACCCAAGGGGCGCATTGTTGAGATTTATGGACCAGAAAGTTCTGGGAAAACAACATTGGCTCTCCATGCTATTGCTGAGGCACAGAAAAGTGGTGGGATTTGTGCTTTTATTGATGCAGAGCATGCACTTGATCCTATTTATGCGCGTAAGCTTGGTGTTGATTTAGAAAATTTGTTCATTTCTCAACCAGATACTGGTGAACAGGCATTGGAAATTACAGAGACGTTGGTTCGTTCTGGTGCAGTTGATGTGCTTGTTGTGGATTCTGTTGCAGCTTTAACACCGCGTGCGGAAATCGATGGTGAAATGGGGGATGCTTTGCCTGGATTGCAAGCGCGATTGATGAGTAAAGCATTGCGAAAATTAACAGCAGCGATTTTTCGCTCTAATTGTATGGTTGTTTTTATTAATCAAATTCGCATGAAAATTGGGGTGATGTTTGGTTCGCCTGAAACAACAACAGGGGGAAACGCTTTAAAGTTTTATGCTTCTGTTCGTTTGGATATTCGTCGCATTGGGTCTATTAAAGATAGGGATGCAATCGTTGGTAATCAGACGCGTGTTAAAGTGGTGAAAAATAAATTGGCACCTCCGTTCAAACAGGTTGAGTTTGATATTATTTATGGTGAAGGCATTTCTAAAGTAGGTGAATTGATTGATTTGGGTGTTAAGGTTGGTATTGTGGAAAAATCTGGTGCATGGTTTTCTTATAATTCTCAGCGTTTAGGACAGGGGCGTGAAAATGCAAAGCAGTTTTTACGTGAACATGCGGAAGTTGCTACAGAAATTGAAGCAGCTTTGCGCCAAAATGCTGGTTTGATTGCCATTGAATTGTTAGAAAATGCAGGTTCAGAAAATACAGAGAGCGATGAAGCCATTTGATGGAGCGTTTTTTCATCTATAATTTTTTTCATTTAAGATTTTTTCTGTTTTTATTTGTTTGAGTTTTTAAATATACAGTCATTTTTTCTCAATTTTTTTGAACAAATATTCCATTCTTTGATTAAATTGACTCCATGCGTGGCAAAGAGGATATTTAATGAGGGGGATTTTTCTTTTATGGTTTTGTACTGTATTGAGCAGGTGTCGGTATGAATAGTGTTAATAACATTCGGTCAACATTTTTGGATTATTTTCATCGTAATGGGCATAAAGTTCTTTCTTCTAGCTCACTTGTTCCACGTAATGATCCTACACTTATGTTTACAAATGCAGGAATGGTGCAGTTTAAAAATGTTTTTACTGGACTTGAAAAGCCCCCTTATAAGCAGGCAACAACGGCACAAAAATGTGTTCGTGCGGGTGGAAAGCATAATGATCTTGATAATGTTGGTTATACGGCACGCCATCATACATTTTTTGAAATGCTGGGTAATTTTTCTTTCGGTGATTATTTCAAAGAAGAAGCCATTTTTTTGTCATGGAACCTTTTAACAAAAGAATTTTGCCTGCCAAAAGATAAACTGTTGGTGACAGTTTATCAGAGTGATGATGTTGCTGCTGAACTGTGGCGTAAAATTTCAGGTCTTCCAGATGAAAAAATTGTCCGTATTGCGACGGCTGATAATTTTTGGGCGATGGGAGATACAGGACCCTGCGGTCCTTGTTCAGAGATTTTTTATGATCATGGTGATGAAATATGGGGCGGTCCTCCTGGAAGTGCTCATGAAGATGGGGATCGCTTTATTGAGATTTGGAATCTTGTTTTTATGCAGTATGAGCAGATTTCCAAGGAAGAACGTGTTGACTTACCTCATCCCTCTATTGATACAGGCATGGGGTTAGAGCGTATTGCTGCTGTTTTACAGGGTGTTCATGATAATTATGACATTGATCTTTTTCGTGCATTAATTGCTGCTTCAGAAGAAATTACAGGGATTGAGGCAAAGGGTGATTTTATTGCCAGCCATCGTGTTATTGCTGATCATCTTCGCTCGTGCGCATTTTTGATTGCTGATGGTGTTCTTCCTTCCAACGAAGGAAGAGGATATGTTTTACGTCGCATTATGCGTCGTGCTATGCGTCATGCCCATCTTCTTGGTGCTAAAGAGCCTTTAATGTGGCGGCTTTTGCCTGCTTTAATTCGCGAAATGGGACAAGCCTATCCTGAATTAGTGCGTGCTGAGTCTTTGATTTCAGAAATTTTGAAGTTAGAAGAAATACGCTTTCGTAAAACACTTGAACGAGGACTTGGTTTGTTAAATGAAGCGAGTAGTCTTCTTAAAGAGGGAGATCATTTAAATGGTGAAGTTGCTTTCAAGCTTTATGATACCTATGGTTTTCCGCTTGATTTGACGCAAGATGTTCTTCGGCGTCGCGGAATATCTGTTGACGTTGATGCTTTTGATAAAGCGATGGAACACCAAAAAGAGGAAGCGCGTGCTCATTGGTCTGGTTCTGGTGAAGCTATAACGGAGACAATTTGGTTTTCTGTTCGTGATAAGGTAGGGGCTACAGAATTTTTAGGTTATGAAACAGAAAAAGCTGAAGGCATTCTTACAGCTCTTGTGTGTGATGGTAAAATTGTTGATCATATTTCTTCGGGGCAAAAAGCCATTCTTGTGGTAAATCAGACTCCTTTTTATGGTGAATCTGGCGGTCAAATTGGTGATAGCGGTATCATTTCTGGTGAAGATTTTGTTTTTGAGGTGCATGATACTCAGAAAAAGGGTGATGGTGTTTTTATCCATATTGGAGAAGTAAAATCTGGTCAGGCATCGAGGTCTGATTGTGTAGAATTAACCGTTGATGGTATTCGTCGTAAAAAAATTCGTGCAAATCATTCTGCTACCCATTTATTACACGAGGCTTTACGGCAAATATTGGGGGACCATGTTACTCAAAAGGGCTCTCTTGTATCGCCAGATCGGTTACGTTTTGATTTTTCTCATCCAAAGTCTGTTTCTTTGGAAGAATTGAAAAAAATAGAAGATTTAGCCAATGAGATTGTTTTGCAAAATAGTAAGGTCGTAACGCATCTCATGGACGTGGATGAAGCCATTTCTAAAGGAGCCATGGCATTATTTGGTGAAAAATATGGTGATGAAGTTCGCGTTGTTTCTATGGGGAAACAGTGTCACCAAGAGGGATTAAAAAAGCATTGGTCAATAGAGCTTTGTGGGGGCACACATGTGGAGCGAACAGGCGATATTGGTTTGATCCATATTGTTTCTGAAAGTTCTGTTTCAGCAGGAGTACGTCGTATTGAAGCCTTAACTGGCCAAGAAGCACGTTTTTATCTTTGTCGCCAAGATGAGCGTATTCATGAGATCGCTGATCTTTTAAAAACGTCTTCTTCTGGTTTAGAAGAACGGGTGCGAATTTTGCTTGATGATCGTCGTAAACTTGAAAAAGAGTTGAATGATGTACGCAAAAAAATGGTGTTGAGTGGTGGTATAACAGAAAGTAGTCAAGATGATATTACCATCATTAATGGGCTTTCTTTTCTCGGACGCATTGTCAAAAATATTTTACCACGGGATCTTAAGGCATTCGTCGATTCTGGAAAAAAACAAATTGAGTCTGGAGTCGTTGCTTTTATTAGTGTTTCGGAGGATGGAAAAGGCAGTGCTGTTGTTGGCGTTACGGATGATTTAACGGATAAGTTGAATGCTGTTGATCTCGTTCGTATTCTTTCAGTTGTGCTTGGTGGTCGAGGTGGTGGTGGTCGTCCTGATATGGCGCAGGCTGGTGGTCCTGAGGGAAACAAGGCTAGTGAGGCATTTGCAGCACTAAAAGATTTTCTTGAAAAAATTTAAAAAGCAAAATCTTTTCTCATTGGTGTTTTTGACATTTTTATGTTGGATTGGTGTATAAGTATCACGAGTATCTGTCTTATGTCTTGCTGAAATCCAGATATAGCGTAATGGGGGTTTGTACAAAATCGGTAGAGATAAAAACAGTGTTTATCTTTATCATCACTGTTTCATTTGATTTTATGTTTTTCAAGAGTTTTGGGAGTTACCTTTCAAAATAAGAAAGATTATGCAGCATTTTACACTTTGGTATATTTTTACGAAGAAGAGCAGTCATTGTGTGGCTCTTACAGATTTTTTTAAAGAAACATCTCTATCCTATTTTATAAAAAGGAATATCGCATAAATTTAAAGAGGTATATTAATGTCTGATTTATTATGATGCTATTTACTCAATGCATTGATTTATAATGATAATTTATTGTTTTATATCTTGAATAAGAGCTCCAAATATTCGTAGGATTTTCTCATTTTAAATCTATGTATGTTGAATCAATCAAAACCATTCACAGGGATTGTTGTGAAAAATAGGCTTAGGAGTATTGAGAAATATTTCTTAAAAAAGCACGTGATGAATGTACAACACAATGACATTTTGTTCTTGGCGAGGGGGGCTTCTACAAAAAACATGATAAACAAAAGTGTGAAGCAATATGTCATATCCATTATTAAAAAAACACTGTTTTAGATAGTTTTGAAGGTTGTAAAGCTGAGTTAAAAGAAGATGGTAAAACTGGAAGCTTTTTTACCTTTGCATTTTCCCCTAAATTCGATTGTATACTCATTAATATGCAAAGATATACGCAATAATTTTGTTCCAATCGAGTAAAATTTCAACAGTAGAAAAAGTGCGAAATGGTTTTAATCTTTTTTCAAAGATCTCGCGTCAAAAATGGATTGTGATATTCTTAGTAACCTTTTATTTGTATCAATAAAGTATTTTTGGTGTATTGAAGAGGTATTTCTTACATGAGATTTGTGAAGAGTATCAATTTTATGATGCTATGGCTTCATGTAAGAGGATGACGTTTTCATTTTCTCCTTCTATTTCTGGTGGTTTGATTGTTAAACCACTGGCTTTTAAGAATTGAGAAAAACGTCCGCCTCTCTCGATTAATTCTTGAAAGCTTCCTTTTTCAATTAAATGACCATGTTCTAGAAAGAGTACTACATCAGCATTGCGTACTGTTGAGAGGCGATGTGCTATAATGAAAGTGGTGCGATTATGGCTTATGCAATCAAGGGCATTTTTGACACGTGCTTCTGTTTCAACATCAAGAGCGCTTGTTGCTTCATCTAGAATGAGAATAGGGGCATTTTTTAAAACAGCGCGTGCAATTGCTAGTCGCTGTTTTTCTCCACCTGATAATTGAGATCCTCGTTCGCCCACCATTGTGTTATAATAATCAGCTTTTTTTAGAATAAAATCGTGAGCTTCTGCTATTTTTGCTGCTTCATAAAGTTCTTCATTCGTTGCGCTCGCTTTTCCTATTGAAATATTGTCATGAATAGTACGGTTGAAAAGACCTGAGTCTTGAAATACTGTTGCTAGAGATTTGCGTAAAGATTCGCGATTGATCGAGCATATATTTATTCCATCAATGGAGATATGCCCAAAGGTAGGGTCGTATACGCGCTGCAACAGATTGATCAACGTTGTTTTTCCAGCTCCTGTTGGTCCTACAATCGCAACAGTTTGTCCTGCTTTAACCTCAAAAGAAATATCAAAAACACCTTGAGAAGAATTTGGAAATTTATAGGTCACGTGATGAAATTGTATGGTGCCTTTAACATTTTGGAGGGAGGGAAGATTCTGCGGTTCGTTGATATGAAAGGTTGAGTCTTCCATTTCAAAAAACTCTTGCAGTTTTGCTTGTGAGGATATTGCACAATTAATAAAATTGCTCATTTGGTCTAGGCGGCTAATCATGAGTTGTGCAAATCCAACAAAAGCAACGACGTCACCTACTCGTAATTGACTTTTTGCAACAAAAAAAGCTCCAAGGAGAAGAACACAAACGATTGAAATCGTTGAAGCCATTCGATTTAAGCCACTGGCGAGCGCCCACCAATTGAGAACAGGATTTTGTGCTTTAAGCAGAGCATTTGTATGTTGGTGCAGTATGAAAGTTTCTTCTTTTATTCGGTTATAACTTTGTACAATGGAAACATTAGAGATTGAATCACTGACGTGTTTAAAAAGGTTATGATGATAGCATTCTACAGCGGCTTGTCCGTCTTTTGTTTTTCGCATCACTAAACGTGCAATTAATATATAGATGATGGCAAGCACAACCAAGACTATTGAAAGGCGCCAATTCATATTAAAGGCTATGGGGATGAGAACCAATAAGGCGACAAGCGTTGAGAGATGTTGTCGCATAAAATCAAGCCATATGGTTGACATGGAATCTATAGCGCGCAAAAGTGTATGGAGTGCGTTAGACGTTCCGCGTTGTTGATGCCAAATTAACGGCATGGCAATGATACGTTCGAAAGATTCTGTTAAAACCGTTAAGCGACGTCTATGGGCTAAGCGGTCTGCACCGCGAGCAACAAGGACATAAGCGATAATATGTGAAAGTCCAAAACAAACCCAAATGGCAAGAGTAGAGATGATACCTGTTTTTTCTGTAATAGAATCGATAACCCGTCCAAATAAAATAGGTTCTGCAATGGTGATAATCGCTAACATAACATTAGCGGTACAGATTAAAAGGGATGCATTTTTTTCTCTGTTTAGGTAAGTGAGAACACGTGCATAGGTTTTGAATAAGGACACTGTTAATTATCTCCATTCGCTGTTAAGCGTAAAGGTATTGATTTTTTTATAACGCTTAATTTTTAGCTAATAAAATTTGGACGTTAAGAAAAGGCAATTTTGGATACTAACTGTAATATGGTGTGATAAAGCCAACTAAAATATGAATTTTTGTGTTTATATTTGTGCTTATAAAGGCGCAAAAATAGATCAATAAAATTATCAGGCAAGGGAACTTTCATGGCAGGCGTAGAAATAAAAAAAGTTGAGGCTGATGAAAATGGAATGCGCTTAGATCGCTGGTTTAAAGTGCATTATCCAGGACTTGGTTTTGGAGTCTTGCAAAAACTGTTGCGTTCTGGTCAGATACGGGTTGATGGTGGACGTGTTAAAGCCGATACGCGTCTTTGTATGGGACAGGCTGTCCGTATTCCACCTCTCCCTATTAATGACAAAGAAAATCTTTCAATAACGGATAAAACACTTCGTGGGCAGGATGATGGGACCGTTTTAAAAAAAATGCTGCTTTATGAAGATCCAAAAGTATTTGTTTTTAACAAACCTGCTGGATTGGCTGTCCAAGGAGGCTCTGGTTTAACACGTCATATGGACAGTATGCTTGAGGTATGGCGCAATAAAAAAGGTGAAAAGCCGCGTTTGGTTCATCGTCTTGATCGTGAGACGTCGGGTGTGCTTATTGTTGCGCGATCAAGGGGAGCTGCTCAGTCCTTAACAGCTGCTTTTAGAGCGCGAGAAACAAAAAAGACTTATTGGGCGTTGGTTCGGGGCGTACCTAAAAAAAAGCAGGATAAAATTTCAACGTGGATGGTTAAGGAAATGACTGCACAAGGTGACAAAATGCGTGTTTGTGAACATGGGGAGCCAGATTCACATCATGCGGTTTCCTACTATCGCGTTTTAGATACGCGAGGGCGGGCTCTTTCGTGGCTTGAAATGGAACCCTATACAGGGAGAACACATCAGCTTCGTGTTCATGCTGCCCATATGGATCATCCTATCATTGGCGATTCAAAATATTTTTTTTCTGATAGTAATTGGACATTACCAGGAGGAATTCAAAATCGTCTTCATCTTCATGCACGTCGTATTCGTATTCCTCATCCTTCAGGAGGAATATTGGACATTGTTGCACCTTTACCACCTCATATGGTTCAAAGTTTTAATCTTTTGTCTTTTAATGAGAGTGATGCTGAAACAGAGTAAAAAAGCTTCGTTTATCCTTTTTGATTGGTAAAAATTTTGTCTATAAATTTGATGAGATGGATAGGGCTTCATTTGAAGAGAGCTTTAGTAATCGCTATGAGAAAATGGTGTTTTTGAGTGATGAATTTTGAAATATCATAAATTTTCTTTCTACAGTTCTTTATCCATATTGATTGTATTATTATCTCTAGATAAGGTGTATCGTTTAATAATCTGAGTTGATGAAGCTGCTCCTTTGAATTTATCTGTAGGGCTGTATATTGGGGAGGCGTGTCTGTTGAGGAAGATGAATGAGATAAAATCTGAAGGATATTTGCTGAAATGTGTAAAGGCGCTTTTTAATTTTTCATGGGAGATAATTGAGGCATTTTATAGTAATGCTGAGGAAAAGTAGCCTCTCAAAAAAATCCTGTTGTTAAGGAGGTTTGTTTTGTTATCAATGTGATTTGATATACTTATGATAGATTTACTATTTGTACCTTTGCTTACACCATGAAGATTTATTAACAAAGCTCTCCTTTCGA
Source organism: Bartonella sp. AC10YNML (assembly GCF_042196825.1). NCBI lineage: Bacteria > Pseudomonadati > Pseudomonadota > Alphaproteobacteria > Hyphomicrobiales > Bartonellaceae > Bartonella > Bartonella sp. AC10YNML. The sequence continues at coordinate 7,232 of NZ_JBHIRA010000018.1, read as the reverse complement.
TGATCAATTATTTTTCTACTTAATTTATCTGAATTTGTTCGAAAGATTTTCTTTCGTAAAAGAAGAAACAACTTTTAGCATTCTTAATGCTTTATTTCAGTGAATGCATCAGATTGAAGAAATATGCTATACCAAAAATTGGAGATTAAAGCTTTAGGTGCGTTTATTGCTCTTTAGGAGGGGGAGAACATGGTCGTTTTTTCCAGTGAAAAAACAGATATTCAAAGATTATGGGAACATTCCAAGAGGGGATAAGTTGAAATGAGGAGTGACTGATGGGATCATTATTGATTGACGTTAATAACGTCTCAAAAATATACCGTAGCATGGACAGAGGAACTTCTTTCAAAAACAGAGTGCTTTCTCTCTTTAAGCCAGTATATACGAATTATCACGTGCTGAAAGATATCAGTTTTACCCTTTTTTCAGGACAATCTCTTGCTATCCTCGGAGCTAACGGGGCAGGTAAATCAACACTGATTAAAATACTTGCTGGTATACAATTCGTTGATAAGGGAAGTGTTAAAGTCTTGGGATTTAATCCGTATAAAACCAAGAAAGATCTGTTTAGACAGTTGGGGGTGGTCTTTGGTCATAAGAGTTGTTTATGGTGGGATTTACCTCTACGTTACAGTTTGGATATGGTGCAACCCTTATATGGTATTGAACGAACCTCTTTTATCCGCGACCTTAAAGAGATTGCAGAGTTGCTTGGTATTGCGCATATCATGGACAAGCCAGTGCGAATGCTGAGTTTGGGTGAGAGAGTCAAAAGTGAATTGGCATTTAATTTATCTTTTAGACCTAAATTATTGTTCCTAGATGAACCAACTATTGGTCTTGATATTACTTCTAAGCATGAAATTAGGGAGCTACTTACAAAACTTAAAAGAGAGCGAGGGATGGGATACATCATCACAAGTCATGATATGGGGGATATTGATGGTTACGTTGATGATATTCTTCTCTTGCATAAAGGAAACAAACACTTTTACGGTGATATTGATGCATTTAAAAATATGCTTCCTTCTTTGGTGAAAGTGACATTTTTTTGTGAACACTTGCAGGCGCTTTATGCTGTTGTAAAGAGAATGGATGAACTTTCGTTAAAATTGTCCGCTCCTTTAAAAAATAAAAAACTGAACAATGAAGAATGTTCATTGGAAATTTCGTTACCTCGTGGAGATTATTCGCATTTCATACGGGAAATGACAACTAAATTCAACTGTACGTTTTCTGTGTCCACTCCCTCATTTGAGGAGATGCTCCGTGTTAAATTTAAAGAATTTATTTAATTATTGTTTTGGCATGTTTTTTTATGCAAGGAATGGATTACTCTCTATTCTAAGTGATAGAGCCATGTTTTTTACTGATATTGTCATTGGGACACTTTCGCCATTTATTATTCAACTTCTATTATGGAATGCACTTTTCTCTGATATGGGAAACACCATAAATGGCTTTAGCTTTCATGATATGATGTATTATTATGCTTTTGCTTTAGTCTTAGGACGTTTAAATAATGGTTATAATGTGATTAAGTTTTTTTCTCATCATGTTAGGGAAGGTCAATTAGAAGTCTATCTCACAAAACCCTTTAGTTATATGACACAAATACTTTTTACTTTTTTAGGAGAGAGTGTATTATATTGCATTCCGTTATTGGCTCTTTTTGTTGCAAAGCTTGTTTTATCCTATGAAAATATTCTGGGATTGGTCATCTCTTTTCTGTTCTTTTTTCTGGTTGTTATTCTATCACAATTGCTTTGTTTTTTACTCTCTTTCGGGATTGCCTTATTAAGTTTTTGGGTGATTGAGTACAATATATTACTCTCTTTCAGTATTCTCAGTTCAGCGCTTCTTGGGGGTGTTCTTTTACCACCATCTTTTTGGTCGGTGTGGCTTATTCCGCTCATGCAATTTAATCCTTATCGTTTCATGATATCAGCTCCTGCCGAGTTTTTCGCGACGCAAAATTTAGCGTTGTTTCAGCAGTTTTTTTTCGGAAGTTTTGCTTATATTTTGTGTCTTTTATGCTTAATTCATATTGCTTGGAATAAAGGAATGAAGATGTATTATGGAGCGGGCGGTTGAGATGAAAATAATCCTTCATTTTATCAGCCTGAATATCTGCCGACAGATTGTTTATGGTAAGAATTTGGCTGGGGAGTTTATTCTTTCTCTATGCTATTATTTTATTCAATTCATATTTATTGATAGAATATCTTCTTTTTCAGGAAAGATTGGTAACTATAGCAGAGATGAAATTCATTTTATCTTTGTTGTCTTTGTTTTACTTGGGATATTTTTGAATATTTTTACTCATTCTATTGAAACGTTTTTTGAAAAAGTAGCGGATGGTAAAATTGAACCCTACTTGATAAAGCCTGTTTCAATCTGGTTGTTGATGTTGTTTGGTTGGTGCAAACCACTTAATCTGATAAAGCTATTTGTTCTTTATGTTAGTGCCTATTTGTTCGTATCATTACCAGATATGTATGATCTTAAGCTCAGATGGATCTCTTTTATTGTTGCAATATTTTGTGTTTTTATCGTCAATATTTGTTTTTTCATGACGTTTAATTTTGTGACATTTATTATTAGCCGTAAGATGCCTGTCGAATATTTTCATGAAATGATTTACGAGCTTTCATTTGTACCAATAGGAATTTATCCCTCAAGCATTGTAAAATGGCTTTTGTTTATGCTTCCCATGGCTTTTTCTGCTTCTTTTCCTGTATCCCTGTTACTTGGTAAAGGCGAATGGAATATTGGATATCTTCTGTCGAGCACTTTTCTTTCTATAGTCATGACTTTCATAATCTATAAGAAAACAATTATTAAATTTAATGGATTAGGGGGATGATATAAAAGTCATCATGATTATAAAAATAAAAAATTGAGTGAATAATTCTATTATAGCATAGATTATCGTTATTTATGCTGGTGGTATAGGGCATGTAAAATTTACACATGAGGATTTTTTATTAGACATATTCATGCATAAAATCAGTTGTAGTTCTATAGCTCTGAGCAAAGAATTTACAACAGAAATCAGAGAGTTAAATTTCTTGGTTTTAGATCAGTTTTAGTTTGAGTTTAGATGGCAGCTTGATGACAAAAGCCATGGTAAGATGGTGTACAATATTAGTAGTGTTTTCTCATCTGAGCAAAATTTATTTTTGTTACGTTTATAATGCTAATATAATGCTAAAAAATTGTCAAAGATGGGTAATTTTTATATGTGCAAAATGTGGTTATTCGTGCGGATTTTGTTGGTACATTCAATATATTATTACGTGGATGAGTTTTTGCTTAAACAATAAGAAAATTGACAGAATAAAGCTTTTAAGTTGCCCGATAGAAAGCTAAGAGCTTCGCCAAACAACATGATAGCAATTATCAAGACAACAATCACATAGAGATTTTTCAGCATGCTGAGCAGTCAAAATTCAGTTAATAATTGCTTGGAAATAAAAGGATCCACTAAGCAAAGCGGGCAAAAACGATGGTAATGCAACTGAGTTCAATAACATAATTAAATATATTTATTTGTTGTACTGGTAAACTAAGAGAATTATACTTAATTTTACTGTGAATTTATTATTTCATGTTATGATTTTATTTAATAGAAAGATATTTATTATGTAATATTTTAGTGTTATTATAAATATTATTATTTAATTAGAAATATACAATTTAAACATATACAATATAAACATAATATATTTATATTATTTTAAATGGGTTATTTTAAACAGTAATTAAATAAGATATTATTTTGTAAAAAATTATTTTCTATTTTTTTAATATTAATAAGCTCATTTTTCAATTTTTTTTAACAATGATAAGAGAAAAATGGAGTTTTACATCCTCTTTTACAATAAATAAAAATGATACTTTAATCTGGTGTTGTTCTCTAAGCTTAGAGCTATACAGATGTTATTGCTTATCATTAATAAAACTAATGTGATTGATGGCGTAGAGATTACAAAGGGCTAATTTTTTTGCATGTAATTCATATTTTTACAAGACTTTAAAAATAACACAGAAAAAATGAGAGAGGAAGGAATAGTGAACAAGAGTGAGAAGCTTTTTCATTTTCTAGTGTTATGATTACTTTTGTATTTTATGGTTCATTCATTGTATGTATGATCAATTCCAAAATTTTTATTTTAAGCTTATAGTGAATCTATATTTTAAACTGTTATTGAAGTATTGTCGTAATTGAGATTAAAATATCACAGTAGTGAACACTCTGATTTAATAGAGAAGATTGTTTGCTAGCAAATAATCTATCCATATCAACGTTATTTAAATTTTTTCCAAAATATATATCTATGCTAATTTTCGTGATTGATATATTTTCTAAGATGAAAAGGGGCATGAGCTGATTTGAATATCCATAAATTTTTCATATTAACTCAAAAAATATACGATCACATCATTTTACGGCTATTCTAGATTATCATTTTGATAAACTGAAGAAGTATAACGATTAGCATTACAAAGGTTTGTGCAAAAATGCTTTTATTGGACATTATTAAATTTTTTATGATTTATATTTTTAATCATTTTATCTTGGTTAGAAAGAAGGTGTATTCATTTTTATTTCTCTATTTTATCTTAAAGTTGTGGAATTATATTAATGTTAGAAAGTTATAATTGTGGAAGACAATGAACTTTATTAAAATTATTCCACGTTTTTGTAGAAACGTATGGCTGTGAAATCGTTGAAATGTGTAATAGCTTATGGCATTAGATTTGGCGCATTTACCAAAGTTATCCCTTATCTTACTTAATTTAGCTTTTTCAATCAAAGAATTAAGCTGGTGTTTACGCTAATTGTAGCTGGGGCAAATATTTTTTCTTAATCTATACTAAGAAAAAATTATTTTATAAAAATATTTATTTTACTATATTATATAAAAAAATAAAAACATTGCGTGTAAATAAAAAACAATATATTGATATTTTTATATTATAAAATAATAATAGTTATGATAATAAATATAAATTTATAATAAAAACAACAAAATAAATTTATTTTTATCATTAAATTACATAGTATAAATTACAAATAAAATAATTGACAACTCTTAAATAAACATGTAACGGATATATTGCAAGTGTAATATAATATAAAATTAACAATTTAAATAAAATTATTAATTAAATTTTGTATTATATTTTTATTGTAATAAGATAAATATACTTTATTGATAGATAACGGAATGTTTTCTATTTAGAGGGGGCGGTAAAGAAAATTTATTTTATTAAATATTGTAATTAGGTGGTTATGATGAAAATATTCAAGCATTGTATAGTATGTTTTGTTGCAGTAGCGATTTTCTTTTCACAGATTTTAAGAGCCAATGCTGATTCTTTAAATGATAGATTTCAAAATGCTGGTTTTATTTCTGTAATGACACAAGAAAATAGAGTTATTAAAGCTGTTGGTATGATTATTAGCCAGTTTGGAGGACAAGGGGCTGAGAAAAATGTCCAAAAAGTTGCGGGTTTAATGGGGATGGAGACAGCGATTTTTGCTTTAATCGCATATTTTGTATATTTCTTTACTAGAAAGCCGCCGAGTCCTAACAGAGAGACAGGTGGAAGAACATTCGATGCTTTTGCTCATAGTTCATGGGCTTTGAATTAAAAGATATTATCCTTGATAAACTTTGAATTATTCTGTTATTGGATTTAAACAGCAAGTAAAATGAAATAGTTATGTCTAATATGGGGGAATTGAGGAATCCTGATTCTATTACGTTTTTTTTCCTCTATCCCCCATCTTTTTGAAGCTTTTTTATGGCTTCAAGAGCGAGTTTTTTGCGATCTGCGCTCTTTGTGTAGAGAGATGCCATAGCATCATGTGTCCAGCCAAAAATTGCTTTGAGTTGTGATACTGTTGCACCAGAATTAGCTGCGCGTGTTGCTGCTAATTTTCTTAAGCCATGGGCTGTTTTTTTGATACCTGCTTGGGTACAAGCATTATAAAATGTAATTCCGAATCTTTCTTTAGGTATTTTCCCCCCGTGTTTACTACAAATGAATGTGTCCTCACCAATAGGACCAGCTTCAAGTGTTTTGGCTAATTCCGGTAAAATAGGGAGAAAAACATCTGTTTGGAATTTACTTTTTTCTGTTTTGAGATGAATGATATTATCTTTAACATCTTTCCAACCAATACGAACGGCGTCACCACGGCGCAACCCCGTGTAAAGAAGAACATCAATCCAAACACGTTCATGGGTACCATGAGGCCATCTTTTATAATATTTCTCAACATCTTCTTCTGTCCAAACAGGAAAGCCCCCTTTATTTTTTAGAGGAGGTTTTTTGACCCCTAAAGTTGGATTGTTTTCCAAAAGACCTTGGTCAATCGCCCAATTAAAAAGCCCATTAAGTACTTTCAGAAATTCTCTAGCCATTGCTGGTGTTTCTTTACGCCGTTCAACTCCAGCTATGATATGTTTCTTATTAATTGCTTGGTATGGGATATCTCCTACGGAATCGCATATCTTCATAAGGATGTATTCTCTTTGCTTTTTTGTAACTGTAGAGAGGCTATGCCAATTAGAGCTGTTTAAATACTGTTTAAGCAGCCATGCAAATGACCCTTCAACAAGTTTACCGGTTTTGGATTTAGGAAGTATAAGCCCTTGTAATTCGGCAAGTGCGCTTTTGTAGTTATCAACAAACTCTTGCGTTCCATAGGTCCCGCGTATTCTAATGCGTTTGCCGTGACCAATACGTACATACCATACAATTTTGCCATGTTGAGTAATTTGTTTAACGAGATGAGGGGGGCGTGGTTTTGGCATGGTGATCACCTATAAGACGATATCAAATTCATAATCATCACGAGATAAATTCCATATTTTATCAGGATGTGCTGTTGAGTTTGGTAATGGGATATCTGCTTTAAGATAGATAAGCAGTTCACCGGTAGGTTTGATTTCTATGAGTTCGCATTTTTGTTTTTTTGCTTCTCTTAAAGCTCGTGCAATGTCTGCTTGCGTTATGATAGCTTTACGAGGTGCCATATCTTTTCTCCTACATTGAGACGCAATTCACCCATTTCGTGAATCACGCATTACTTGAAAGTGTTAGGAAGGGTGGGGGTGCTCGTAGATATGCGGGGAACAAAACACCCCCATAAGGTTAAGCAGCTTTTGTAGAGAGTTGTTTTATCTCTCGTTCTATCTCTGCTAAAAAGGCTTGGA
>NZ_JBHIRA010000017.1:1391-35022 GCF_042196825.1 Bartonella sp. AC10YNML | reverse complement strand
CTTTAAAACTCTTTGAAAAAAAATGAATTGGTACAAAACCTAGTGGCAAAATATACAAAACCTGCTGGCAAGCTACAATCGCTTTATAAACTGTGGCGGAGAGAGAGGGATTTGAACCCCCGATAGAGTTGCCTCTATGCCGCATTTCGAGTGCGGTGCTTTCAACCACTCAGCCATCTCTCCATAATAAAGTGAAACAAAAATCGGTATTATTTGAGTGTATAAGAGGTAGATAACCTTCAATTGTTTTTGGTACAACCTTTTTTTCTTTTTTATGGGACTTTATTGACAGAGAATAGAAATTCCTTCATATATACAAAATATAAGCGTGGGGAAATCTGCGCATATTTGTGTTGAAGAAGGTTTTATCCTTCTTTGAGATCTATTACGACTGATAAAAAGCAGCCTATTTTCCCTTATTTCAAGGCAGAAATTAAATAAGAGCTGGAGTGAACGGAAGGATAAAAAATGTTCGCAGTCATTAAAACTGGTGGTAAGCAATACCGCATTGTTGCTAATCAAGTGGTAAAAGTTGAAAAAGTTAGTGGAAATGCGGGTGATGTAGTTGAATTCAATGACATATTAATGGTTGGGCAAGAAGGTAATGCGGTTATTGGTACCCCTGTCGTTGCTGATGCATTGGTGACAGCTGAGATTTTAGAACAGGCACGTGGGCGCAAGGTTATCGCATTTAAGAAGCGCCGTCGTCAAAATTCTAAACGCACGCGTGGCCATCGTCAAGAGTTTACGAGGCTTCGTGTTTTAGAAATTTTAATGGGTGGTTCAAAACCTAAAAAAGTTGCTGAGAAACCTATAAAAGAAGAAACTACACCAAAAGAAACAAAAGCTTCTGCTTCTGTTGAGAAGACGGCTAAAAAAACGGTTGAAAAAAAGACTGCGTCGCAGAAGAAAGTATCTGTAGCATCAAAGAGTAAGAAAGATTAAAGGAGAGCGTCTATGGCACATAAAAAAGCTGGTGGTTCCTCGCGTAATGGTCGTGATTCAGAATCGAAACGTCTAGGCGTTAAAAAATTTGGTGGTGAAACCGTTATTGCCGGAAATATTATTATTCGCCAGCGTGGTACACGTTGGCATCCTGGAAACAATGTCGGCATTGGAAAAGACCATACGCTTTTTGCATTATCAAATGGAAAGGTTTCTTTTCAACGCAAAGCGGGTAATCGTTCCTATGTTTCAGTCATTCCTATGGTGGAGGCAGCAGAGTAATCTGTAACACTCTCTAGCCATAAACAGGATTTCATTGAATTGTAGTTGTGGTTTTATAAGTATTAAAAGGGAAAGATGAATCTCATCTTTCCCTTTTTGCGTTGGTACTATAATAAATGTAGAAGATAAAAGGTAGAATTGGGGAAATTACTTTTCTCAATGAGGGAAAAAGTTTGTGCGTTGTTATGTTAGTATTTAGTTCTGAACATATTGATATTATGATAGAATTTGTTGATAAGTTTCTGTATAATAATAGTGAGGAGAGATTTTCTTTTTATGTATAAAGAAGTGTCGAGTAATTTCTTATAAGAGAAGCAGTTTGTTTTCAGAAAATTATGAGAAATTTAATGAGAGCATTCTTTATGTAATCATTTTGATAAAGATGGGTCTTTTTATCGGCATTGTGGTATTGATGAGTTGTCATACTGTTTTTAGGTGGTAGTGTGGATAGGTGGGGCTATTCATTTAAAAAGACATAAGGATAAAAAAATCCATAAGAAGGCAGTCAAAACTACTTTGAAAGTGACGTGTATTAAGGAATTTTCGGTAAATCGAGAGTGAAATTATATTTTTAAGGAGGACGGTGTTTAAAGATATAAAAATAACTAACGTGCAATCAGCGCCCTTCAAGAATATTTTTTCTGATTTCACTATTATTGTGTATTGTTGAAAATAAACAAGCATAAAAGCTAGGGTTAAGGCAATAACTGCTTTTCATTTTTTACTTTATTTATCTTATTTGTAGAGTTTTTCTTGATTTTAGTAGTTGGTGATGGTGCTTGAGGGTGTCGTACTTTGCAAATGTGCGACAGAGGGCATTGTGTATTTGCGATATTGATTGAAGTAAAGGTGTAGCTTAAAATATATAAATATTATATATCGAGAGTTTGATATCATAAGATGGGCAGTACGGAATTTTAAAGATGATAAGTTGCATGGAGCAATTTGTAATTATGTAATGAATTTATAAAGAGGGATAATAGGTTAAATAAACTTTGAGGAATCAATTAAAATATTAGCTGAAGTTACGGATGATTGGGAAGGATGCTTTCTTGTAGGGAGAATAATGGAAAGTTATGTTGAATAACTTAGGATAATGAGAACGTTTTGAAAGCATAGTTTTTCAGGTGATTGGTGCTGTAAAAAACGGTTTTTTTGTCTTTGTAAAGTAAAAGAGTAAGAGGCAGACTTGCTTATGATGATTTTAAGCACTTGGCTAGATAATAATATCCAATTGTTTTAGCGGTTACATTGAGGTATTTAAGCACCTCACTTAGCTATATTCCGTAAAATATAAATAAAGCTGTGGTGGTATTTATAGCTTGTATTTTGGGAAATGCAGCTTTGAAAAGGAATTTATCAGAGATATTGGTGTTCAAATGTGAGGCAATTTGAATTCATGATGAGATATGAGAAAGCAGAAGCAATGAATGTAGATTTTACTGATGGTGAAATCTTGTCTATAAGATCTGTAAAACTTGCAGCTGCTTTTGATCATAAAAATGATGCAATTTATGCTGCTGCTGAATTGCTTGTGCAGGTTGGTGCCGTTGATAAATGTTATCTGGCAAGTATGCTGGCACGTGAAGAAACAACCAATACTTGGCTTGGAAATGGTATAGCCATTCCTCATGGTATGGCTGAAAATCGTGATTTAATTATCAAGGATGCTGTTGCTGTTATACAGGTTCCTGCTGGTGTTGAGTGGCAGGATGGCAAGAAAGCATATTTGGTTATTGCCATTGCAGCGTGTCCAGATCGCTATAGAGAAATTTGTAAAAAATTGACGTCTCTTTTATTTGATAAAAAACAGCTTGAAGTACTTGCAACAACTATGGACAAGCAGCAAATTGTTACAACTTTGTTTGACAAAAATATGAAGATAGAAAAAACTTTTATTGGTGACCTTTCGGTGTGTCAGGAATGGATTTTAGATTATCCAAGTGGTCTTCATGCACGACCAGCTTCTCTTTGGGTTGATTTTGCGAAAAAGGCTCAAAGCTCTATCAGAGTTCGCCATGGTCAATATACCGTTGAAATGAAAAATTTAGTTGGTTTATTGCAATTAGGAGCAAAAAACGGTGATGTTCTGATTTTTTCTACAGATGCTGCAGAAGGAGCACAACTTCTCAATGATGCCATTGCTATTGCAAAAAAAGTGAGTATTAGCGAAAAATGTCTGATGAGAGCAATGGAATCTCAAACAAAGGCTTTTCATGGTTGGTATCCACGCTCTATGCAAAAAGGCATTTCTGGTGTTGGAGCGAGTTCAGGATTAGCATTTGGTAAGATTTTTGTTTTAAAGCAAAATGATATTTCCATAATAGATCAGCCAATTGATTTTGCAGCTGGTGCAGCATGTCTTGAAAATGCTCTTACAAAAACAAAACATAAAATGGCATCTGTGATTTCTGATATTACAGTGCGTATGGGAGCAGATTCTGCTGCGATTTTTTCTGCGCAAATGGTTTTGCTTGAAGATGAAAATTTAATAGCTCAAGCTTGTCGTTTTATAGCGGAAGGTCATGGTGTCGCTTGGTCTTGGGATAGAGCGGTTCATCAATTTTCAGATATGTTTTTTAAGGTAGATAATCCTTTGTTAGCAGCACGTGCTGTTAATTTAGTTGATGTTGGTCGACGTGTTTTAGGTGAAATCAATCCATCCTATAGATCGTTCTTTTTAAATGATATTCCACATGGTGTAATTCTGGTTACAAATGACCTTTCTCCTTCTGATGTAGCACAACTTGATTGTACAAGGGTAAAAGGATTAGCAACAGCATGGGGAGGTCCGTTATCTCATACAGCTATTTTGGCGCGTACTCTTGGTATTCCAATGGTTGTTGCTGCAGGTGATGATATTTTAGCAATTCAGTCTGATATTCAGGCTATTATTGATGGCGATAACGGGTTTATTTACCTTGATCCTACGCTTGAAGACGTTGAAGATGCTCAAAGGCATATTGATACTGTTGCGCAAAAACGTGTCAGTGAAATAAGTGCGTGTAGATTACCAGCGCAAACGACAGATGGTCAAAGAATTCGTATCATGGCTAATGTCAACTACGCAAATCAGGTTCCTGTTGCGCTTGATTTGGGGGCTGAAGGTGTTGGACTTATGCGCACGGAATTTTTGTTTTTAGAGAATCCATATATTCCGGATGAAGAGCTACAATTTAATATATATCGGGCGATGATTACAGCTGTAGGAGATAAGCCATTAATTATTCGTGCACTTGATATTGGTGGAGATAAACAGGTTACGCATTTACATTTATCTAAAGAGGACAATCCTTTTTTAGGTGTTCGAGGAACGCGGCTTTTGTTACGTCGACGTGATCTTTTGGTGCCTCAATTACGTGCTTTATATCGAGCAGCAAAAGAGGGTGGAGATCTATGGATTGTGTTTCCGATGGTCATGTCTGTTTCAGAGATTGTTGCTCTAAAAAAGATTGCAGAGGAAATCCGCAACGATATTGATGCACCAAAATTAAAACTTGGTATTATGATCGAAGTTCCAGCAGCGGCCATTATGGCAGATGTATTGAGCGCCCATGTTGATTTTTTTTCAATTGGAACCAATGACCTAACACAGTATACAATGGCTGTTGATCGGCAAAATCCGTACCTTGTGTCTGAAGCTGATAGCCTTGATCCAGCAGTTTTGCGTATGATTTATCAGACTATTCAGGGAGCTGCACAAAATAAGTGTTGGGTTAGTGTATGTGGTGGTATGGCTGGAGATCCTTTTGGTGCAATGATTTTGACTGGATTGGGAATTAATGAGCTTTCTATGATATCTTGCGATATTTCTCCAGTAAAGGCGTATTTACAGACTCATAGTTTTGAAGATATGAAAATTTTAGCACAAAAAGCATTACAATGTGAAACTGCACGAGCTGTACGTGCTCTAAGCAAGGATATAAGGTGATAAAGAACATTAAGGGGAAAGAACGAGCTCATTTTGCAGACTAATCAGATTTTTAGTGCTGTAAAACATTATCCTTTAGGACGATTATAGGCAGCATATTAATTTATAATGGTAATTTATCGTTTTACATAATGAGAACCCTGAATATTGTAGGGTTTTCTCGTTTTAAATTTCTCTATATTAAATTAATAAAAATTATTCTTTTATACATTACAAAGAGGAGTAATGTATAGATAAAAACACTCTAAGAAAGAATAAATTCCTTTTATGCATTCTCTCAAATAGCAATAGATATTGTAACATTAGGCGATAAATAGCGTGATGTTACTTGGCTTTTCCTTTTTATTTAAGGAAAGATGATGCTATCCAATAGATTTTATACCATTCATAGACACCGTATGAGTTAGATGTGACAAGCTTTAAGAGATGTTTTTTAACAAACGTGTGGATGAGAAAGAAAATAGTATTTTTAGAGTATTCTGTTTTGTGATGAGACCATATCACGCTTAAAGAATGCGATAATCAAAAGTATGAAGTAATACGTAATCTCTTTTAAATAATTGAGATTACTTTAGATATTTTGAAAACTGTAAAGCTGAATTTAAAAGTATATGGTAAAAATGAAAACAGGTTTGCATTTTTATGATTTTGTATTTGATCAAAACGAGACTATTTTTTCATTTCAGAAAATAAGATATATTCATACATATTAAATTAAAAATGCAAAGTTTTTTGTCTGAATTTTATTTTCTTTAGTATCAACTAAATATAGAAGTGTGAAATTGAGTAGAGGATTTAGAGTAGGGCTTATTATGGATCCTATGAAAGAGAAAACTGACACCGTCACACTATTTTACAGCTCTCAATGTTGCAAAAATTCGTGCTATTTGAGAAAATGCATAAGAGCCACTTATCCTCTCTTAAAATGTTCTCCCCCCACATACCATCCCTTCCTATTAAGCAAGTGATTTTAATTAATTCAATATGAAAGGAGTTATGGTGAGAAAAAATTACGATATTCGAGGTTTTTATGATGTGTAAACGATGGTTCATCATTATAAATCAATATGTTATATATTGTCTGAAACATAAAAGTGATTAGCTGGTAGATCTCATTTCAAGAGAGAGTTGTTTGTAATCAAAGTTATAGTGATTAAGGATTTTCATCCTTGGAGGCAAGAAGGAGGTCGAGAATGATTTTATTGAAATGAAATTTATTATCTGAATAAACAATTTTAATATTAGGGATATAAGAAGTTCATATCGTTATTATTCTATTTATTATTAGGGTAATCAATGCTGTGAAGCGAGAAATATTTAATTATTTGGTTGCGTAAAACCATGGACTGTATGCCAATTTTAAGAGAAGTATTTTTTTGTGAAGCAGAAAGTGCGTAAATGAGCATGAAAGTTTATAACTGGTGACAATCTTTTTATTCCCATTATTGTATTCTACAAACCTATCCACGAAAAAAGTTTTTTCTTAAAAAGAAGAGATGTGCTTGTTATTCAACAGATAAAAGCTCTTATTTTAATAAATGAATTTGTTTTTTGGGTTTTGAATGTATAGTTTAGACTTGCACGTTATTTCTTTCTGGGTATAGTGCAAACTTCTGGAGAGGTGGCCGAGTGGTTGAAGGCGCACGCCTGGAACGCGTGTATATGGGAAACCATATCGAGGGTTCGAATCCCTCTCTCTCCGCCATTAATTTAAAACGAACTTTCATATGCTTGATATGACATAGTTTAAAAAGCTCAGCATTTGCAGGATTTTTTATTGTTTGAAATTGACTAGTTCGTGCCGATCTATGCCTGTCATTATGTACACTTAGAAATTACTATTGAATTTTCATCAATTTTATAATTTCTAAGCTCCTCTTCTCTCGATCTTTAGATAACCTGATCTAGCATAAACGATCTCTTCAAATATCATTAAAGGATTTTTGCCATTATCACTAACTTCTGGTAGAGCTTTTAGAATTAATGGTGATCATAGTGCTATTTGCAATTTTGTTGATTAACGGGCTAAATGCGTTTTATCCACATCAGAGATAACGAATACCTCAGCTTTTTTCACGCAATGTGCTCATTTAAAATTAATGTCATGAATATTTGTACAAAATTTTTATCTATACGATAATCAAAAAAAGGCTGACGTAATATAATAATTGAACATCATTCATGCGGCACTTTCTTTTATCTCTAAGCTTTGTATGTAAATAGATAGTCCGTGCAAAATAAATAAAGGGGCGCAAAAGCCTATAAATACACACAGGACGTATAATATAGAAAATGAAAAAAATTTTCCTGCATATAAAAGCACAATAGAGAATAAAGCTGTTATAATGCGCACACTGGCATCGCCTGCTAAAATAACCTCGGCTAAATTTTCACTAGGTGTGATAGCTTGTCCAATCGTTATTCCCGATACCCTAAAATAAAATTGCCCAATACCTAATAAAAACCCCATAATATAAAGGGAATATTGAGTAAAATTTAAATATAAAACAAAAGAGATTGCGATCACGGCAAAAGCCGGTGCCCCCCATACAAAAAAACGAATTAAAGATGGAAATTTCCGTAAATAATAAGATGAGATAAGACCATTGATCACAAAACCCAGTGCTGACAAAGCAAAAATAGAATTTTGAATAGCTGTAAATTTTATGTTATCTGATGTTATAGAAGCAAGAGCAAGTGGCAATAAAACAATAGGCCCCGTATAGAGAGAATTATTCAAAATACGATTAATCGTTAAAAACCGCAACGCAGAAATCCGCCAAAGGCATCTAAAACCAACTCCATAAGCCTTTTGAGATGGCTTTTTTAATAGCTCTTTTACTCTGTTTAGGTGTTGTATAGACTTTATACGAAACCATAAGCTGGCATTCAAAAGATAGATAAATACAATAAAGGCTATGGCTATTTTGTGCCCCAAATGCGCAATTATAAAATATATAAGCAACGGGGATATAATAACAAAAAACTGACAGCAACTAGTATAAAATGCAAAAATTCCAGCTTTTTGTTTGGGAGCTGGAACCAGCAGATTCAAGGCACTATTGTTATTTGGATTATCAGCCCCCATCAAGAGAGAAAGTAAAAAAAATACAAATAAAATAAGCACCGGATTGTTCATAAATAATAAGAAAGACAATAAATAAGCGCAAATAATTTGACTATAAAACCCAATTATAAAGCCTTGATAGTGCGCCAACACATTTCCCAAACATAAACCAGCAATTCCAATTGCGATTAAATTAACGACATTTAAAGTAGCAGACGCTTTTCCTGTTGTATCTTGGAATTGTAACAAAGAAAGGCCAATAGATAATACACCACTAGCACAAAAACTCGTCAAACAACCAATCACAATCATAAGAAACACAGAATTACGCAATAGCCTCTTCCCTCTTAAATAGAGACTCAAGCCATTTTATGATTTTCTCCATTATCGAATATGGTTCGGGACTAAATTCCAGTTTTTCGTAAAATTTTAGTCTAAATGCGTTATAGGCACTTATTTTTCGCAAGTCATCTGTCAGCATGAATTCTATACTTGGTAACGTTGTACGCATAGATTGAGACAAATAATAGGAAATTACTTTCCAATACATATAGGTACGCTCTCTTGCCAAATAATTTCCCAAGGCATATTTCAAGTGACAACCACTTAAAATATATTTCGGACAATGGTGCAACGGATAATAAATACAAATAGCACCGGCTTCATGTACGGTACAAGAAGAAATATTAATATTTTATCATTTCATAATATTATAAAAATATTCAGTGAGCAGATCTTCCAAATTTAGTCTAGTCACAACAAGATTGGTTGCTAATTTTTGAGCAACATGAGACAAAACCAATCTTACTGTTAAAGTTCCAATAACCTTTAAGTCAGATTCTGAATAAGCTTTTTTAAAATTCTCCACCTCTATGTTTCTGTGACATATAATAACGAGCTCATCTCGTCTGAATGAACAAGATGTAATTCTAAACCAATATTATCACAAAGTTTTGAGCTCTTGAATTCTCCGTATCCTAATCTGGTATTCTTAAATCATTATAGGAACTGAGAATTTTTAAGTATTCCAACTTTTATTAAACTTTGTAACAATCTATAGGAATCTTCCCTTCACTGAATTCAACAATTATTTTCTCACCACTACAAGAACAAAAAATTATCTTTGAATTTGCTTACTTTTAGAAAGAAAAATGAGCAATACTCTTCCTTAACTAAAAGAAACACGCTCTATACATTTTTCTTTATGATTATCAAAAAACTATTCCGTTACAATTAACCATCAATCATTAGGATAAATATTCTGCGTTTAGCCTAATAAACTGTTATAATCAATGTTTCTCTCTGTTCTAAAAATCAGCGCTTTTCATTCTAGAGATACTCGTAATTGCTGTAAAATCTTTCCAAAAAAAGCCCCCTTAAACATTGCTATTAACACGATCATCCTGAGAAGTTTTATACATACACACTACATTATACGGAATGCTATGTATTTTAAAACTTACTCAACTAACCAATATTTTCTAATGGGCAAAATAAATCACGAAATTTGTGTGCTGTCACAATTAGAAAAACAATCATATATCTCCCTCTATAATTCAAGAGAATTTCATCGACCTTGTGAATATGTCAATCGCGTATTTTTTTGGAAAATCCCTTTGTATCTTTATAGAGCCTTGTTTTGGCAGCATAATTTTTAATATATCATAAATATTTTTATTTAATTTAATTTTAGAAAACTTAGTCATTATCGTGTTTCATTAAATGATATGAGTAAGGTAGGGATTCAATAGTGTTGTTTTGCAGAAAATATTGCGTCCATTCTCTATTTTGGGGTTCGCCATATTTTCCTAAAAAAGGAGATTTTGTGATAATATCAAAAGGTTCAAGCTTTTTTCCTATAACGAGAATGCATTTTGTTCTGTAGAGAGAAGATCAGAAAAAACACTTAAGCTGGAAAGTTAACATAAATATAGAACTTACTTAATTCTGTTTATATAAGACGGGGTATTGCAAACTATGAATATAGGTTCGCTATGAAAGCAGAACTCCCATAGACGATTGTACATATTTTTTGTATATACTTAGGTCATTCTCGGTTGTCAAAATCTCGCAAATTTTTAAGCATAGATCAGAATTTTTCTCTATAAACTTCGATACTTTGTATGGGGCTGGCTCCTCGAATGCGATAAAAGATGTGTTCTTTCCAAAACTTTTATAATTATCGCAATAAGTTATCAGGTCTTCCATCATATTTTTTGAGGTTAGCTTGTTGTAGAACCCAAATCTAAGCATATTTTTTGAGTATCCATTTACACCAAATAGGCAGAAAAGGCCTAATTGTGTTATTCATGGTTGCATTGAATTCTTTAAAAATGACTTGCTTCCATTTTTAATATTTGTCTATATTTTCAATTATTTGCGCTTCTGAATCCATGTTTTCCTCCCCATTGCTGTATTTTATAAGAAATTGCTACGAATGATCCTCTCCAAAGCTGATAATTCATCATCACTGTGTCCCCAAATTGCTATAATAGCTGGGCAGGTATTTAAATCGATGGTTAGGGGGAGGGGCTCGTTTTCTTTAAAAAAGAGCATAAAATGAACCACATTTTCCCAGGAATAAAGCTTTTGCCGCCATACGTTAACATCTTTTATAATATGACCGTCGATCTCGTTGATAAGGAAGATAATACGCCCTTTTTTCTTAAAGCGACTTGGTGTTTGCGAAAACACGCCTGCAATAAGGTTAACGGAGCTTTCAAGTAAACCATCTTCATAGCAATGCGCGAACAAGGTGGGTGCAATTCCTCCGTGGAGGCGGGCTCCTACTTCGATCATCACTGGACCACGAGCTGTTTGCATGATTTCCATATGCGCAGGTCCATATTCAATCCCCAGCGCGCGAATGCATTGTTTTGCATAAGAGATAAGAGGGGCATAAGAGGGATCTTGAGAATCAAGCACATCAAGTGTTTCATAAACAAAAGTACTTCCATTATGAATACCTTTTTTATATCGTGACAAACTACATATTTTTATAGCCTCTCCCTTTACAACGGCATCGACGATGTATTCTTCTCCCTCCAATCTTTCTTGGAGCAAATAGGCCTCGTTAGGTGCGCCAAAAATATTTTTTTTCTTCCAGTCTATTTCAGAGGTCCACATTACTACTTCCTCAAGATTAGAGAAAAATAAAACACCATCACTCCCTGCAGAATCATTTGGCTTTACCACATAGCCGCTGTGGCTTTCAAAACCATCGAAAGTACAATCGTTTTTTGTAAGAATCTTTGATCGGATGTAAGATAAACCATTTTCACAAAGGCGTTTTTGCATCGCTGCTTTTTTCCGTCGCCAATCGGTAGTCAAGGGGTTATTCCCAAGACAACCATAATAAGCCGCCAATTGCTCTGCACAATAGATACCTCTTTCGGCACCCGCTATTACAGCCTCTATCGTGCCGATAGGAAAGCGTTTCTTTATCTCATCTACACTATGAAGCTTCGTTTCTGCCATGCCCTTTCCCTGATAAGAAAGCATAAAGTGTGAAAAAGATGCTGCTTGAGAGACAACACCATAACAAGCATAGCCTAATTTTTGCAAAGCAGGGCCATAGAGGGCACCTGTGGAGAAAGGGTCGACAATAAGAATAGGTTTTCTCATACTTTGTTCCGCTGTGATAAAAGGAAAAGAACATAAATAAAGATTATCAATCCTATAAGGGGCAGAAGATAAACAGCTGCTTGAGGACCCATAAGGGCAGAGCTTGTAAGAAGACCAAGGATAACATAACCTGCCGACTGGGAGAGAGTATAAAGCATGCCGCTATAGCTTCCCACCAGCTCTGCTTGAGCCTCTGTTTTGGTGGCTTCAATCGTATGTTTGCGGGCATTAATTCGCATGGTATTCATTGAAAAACCAATAAAAAAGCAAAAGGCCACAGCTAAATAGGGCGATTGTGTGGTGCTAAAAATAAGATCAGCTACGCTCAACATAAGGGCTGGGAGAATAAATTCAAAACGAGGGATTTTGATAAAAGCAGCCAAAAAAGCGCCCATGCCCGCAACCGCACTGCAAAGCCCATAGTATTCAGAGCCAAAATTTTTCACACTCTGAAAAAGAATGGTTGCCAGCGTATTATAAGCGCAAATATGAAAGCCAATAAGTCCTATGCAGACGCATAAAAGTTTAAGCTCACGGGAGAGTCCATCCGCTTGCGGTGTAGGTGCTGGCTTCTTACCTGTTGCAAGTGCTGTGGTATCTGTAGCGTTGTATTCATCGCAAAATATAATATATCCGGCTATAAGGCTTATAATGATGTCAAACACACAAAGTGTCACAATCAAACCATTATAACCGATTTCAGCCGCTGCCCCTCGAGGGCTGGTCGCTTCTGAGAGATAACCACTTAGTGCTGCTCCCAAAAAAGCGCCAATTTGCACCACTGTTTGCATAATTCGGGAAGCCTTTTGGGCGCTAATATAACCACTAAGTGCTAGTTTAGTATTATAAGTCTCGAGTGTGCTTAAGGTAATCAAAGAGAGATAGCCGATAGAGATAGAGACAGCGATAAAACCAAAGGGGGAATCAGCGTAATGGAAAAGAGCAATCAATAAAAGAAGGCTATAGATAATGATCCGCCTTTTGTATAAATCGATCAACCGCAGTGAGGCTTTAATGTGCACAAGTCCGCTTTTTTTCAAAAGATAGGGCATAAGGGTGCCTAAAGCCATGGTTACGCCTAGGAAAACCGATGAGGATGTTATGCGATAAGCATTCCAAAGATTACTTAAAAATAAAACCATATCAGAAAGATACAGCAGGACAACAAGCCCATAAAACCGAAACATCAGTTGTTTGTGCACATTATCCCCCCCATTTCAGAATCTCTTCAAAACACACAGTATTATAAATCAGCATACATGTTCAAAAGCTATAAACGTGTACATGTATTGCTGTGCATGTCAAGTTTTTTCGGTAGGAAAAATTGAACGCTGATGTTTATGGTAGAGATAGCTTATTTTCAGGAGAATGAGTAGGATGGAGGCTGGTATTTTTACTGTGTTTCTTGGCAGGGGGCTTGCCAATAAGGGACTATGTCCTAGAGATATATTTTGCACTTTCAAGTTGATTTTGTTTATACTCAAGGTTGAGGTTTTTCTATTGACCGTTGTTAGATGTTGTTGTGACAATAAACTTCGTTATCTATCAGAAACATTTATGGCATTAGCGCTAAGGTATTGTATTAAAACCTTTACATAGTAGTCTTTTTATAGAGAGAAGGTATTATTGGTTCAGTTTTAGGAGGCTTTATTACGGCTGATTTTGGCGTCGTCGTTGTTTGAGGGCTTATTATAATATTCTTAGTTTCAGTTTATGAATATAGCGAAACATTTGATTCAAAAGCTTTTGCTAGGCATATTTCAATATCTCAGCGATGTTTTCCAAGAATTGCTCTGCTGCTTTTTAACGGAATCGGATATCAAATGCTTATAGCGAGGGAAGTGGTTTGAGAAAAGATAGAGTTGATTTCATTAGATTCCTATGTAGCGGAATCTACTACCAGCTCTTAGGGACAATAAATACTGAGATCGAACTCATTTCTCTACACTTACACGACGCTATAGGAGTAATCCTCGGAAACTCTACTAGAATTCGTTAAAAAATGGCAGGTTATGGAGTGTGATCAAAAAATATATTTTTTACAAATACTTAATCTCATTTTAAGTTGTCTAAAATATAACCTTATCTTAAAACTAAGTCGATATACCGCCATTTATCATAAAGTTAATAAGTTATACAAAATGCGGGAGTATTGTGTTTTTCTGTTTAGAGACGAGTAAAAAAAACACCTTATTAAACATTAAGAGATTTCAGACATAAAACAATTTAACTTATGGAAAGTATATAGACAAAATGTATTTTGATAAAAAAGTTTATAATTCCATGTGGTCTTCAAAGAAATTTCTCGCCATTACTCAACAGAAAAACATATAATACAAACTTTTCAACCCAGTTATTGGTATAGAAATAATCCAGAAATTAGAGATTACTTAGATAATGGAAAAGCAATTGATCCGTTGCTTTTAGCACTCTTATCAGCGACAGATAGACGCAAACATACGCTTGAAATTATTGAACCTTCCTTAACGTCATCGTAAAATTTATTAATTAGGATCGATATGTTTATTCTAGTCTTGCTTATTTTTATGCTCGAGAGCTTTCTGTTGAAAGTGCCTTTAAATTAAATCAATCTATTCTAAGACCTCATATTACATTTTATCTTCATTTACCGCCCATTACTATACTGGAACGGTTGCAGAAAAGGGATGGTTTAAACTTAAAATACGAAGAAAAACTCTCTTTTATTGAAAAAATTTATTTGGAAAGCTAACTGTAATGGGCTTGTTTTAAAAGATTTAGAGAAGAGGAATAGAAAAGTTATCAATATTTATCGTGAGGATAATAGTGTGTTTATTCTTTTAGAGCCAAAGTGTGATGATAGAAGAACGACATGGAGGAGTATACTCGAGCATATTTTAATGCACGGAATAATAAGGGCAATGATGTGAGTGCAGCTTCCATACCGTAAAATTGTTTCACATATGTATAAAGGTGTAGCTTCTGAATAAAACGCACATAAAATATTAAATTTGTTTTTGTCCATAAATGTTCTGTTTTCATAGAAGAATTAATCATACAACAGCACAAAGATTGTAAAAGCCTCAAAAAAGAAATTTTGCTTTCTTAAATTTAATGATCTAAAATGAAAATTGTAAGAATGCCTGTTTTTAAACAGGATGTATCATGCATATCGACTGGGATTCATTTTAGAGGATAATTTATGTTCACTTCAAATTTGAAGGAACGCATTGCTTTATTTGAAAATAGAACTTTTCTCTATTTTACTTTGAGTGGCTTATTTGCTACATTTGGAAGTGGACTAAATTATATTACATTGTCGTGGCTCGCTTACAATCAGACGGGCTCAATCCGTGGTGTAGCGTTGATGATGCTTTTTCTTTGGACGCCTGGCATTATTT
Source organism: Bartonella sp. AC10YNML (assembly GCF_042196825.1). Lineage (NCBI taxonomy): Bacteria > Pseudomonadati > Pseudomonadota > Alphaproteobacteria > Hyphomicrobiales > Bartonellaceae > Bartonella > Bartonella sp. AC10YNML. The sequence goes on along the minus strand of NZ_JBHIRA010000017.1, from coordinate 19,793 downwards.
TTGCGCCTATTTTTGGCATATTGGCAGATAAATATAACCGTAAAACGCAGATTATTATTTCAAATCTTGTGAGAGGTTTGGTAATCGTAAGCTGGGTAATGCTTTGGCATTTTGGTATAAAAATTGAATTGATGGTCTTATCTGCTCTTTTGGGTATTTTTATCCCTTTTTATATGCCATCAGCTATTTCTCTAATTCAAAGTATTGTGCTGAAGGAACAGCTCATCAATGCAAATGCAACCATCGATATGGTTTATGAACTTGGCACTATCGTAGGTATGGGCTTAAGTGGATTTATACTATCCTATGCAGGAACAAAAGGAACTCTTCTAATAGGTGGTATATTCTTTATCATTGCTGGTTTATTTAATTTTGTAATGAAGGTACCTAAAAACCGAAGATCTAAAAAACAAAACCAGCAAAATTGGTGGGAAAATTATACAGCATCCCTTCATTATTTTAAACAGAATCCGGCTCTTTTTGTACCTTATATAAGCCAGATGATTATTATGACTCTTTTGATGACCATTCCTGTTATTCTCGTTCCTTATATACAAGAGGTTTTACATGCTGATAACAGGACCTTTGCAATATTTGAGGTGCTTTATTCTATGGGCGTATTGACAGGTGCGTTTTTTTCACCACTTCTTTGTAAAGTTTTATCGATAAGGAAAACATTAGCCATTTTATTAGCTTTTATGGCTATTGGCCTCGCTATTTTATCTGTTAATACACACAATTTTGTTGTTTTTCCTGTTTACTTTATGATTGGATTTGGACTTTCGAGTTGGGCTCTTTCGATTTCTTTATCACAACTCTCTTGTGATCCTGAATACCAAGGAAGATTGCAGGCAAGTTTTAATGGTATCTCTGGATGCTTGATCCTCGGATTCTATCTCATTATGGCAAGCGATAACAGTAGCATATCACCTCAATCGATATATTTTTTTCAAAGCATTGTTGCGTTTGTTGGAATTCTCATTGTACTGTTTTATAAACATGAAAAACAATAAATTGGCTTTAAGTGTGGTAAAATACGCTATTTTATAAATATTTACGCTGCAGCACATTTCACATTTTGTTTTTAAAGGGGTGGTGAGCAAATGGAAAGTTGGTGCTTAATAAATAAAGCATAAATTGATGTATGCTAGAGAATACCCTTCACTTTTTGATAATGATCCAAAAGAATTGATGCGTTTCTTTAATTCACCTCAGTGCTGTTAAGAAGACGAAAACGTAACACTTTAAATCTTCTTGAAAGTTTTTTGTCTAAGCGTAGCAGAAAGTAAAGCGATGAGGTAATATCTTATCATACGAGGAGAGTATTGCATTATTTTTGTTTTTCAAAATCCATATGAAAAATTGTATCAATTTCATCTTCATTGGAATGGGTGTTTCTACGACGATGCAAGGTTTGCACAATCTCTTTTTTTAAAACAGCATCTGTTTCACTTAAACGGTGAATACTGAGTTCCAATTCAAGAGATAATGCTAAATCCACGCACAGTTTAAGCTCTTCTCCAATGTCGAAACCGCGTTGATAGTCGTCATAAAGACCAACCAGTGTATCAGATAATTCTTTATCGCATAAAGAGGTCATGCTTAATTCCTCAACGTTGCGGGTTTCCATGCAGCTTTTTTAAGTATCACTCCACTATCATCACTTAAAATTGCCATGTATACGAACCTCATGGTTTTGTCAATTTTCTGCAAAATACGCGCTTTTAAATCAAAGCCTATTAAAGATTTTATTACTCCAAGATTTTGAAGCGCCCAATTGTAAATATGGATGGCAATGTGTTTACTATAGAATTTATAGCATTTAAAATACATTGCCAAAAGGCTTTTAATATGCGTAGAGGAAGAGTATTCTGACGATAAACCAAAAAACCTGAAATCTCTATTGCCAGTTACAGCTAAATCAGTGCCATTAATATATAAAATAAGCAAACAGGGTTTGTAAACGTCTAACTTTTTAATAACGAGTGATAATCTCATTTTTTGTAGAATACCAATTATTTTGCCTATTTTATATTGATTTTTAGACATTGATAAACTTTTTACCTTATAAAACCTATGGGAAATGCATTAGCATATTTTTGTAATAAAATTTCAGTGGTATATTGCACAGCATGAAATGAAGAGAATCGTATTAGGCTTTTTGCTTTTGAAAGAATATGACTGCAACTTTTGAGAAAGCAGTTGGCAAGAATTGGCTTGGCATGCAAACTGATAGAGTTGGCATTGGCGCATTTAGTTTTTTCATTGGCCTGTGTCCAAATGTTTTTGACTCTGGAAAATAGCCTCTGATAGGCTTGAGTTTTTCCAAGGTTATATTACAGGGGCGCAGCTCAGAAAAATACCACGGCGATTGCATTTTTTGTAATTGTCATAATTTTCGCTCCTGCTTAAATGGATACTGTAACATCCGTTTTTGTGGGGTTATGTATGTGATAACTGCTCTTCTTAAGGGGCAGTAACGATAAATATAATTATTTAGTCAACAATTATATTGGTTTTGGAGTGTTTTTTTGGCTCGTCCGGAAGCAAAACCTAAAACTGAGTTGGCAAAACGTTTTCGTGAAGTGCGTCACGCTCTTGGTTTTACAGAGCGTAAGCAGTTTGCTGAACATCTTGGTATCACTGCTGGCTCTATAGGAACTTATGAAACTGGTATAAGTGAGCCTACAGCTTCTGCGCTCTCCAAATATCAAGAAATTTGTGGTGTTTCATTAGATTGGCTAGTAACAGGCAATGGTGATATGTTTTCAGATATGGCAAAGGCGAAAGCAGCTGGTTTTAAACCGCAGGCGATTCCTGCTGGGCTGATGAAAAAGCTTGGACATTTAGTTTATACGACCTATCATGATGCAAAAATAACACTTTCTCCTGAAGATGTTGCGGAATTAGCAGCAGAGCTTTATGGAAGATTGCAAGAGCTTATTCAAAACCTCAATGATATAGAAGAAATCGAAGCCACTTTGCCGCTTTTAAAATTACATTTAAGACGTAAAATCGAAGCTGAAAAAACACCTCTAGAAATTTCATAAGATATGAACGAACAGCTCTTTTAAAAAATGGAGCTTTTTTGATTTTTACTATATAACCAAGTTTGGAATGTAAAAATCTCACAATTTTTGAGTCTTTTATTCAACCTGAATAATAATAAATTATCATTATAAATCAATACATTGCTCTAATACAGATAAAAAATGACGAGTAGTGATATAAAAAAACTCTTTCAAAGGTGTGCATCATATATTGAAACAGATTACTTCGCAGCAAAGAGTGATGTTATCATGATAATTGTCATTATTACATTATGCTATAAGTTAAAAAATCATAAATTTGTGCTTATAAGAACAGCTATTTTATTGAGAAGTATTTTTATAAATTTATAAAAAATTATTTTTACACTCTTGCCATTCTTTTAATGCGCTTTATTTGAAAAATAGAATTGCTCTTTAGTGAAACTATTTTTGTTAAGAGATAAATCGCAGTATTTTTGAATGGAGAGAACGGTATATTTTCAAAGTTTTGTGTTTTTATTTATTTTTTAGCTTGAATCCCTCTAGCTAAAAGGGTTGGGGACTTTTCTAGATTCGATGTTGTTGCAAAGATTTTAGGGCGATGCCGTAAAAATAGCGGTATCGTAGGGGGAGGGTTTTGTCTTGATTTATTGGTTTTTGAAGTGCGCAAACTGAGGGTTTTGCCATGAGTGTTTCCGCGCGTTGTAATGATGTTGAACTCTGTTGGAGGAGGTTCTTATGAAGAAAAAATGTTCCACACCAAATTTAATTAAAGTTGTCTCTCTTAGTACGGTAATGGCGACACTCTTATCGAGTGTTTCTCCCGTTTTTGCGGCGAACCTTGCGATAATAGGACAAACTAATCAGAGTTCGAATGCTCCCCAAGTGATGTATCCGTATGGGAGTCATGGGAGTGTTGTTTTTGCTGGTGATGATAATTATTGTGGTGCAGACAACGTTGTTGGTCGTGGCGGCAAACAACAACAAGGAATTGCTGATAGTCAACGAATAACCGCAGAGCAACAATATAATAGATTTATTACTAATCAAGAGTTTAACGGTCGTCGTCCTTATGGTACGACCACTGAACAGGTTATTTGGATGGGTGATGGATACACGGCTAGGGTTGATGGTAAAGTTTTGGGTGGTTATATGGGGACATTTTCCACCAGTGGTTTTGCTAGCGCTATGCCTGAGGCTTATGGTGTTTATTCTTTTGCTACGGGGTGTGGGTCTGCAGCGACGGGTAATTATTCAACCGTATTTGGTGCAGGCGCGACAGCAAAGGCAGGGGGTGCACAAGCTTTTGGTGTTTCCGCACTTGCAAGTGGTATAGCAAGTGTTGCTATGGGTGTAGGCTCAGAAGCATCGGGCGAATCTGCTGTTTCTTTTGGTGGTCTCGCAACCGCTTCTGGTAAAAATAGTGTTTCTATAGGTGAGAGTTCCAAAGCTACGCAGGACGATGCGATTGCGGTTGGTTCAAATGCAGAAGGGAACGGTATAAATAGTGTTGCTATTGGTAAGTTTGCATCTGCATCTGGTTACGATAGTATTGCATTAGGATTAAAGACCAAAGCAACTGACGAGTACGCGGTTGCTATAGGCACGAAGGCTGAAGCTCAAGCTCTTGGTTCTATTGCAATAGGTGGTGGAGAACCTGCAGACAACGGGGAAGAAAGAAAAGTAATAGCTAAAGGTAAAAATTCGATTGCCATAGGTTCCCATACTTATGCTGAGACGGCTCATTCAGTTGCAATTGGTATAAACGCACAAGTACGTGTTATAGATGGTGTTGCTGTGGGGGGAGGATCTGTCTCTCGTGTTGAGAGTGGTGTTTTTGGTTATGATCCTGTAACAAATACTACAACAACAAAGAGTGATCTTGCATGGAAAAGCACTGCAGGTGATTTTAGTGTTGGTAATACTAACCAGAATTTAACGCGACAGATTACAAATGTTGCAGCAGGGACTAAAGACACTGATGCAGTGAATGTCGCACAGTTGAAAGCTATGAGAGATTTGGCATCAGGAGTTTGGAAACTTTCTGCTAACGATACCGATCCTACAGACGTGAATCCAGGTAGTACAATAGATTTTTCAGTGAAAGATACAAAAGTAGGAAAAGATAACTTAAAGATTGAAAGAAACACTGTAGATAATAAGCATAAAATTGAATTTACTTTGAGTGATACTCTTAAATTGACAAAAGTCACTACAGGACAAAGCTCTATGAGTGATGATGGCTTTATTATTGAAAATGGGCCAAAAATGATTCTAGATGGTATTGATGCTGGCGATAAACAGATTACAAATGTGGCAGATGGTGAAGAAGACACCGATGCTGTAAATTATAAACAGCTGAAAGAGGTAAAAACAGTTGTAGAAAAAGGCTGGAAGCTTTCTGTTGATGGTAACAATGCTACAGATGTTGGAGCAGGTAGTACAGTAGATCTCGTTACAGGTGCTGATGATAACAATAACAAAAACATCAAAATTGTTAAAAGTAATGGAAATAAAGTTACATTTACTTTGAATAGTAACCTTAGTTTGACAAGTGTCACTGCAGGTAACAGCATTATGAATGGTGATGGCTTTAAGTTTGTTAATGGGGGGCCAAGCATAACCGTGAATGGTATTGATGCTGGAAATCAAAAGATTATAAACGTAGCAGAGGGAACTCAAGATACCGATGCAGTGAATTATAAACAACTGAAAGAGATAAAAGAAGCTGCTACAACGCATTGGCAACTTTCTGTTAATGGTGGAAATGGTGTATCTATTGGACAAAATGATACAGTAAATTTACAATCAGCTGGTAAGGAAGGTAGTCAGAATATCAAGATTGTAGGAGATAATAACCGCAATATTACGTTTGATTTAGCTGATGATATTAATGTAATGACTGTCACAGCAGGAGACAGCATTATGGATGCTGCTGGCTTTAGATTTGACGGTGATGAGGGGCCGAGCATAACTGTTAAAGGCATTCATGCTGGTAATAAAACGATCAAAGGAGTAGCAGATGGGGAAGACGATACTGATGCTGTAAATTTTTCACAGTTGCAAGATGTAAAAGCAATTGCAGAAAAAGGCTGGAAGCTTTCTGTTGATGGGAACGATGCTACAGATGTTAAAGCTGGGAGTACAGTGAATTTTGTTGCAGTTAAGCAGAAAGACGATGATGATAATGAGAGTGAGAACACAAATATAAAAATTGTCAAAAACGAGGACAATCAAGTATCCTTTGATTTAAGTGAATATATTAAAGTTGGTCGTGTAGAAACAGGGGATAGCAGAATGAGTAATGCCGGTTTCATGATCAAGGATGGTCCAAACATGACCAAGGGTGGCATTAATGCTGCAAAGACACAAATTAAAGGAGTCGCAGATGGTAGCGATGAGCATGATGCTGTTAATCTTTCACAATTATATAAAATGAAGTTTGAGATAGAAGATAATAGTCTTGTTAAATGGAGTAAAAGTAAAAATTTAATTACCATTGGTGCTGAAAAAGAAGGTATTGAAATCAAAGTCGCGAACTCTGAAGGTAGGGATCGAATTATTTCTGGCGTTGCAGTTGGAAAAGTCAGTTCCGATTCAACAGAAGCAATAAATGGCCATCAGCTTTTCAATTATGCTGATAATATATCAAAATATTTTGGTGGTGAGACAGATGTGATTGATGGTTTCAAGCCAACTTTTACTGTTCAGGATAAAGAACACCATAATGTAACGGATGCTTTTAAAGATGTCGATAATTCTATAACAGATATTTATACACGGATTAACAATGTAACAGCAAATAGTCTTGTTAAATGGGACGAAGGGCAGAAGCTCATTACAATTGGTGCGCAAAAAGATGGTACCAAAATCAATGTTGCCAATTCTAATAGTGAAAATCGAGTTATCTCTGGTATTGCGGATGGAAACCTCGGAAAGGCTTCGAAAGAAGCTATAAATGGTAGCCAGATTAATACAATTTCTGGAGATGTTGCAAAATTCTTTGGTGGGGAAGCAGCATTTCAGGATGGTGCTTTTGTAGGTCCACAATATAACGTATCTACAGTTTCTACAGATGGTGAAGTAGTTCAGTATATAGCTGAAAATGTTGGTGATGCTTTAACAAAGCTTGATGCGAATGTTAAAAATGTGAATAGTCGTATAAAATATGTAGATAATAAATTTGATAAATTCTCTCAAGATGCTTTATTATGGGATGATGGTAAACAAGCATTTGCTGCACGTCATGAAAAAGATGGACGTAAAACAGATAGTAAGATTACCCACCTTTTAAATGGTGATATTTCTGAAGATTCAACAGATGCGGTAAATGGTAGCCAGATTAATAAAATATCTAAAGATATTGCAAAATATTTTGGTGGTGGTACAGAATTTAATAACGGAGTTTTTTCAGGTCCACAATATAATTTATCTACAGTTTCTACAGATGGTAAAGTAGAACAGAAAACCTTTGAAGATGTTGGCTCGGCTTTGACAGGGCTCGATGCAAATGTCAAAAATGTGAATAAACATATACAGCATGTAACCAATGAGTTTGATAAATTGTCTCAAGATGCTTTACTGTGGAGTGAAAAGGATCAAGCATTTGTTGCGCGTCATGGAATAGATGGACAGAAAACAAATAGTAAGCTAACGTATCTTTTAGATGGCAATGTTTCAGAAGATTCAACAGATGCAATAAATGGTTCCCAACTTTATGCGATGGGTGATCAGATTGCGAATTATTTTGGTGGTGGCGCTAGTTATGAAGATGGAGAGTGGACGGGGCCTGAATTCAAAGTTTCTCGTAACGATCCTGATGGTAATATTGTTGAGAATAGGTATACGAATGTTGCTGATGCTTTTGAGGGTGTCGATAGTTCTATCACAGATATTTATAATCAGATTAATAATGTGACAGAAAATAGTCTTGTGAAACAAGAAGAAGATTCTGAAGGTCTTATTACCGTTGGTAAGGCGACAAGTGGTACTGAAATCAGCCTTGTAAATAAAGATAATAAAGAAAGAATACTTTCCGGTGTGAAAGACGGAAAACTCTCTCAAACATCAACGGAAGCGGTAAATGGTTCACAGCTTTTTAAGACGAATGAAAATGTCAAAACTGTTACTGATAATCTTGAAAAAGTTGCTAAAAATACATCGGAATATTTTGGTGGCAGCACAGATGTACTTGAAGGTATAAAACCTACTTTCGTTATTGATGGAAATACATATGATAATGTTACAGAGGCATTTACTGGTGTGAATGTTTCTATCCATAAGATTGATAATAAGATTTCCGATGTGGTAAAAAATAGTCTTGTTAAACAAGATGAAATTTCAGCTCCTATCACGATTGGTAAGGATACAGCTGGGACTGAAATCAATATTGCAGGATATGCTGGTGTAGCACGTAAGATTTCTGGTGTGCAGGCAGCAGAGAAGGGCGATGAAGCTGTTAACAAAGACCAACTGGATAAAAGCATAAAGGATATTACGAAAGATATTGAGACAGTAACTGCTACTGCGGTTCTTTATGATAAGAATGACGATAATAGTGTTAATTACGGTAGTGTAACTTTGGGCGGCGATAAGAACAACGGACCAGTTTCTCTTCGTAACGTGAAAAACGGTAGCATTTCTGAAAATTCCAACGATGCAATCAATGGTAGTCAGATTAATAAAATATCAGCAGATATTGCAAAGTTTTTTGGCGGTGGTGCAAAGTTTATTAACGGTGCTTTTGAAGGGCTGAAATATACTTTATCCGCTATTGTAGGTGGTGAAGTAGGGAAGGCTAATTTTTACAATGTTGGTGATGCTTTAACAGGTCTTGATAAAAATGTTCAAGATGTGAATCAACGCTTAACGAATGTATCCAATGAGTTTAATCAGAAAATTGAAGATTTCTCTAAAGATGCTTTACTGTGGGATGATGATGAAGAAGCATTTGTTGCACGTCATGAAAAAGATGGGCAGAAAACAAAGAGCAAATTGAAATATCTTTTGGATGGTGAGATTGCCGAAGGTTCAACGGATGCCATTACAGGGAACCAGCTTTATCTCATGAGCAACAAGCTTGCTAATTATTTTGGTGGCGGTGCCAAATATGAGAATGGCAAATGGACAGATCCTACTTTTAAGATTGTTCAAGTCAATGCTGATGGTACAACTGTTGAGAAAGAGCACCATAATGTTGCTGAGGCGATTGGTGGTGTTAATGGCGGTATGGTAAACATAAATAACCGTATTAATGATGTCATCAACAAGGTTGATTCAGATGTTCTACACTGGAATAAGGAGAAAGGAGCCTATGACGCTAACCATGATGGTCAACCAAGTAAGATTATCAATGTAGCCGATGGTAAAGTTGAAAAAGGTTCGAAAGATGCGGTTAATGGTGGACAACTTTGGGAAACCAATGAACGTATCACTGGTGTTGAAAAAGATGTTCAGCATCTTACCAACAGAGTTGATAACATTTCCAATACGATTGCTGATATTGGTGATACAGTTATCAATATTGATGCCAAAGTTGATAACATCAATAATAGAGTTGACAACATTGAAGAGGATGCTGTTCGTTATGATAGAGATGAAAACGGCAAAAAAACCAATAAAATCACATTAGCGGGGGGGGATGCCAGTGAACCTGTTCTGATTGATAATGTCTCTGATGGTAAAATTGAAAAAGGTTCGAAAGAGGCTGTAAATGGTGGTCAACTCCATGATTATACTCAAGAACAGATGAAGATTATTCTTGATCAATCCAAGCAGTATACAGATCAACGGGTTAATAATATTGTGATTGATGCTATTGATGATGCTGTTGATCGGGCTAAGCAATATACAGATATGAAGTTTGATGTTTTAAACTATAGTATTGAGAGTGTGAAAAAAGAGGCTAGACAAGCAGCGGCTATTGGTCTTGCGGTGTCTAACTTACGCTACAATGATACACCTGGAAAATTAAGCGTTGGATTTGGTACTGGTTTATGGCGTAGTCAGTCTGCATTTGCCTTTGGTGCAGGTTACACCTCAGAAAATGGAAAATACCGCTCTAACATATCCGCAACAACTTCTGGAGGTCACTGGGGTGTAGGTGCGGGATTCAATATGACATTGAATTGATAATAAACAAAATATATAAAAATTCCTTTTCACCCCTGTCTCATGAGGCAGGGGTGAATTGTTGTTACGTATGTAAAAATACATGTATACAAATTGATAAGCGCTATAATAATAAATACAGGTTTAAAAAACAGAAAAAACCTATACACTTTCAACAAAATGAACTTCTTATTTCAAAATAAGATAATGAGTTCTTTCATAAATTATAAGTTCATTATTTTCTTCTTTAATTTTTAAATCTGAAAAATCTGTAGCACTCTACAGATAAAAAACTTTTGCTCTCTACAAATCTATTAAAAAGTTTTCTATTAAGATAAAATTATCATTCAAATGTATTTCAACTTTACTGGAAGAAGTTATAAAACAATACGCTAAATTAACTCTACCCCTTGCAAAAAACAACCAATAAGTTTAAAGGTTAAAAAACCAGTTACCAAAAATTTACTTTCTTAGAAAATGTAAAAGAGCAAAACGTATTAATCTTAAAAAACAACTTCTTTATCTTTTCAGTCAGGTACTAAATTTTTTGAATACGTTTAGAAAAAACAACTTTGAAAGACTGTATAGCGTTTAAATGTGTCTTTTTTGTGTTTATAGTTATTTCTTTCATTGGGGAGTTCACTATGAAAAAATTATATACAAAATTAGCAGGGAGCGATTTAAAATTTTCTCGTTTTTCTTTTGTTAAAGTTCTTTCGTTGGCTACAGCGGCTACATTCTTATCGAATGTTACACCTGTTTTTTCAGCAAATCCTGATTTTAGAAACACGTTTCTTGAAGGTGTAAAAAGTGCCGGCGTGTCTTATCTACAAAGCATTCTCTCTGTTGCTGGTTTGAATAATTCTGAAGACTATGCAAATTTTTTAACTAAAACTCTTACTGGTGTAAGTGATTATAGTCCTATAGTGAATGTTTTGCCAGAAGCCAGCGATTCGATACGTTCAATTGATATGAATGCTGGAAGTAAAAAAATAACAAGAGCAGATTTAACTCCAAGAGTTGTAAAGGGAGATCAGATAACTAGCAAGCAGGATTTGGGTAATCCTCTTGTTTATGGTGTACGAGCTCAGGGAGAAGCGCATGATGCTATTGTTTTCGGGCAGGTAGCGCAGACGAAGGCTGACCAAGGGATTGCTATCGGCTTAACTGCTTTAGCTGGTAGTAGTAGAAATACTAAAAATAGCATTGCAATAGGCTCTTCTCTAACCGATAGTTATGATGAAAAAGAGAGAACAGTTTCATTTGGTGATTTTTCAATAGCCTTCGGTAGTAAAGCACATAGTTATGCAAATGAAGCGATTGCTATGGGATACAATGCATACGCAAAGGAGCAGGCGCTGCAGGGAGTTGCTATAGGCGCTAGCTCTAATGTGACGGTTACGGGAGGTGTTGCTCTAGGAAGCGGTTCTATATCCGATAGGGCTGCAGGTGTTTTGGGGTATACTTCTATGCTGCAGGGTCCGGCAATAAACACTAAAGCGCAATGGAAAAGTACGCAGGGTGCTGTTAGTGTTGGTAATCCTAGTAAGGGCATAACGCGGCAGATTATAGGTGTAGCAGCTGGTAGTGAGCCTACTGATGCAGTAAATGTTGTACAGTTAAAAGACTTAGAAAGTGTCGTAAGAAATGGTGGTTGGAAACTCTCTGTTGGGGGTAAGGATGATACGACCGTTATCATGGACAGCGCGGTAGATTTTTCCGCTGGAAGTACAAATCTTCAAATTAGCAAAGGCAAAGATAATAATAATATAAAATTTGATCTAGCTAAGGATATTGCAGTCAATAAAGTAACTGCAGGAAGCAGTGCCCTAGATGCAACAGGCTTAGTGATTTCTGGTGGACCGAAAATAATCATTTCTGGGATAGATGCAGGGGGTAAAAAGATTACAGGAGTGTCTGATGGCACTGGAGCGAACGATGCAGTTAATTTTTCACAGTTAAGCAAAATCAGTGAGAGTCTTTCGTCCACAGCGAGAAATCTGGAAACGGCTATGGCGAATACATCAAAATATTTTGGTGGAGGTGCAGGTTATGATAAAGAGGGCAAATGGAAAGCACCGGATTTCAAGATCAAGCAGTTTGGTGAGGATGGTACTTCTTTTGACAAGAATTATCAGAATGTAGCAGATGCACTTGCCGGTGTTGGAAGTTCTATCACGAATGTTCAGAATAAATTGACTGAACAGGTTAATAATGTGATTACTAAAGTGGAAAGCGAGAGCTTTGTTCAGCAAGATAAGACAACGAGTCGTCTCACTATTGGTGCAAAAGTAGGTGGCGCAGAAATCAATATTGCAAATGAAAGCGGTGGGGATCGGATAATTTCTGGTGTTGGGGAAGCAAAGAACAATAATGACGCTGTTAACAAAGGCCAGCTTGATAGCAATATCAAGAATGTCAATGATAATGTAACAAATAAGTTTAGCGAACTTACTAAAAACATAACGAATATTACTCAGCAAGTTAAAGGTGATGCTTTGTTATGGAACGATAAAGCTAATGCCTTTGTAGCACGTCATGAGAAGAAGCAAGAAGAAAAAGGCAGAGCTGTAGCCACTCAAGATAACAGCAAAATTACGTTTCTTTTAGATGGTGATGTTTCTAAAGATTCAACGGATGCGATTACGGGTGGTCAACTTTATTCGCTGAACCAACAACTTGCAACCTATTTTGGTGGTGGTGCAGGTTATGATGAGCAAGGACAATGGAAGGCTCCAAGTTTTGTGATCAAGAAAGTTGATGCGGAAGGTAAAGAAAGTGAAGAAAGCTATAAGAGTGTAGCGGAAGCATTTGCTGGTGTTGCGAATTCTATTACGAATGTTCATAATGATGTAACTAACGTTGTCAGCGATAGCCTTGTCAAGCAGGATGAGAAGACGAAAGTTATCACTATTGGAGCTGCAGTAGAAGGCAGTGAAATCAACATTGCCAACAGTAAGAAAGAAGACCGGATTCTTTCTGGTGTTAAGAAAGCAGAGCGTGTGAATGAAGCTGTTAACAAAGGTCAGCTTGATGAAAGTTTAGAGAAGCTTTCTACCAGTCTTCAATCAGATGACTCGGCTGTTATTCACTATGATAAAAAAGAGGGTGATAATAACACTATAAATTATGCAAGTGTGACTTTAGGAAAAGGTAAAGGTTCTGCTGCTGTAGCACTTCATAATGTTGCCGATGGTCAGATTTCTAAGGGTTCACGTGATGCCATCACGGGTGGTCAGATTAATAAAATCGGTGAGGATGTAGCTAAGTTTTTAGGTGGAGAAGCTGAATTTAAGGATGGTGCTTTTAAAGGGCCAACTTATAATTTATCCAGTATTGATAAAGGTGGTGAAGTAACAGATAAATCGCATAGCGATGTTGGTTCTGCCTTTAAAGGGCTTGATGAGAATATCAAGAATGTGAACGCTCGCATTAAGGAGGTCTCAGAGGGAGTTGCACAAGATTCTTTATCTTGGAGCGATGGTGACAAAGCTTTTGTCGCTCTGCATGGGGAAGGTGATGACAGAAAAGCAAGCAAGATCACATCACTTGCTGCTGGCTCTATAGTATCAGGCTCGAGTGATGCGGTTAATGGCGGGCAGATTTATGATCTGAATCAGTCGCTAGCAAAGTATTTTGGTGGTGATGCTAAGTATGATGGTGATGGCTGGGTTCTTCCAGGTTTCAAGATAATGACTTTTCAAGAAGATGGAAGCTTTGTAGAGGAAGATTATGATAGCATTGCAGCCGCGTTTTCCGGTGTAAATAAGGTTTTCAAGAATCTTCATAATGAGATTTCAGACAACATTGAGCAAAATGCGTTGTTGTGGAGTGATGATGCAGGTGCGTTTGTAGCACAGCATGAAGAAGAAGGTAAAAAGGAAAACAGCAAGATCACGTTCCTTGCGAAAGGAAAGATATCAGAAGATTCTACGGATGCGATTAATGGTGGTCAGATTTATACTCTTCAACAGACATTTGCCTCATATTTTGGTGGAGGATCTGGTTATGATAAGGAAGGAAACTGGCAAGGACCAAAATTCTACGTTCAGGTCTTTAATAAGGATGGTACGAAAGGTGATAAAGAGGAGCGTAATAGTGTCTCTGAAGCATTTGATGTTGTTAATGACAGCATGAGCAATATCAACGATCGTATAAAAGAAGTTGAAAAGGATACCTCTTCGAATAGTCTGAATTGGAATAAAGAAAAAGGAAGCTATGATGCATCTCATGTTGATTCTCAGGGTGTTAAGAGTCCAAGTAAGATTATCAATGTAGCGAATGGTAAGGTAGACAGAGATTCAAAAGAAGCAGTGAATGGAGGACAGCTTTGGGAAACTCAGCAGATGATTACAGATCAGGTAAAGGATATTGAAAATAAAGTTACGGAGGGATCTGTACAATATGATAAAGATAAAAAAACGGGCAAAAAGACCAATAAAGTTACATTAGTTGGTGTAGATGACAGTTCTCCAGTATTAATAGACAATGTAGCCGATGGAAAGATTAAAAAAGATTCGAAAGAAGCGGTTAATGGCGGTCAATTAAAAGATAAGATGGATTTTGTGCTTGAAAGTGCCAATAAGTATACGGATGAGCAAATTTCTCATCTTGTAAAAGATGGCGTTAGTGGGGCTAATTCATATACGGATATGAAGGTTTCGACATTAAGTTATGTTGTTGAGGATGTTCGAAAAGAGGCAAGACAGGCAGCAGCTGTTGGTTTAGCGGTATCTAGTTTACGCTATAGTGATATCCCTGGAAAATTAACTATCGCATTTGGTAGTGGTTTATGGCGTAGTCAATCTGCTTTTGCTTTTGGTACAGGTTATACTTCAGAGAACGGTTATATTGGTTCCAACTTGTCAATTACCACTTCTGGAGGTCACTGGGGTATAAGTGCAGGAGTTAATGTGATACTCAACTAATAAACGACTAAATCCATAAAATTGATTTGCCTTTTTCTTATTTAAGAAAAGGGCAATTTTTTTACTTTTTTCCAGAGCTCTCTAAAGCTATTCTAAATGTATAAAACACCCGTAATTATATAAAATCCGAATATAAAAAGCCTATGACAACTTTTGTTGAGAATAAAAGACCTTAGTGGTAAAGATTCAAAAAATTGATTGCTATTATTTTTATTTGTTAAAATGCTTCACGCAATGTAAATACGAATATACCCTTTATAAAATGAGACAGTTTTAGCTTTTATTTTCGTATAGTTTTAAACGTATGCTTTATAATGAAACGATCTACAGATATGCAACGTACTCCAAACATAAGTATTGCTTTAGATAGTGGAGCGCAAACGGAAAAAGAATGGAGCGTTGCTGTATGCAATATGGCTCACGCTTTAGAGAAAAGCAGATCGCAATAGGTGGTGAATATAATAAGAAGAGCGAATACGGGGAAAATGATTATACAACTTGCGAAGAGTGATTATTCAACAGTAGTGGGAACTGTTTCTAAAACTTTAGAATATGGTTCGATTTCACTTGGTCACCCGTGTATATGCATTTGCTCAAGAAGCTATTTCTATGGGTTTCTATTCAAAAGCAAATGGGGTTGGAAGTATCGCTTTAGATTCCTATTCTAAAGTGACGGTTGATGGGGGCTATTGGAGATAACTCTGTGTCCGGTAGGGCTGATGGCGTTTTTGGGTATACGTCTCTTCTGCAAGGACCGGCTAAAAACACTGAATCTCAATGGAAAAGTATGAAAGTTGCAATAAGTATTGGTGTTCCTAGTAAGAACATAACGCGACAAATTATAGGTGTAGCAGCTGGTAGCAAACCTGCCGATGCAATGAACCTTAGACAATTGCAGGATTTAGAAGAAGTCGTAAGAAAAAAGGTTGGAAACTGTCTATTTCTGGTGAGGAAGCTAAAGATATGGGTGCTAGATAGTACAATAAATTTTTCATCTGGAGGAAGTAACTTCACAGTTAAAAGAGATGAGGATGATGAAAATAAGCTCATATTTGGTTTGGCTAATGATATATCATTGAAAAGCATAACATTAGGAGAGAAAACAAAAGTCGATGCAACAGGCTTAGTAATTACTGATGGCCTGCAAATAACCACCGGTAATATTAATGCGGCAAGTAAAAAATGTTGTAGAAGGAACTAGCAATACTGATGCAGTGAATTTTTCACAACTGAAGGGAATAAAAGAACAAGTAGCAGTGAGTATTTTTGTAAAACAGGATACAGCAACGAGATACATTACCATTAGTAAGAATATAAATGGTGCATTTTAGTAAAAAGCTTTCATAAATCCTCTAATGAAATAAAAAAATCTTATTCACGAAAAATAAACTGATGCCTAAGCGGATGATCAATAGGCACAAAAATTATATCTCTTTCAAAGAGATCAAAGCTAAAAAACGATACACAACCTTTGATAGAAAAAACGAAAGCTATTCTAATATTAAGTATTTTTTTACCTTCCTTAAATTGACTTTCATGAACCTACCCCTAATTACTCTTTAAAGTCGCTGCAGAAACAAAAGCTTACGTCTTAATTTTATTGATGTCCTAAAACACGCTGTAAAAGTAGGAACACGCAAGGGAAATAGGAAAGCTTTAGAGCTCTAGATCATACCTTTTTTGTGTTTTTAATCTATTATTATGAAGGGGGGTATTATGAAAAAATTATATACTACACAAAATCTGCGTGATTTGAGTTTTTCTCGCTCACATCGTCAATCATCATTGTTTAAAGTAGCTTCGTTGGGAACTGCGGTTGCCTTGTTTTTATCGAATGCTGCTCCTGTTTTTTCAGCAAATTTCGATTTAACAAAAGCATCTCTTGAAAATGTGAAGAATGCTGCCGTGGTTTATCCGCAAAGCATTATCTCTGCGTATGATTACTATGATGGTGATAAGGAAAATTATTTAACAGCATTGAATGTAGCAATGATGCCAAAAGTTAACGCTTCCGATAACTATGTAAATTTTTTAACCAAAACCCTTTCTGCTATAAGTAATGATGATCCTATTGTGAATGTTTTGAGGGCAGATGGTAAAAATTCATCTGAAAGGACATTAGATGCAGGCTGGCAATATAAAAAATCGATTATCAGTGTACAGAATGGTGAGAATACAGCGATTATTGATGCATTGAATCCTTTGCGTAATGACTCTATGACTAGAATGCAGCGCGATACCGGACTGCAACGTGACGTAGAGGGTACTAATGTCATATTTGGTAATGATATAACAAAGGCTGAAAAACTCCATGGAAAGAGTGATATTGTTGCTCTTGGTGCCAAGATAATAGTAAACGCTCCAGATTCGGTTGCTGTTGGTTATGGCGCGCAGGTGGATAATAGCTTTACTGTTGCTGTAGGTCATTTGGCGTACGCTGTAGGTAAAAAAAGTATCGCAATAGGTGGTGAAGGTAGAAGTGGTAGTAAGCCGATTCCTACTGAGGGCCGTACAATAGCGACGGGCGAAGAATCAATTGCTATTGGACATCGTGCTAAGGCGGACAGTGAGGAATCTATAGCTTTTGGTGCTTATTCAAAAACGACGATAAATTTAGGCGTTGCTCTTGGGAGCGAGTCTGTGGCTGATGTTGCTGCGGGCGCTATCGGTTATAATTCTTTAACTAAAGGCCCTTCAGATTCTGACGACATGATATGGGCGAGTACACTAGGTGCAGTAAGTGTTGGTGATGCTAAATCAGAAAAAACGCGCCAGATTGTAGGAGTGGCAGCTGGTAGTGGCGACACTGATGCCGTTAATGTTGCACAGTTAAAATCATTGCAAAAATACGTAGACCAAGGTTGGACACTATCTGTTGGGGGTAAAAATGCTAAAGCTGTTGGTGTACAAGATACTGTAGATTTGTCGGCTGCAAGTGACAATCTTAAGATTACAAAAGGTGAGGAAAACAATAATGTAACATTTGATCTAGCTAATAATATTACAGTGGAACGAGTTACCGCTGGGAGAAGCTCTATCAGTGATGATGGCATTTTGTTTGCTGATGGGGCTAAAATAACTGTGGATGGCATTGATGCTGGCAATAAGCAGATTACAGGAGTGGCAGCTGGGGAAGAACCTGATGATGCAGTGAATTTTGCTCAGTTGGAGCAGGTTAATCGCGACGTTGCAGGTGTAAGTCAAAATATATCACAATATTTTGGTGGTGGTGCAGATGTATCTAATGGTAAAGCACCAACTTACACAATTCAGGGTAATTCTCATAATGATGTTGGTTCTGCTTTTAATGCTGTTGATACTTCTATCACGAATAT
>NZ_JBHIRA010000017.1:0-1291 GCF_042196825.1 Bartonella sp. AC10YNML | reverse complement strand
GGAAAAGCCAATAGCAAAATTAAATTTCTTGCCAATGGAGATATTACTGAAGATTCAACCGATGCAGTAAATGGTTCGCAACTTTATCTTATGAGCAACCAATTGGCTGCGTATTTTGGTGGTGGCGCTGGCTATAATAATGGAGAATGGACTGCTCCTACTTTCAAGATAGCACAATTCAAGGCTGACGGGAGCTCTAGTGAAAAGAAGGATTATCATGACGTTGTCAGTGCTTTTGACGGCGTAAGTGAGAGTATGTCTAAGATAAACGACCGCATTCAAAATGTTGAAAACAATGTCTCGTCCAATGGTTTAAATTGGAATGAGCAGAAAAAAGCTTATGACGCTAGCCATGATGGTCAACCAAGTAAGATTATCAATGTAGCAGATGGTAAAATTGCAGAAGGTTCAAAAGATGCAGTCAATGGTGGACAGCTTTGGGAGACCAACGAACGTATCACTGGCGTTGAAAAAGATATTAAACATATTGAAAACAGAGTCGACAATATTTCCACTACGGTTACGAATATTGGTGAAACGGTTTTCAATATTGAAGACAGAGTTGATAATATTGAGAACACGGTTAATAATCTTGCTGATGGGGCAGTTAACTATGATAAAGATGCTGATGGTAAAAAGGCCAATAAGATCACTCTACAAGGTGGGAATGAAAGTGAACCTGTTATGATTGATAATGTTGCCAATGGTCGCATTGAACAAGGTTCGAAAGAAGCTGTTAATGGCGGTCAGCTCCATGACTATACCCAAGAACAGATGAAAATTGTTCTCGATGAATCGAAGCACTACACAGATCAACGGATAAATAATATCAGGATTGATGCTATTGATGGTGCTGTTGATCGGGCTAACCAATATACAGATATGAAGTTTAATATTTTAAGTTATGATATTAAGAGCGTACGCAAAGAGGCAAGGCAAGCAGCCGCCGTTGGTCTAGCAGTATCCAACCTACGTTACTTCGACGAGCCAGGATCTTTGAGTGTCTCATTTGGTAGCGGCGCATGGCGTGGACAATCCGCATTTGCTCTTGGTGCTGGTTATACATCTGAAAACGGGAAAATCCGCTCTAATCTCTCTGCCACGAGTGCTGGTGGTCATTGGGGAATAGGTGGTGCAATTACTCTGAAAATAAAATAATACGAATAACGAAAACAGAACAAAATATCCACCCTTATTTATTAAAATGAGGGTGGATATTTTTTTACAGATTCACAGTATTTATCTAGAGATAAGCATAATATTTGATGACACTATAAATTTTGAGGTTTTA
>NZ_JBHIRA010000016.1:0-38332 GCF_042196825.1 Bartonella sp. AC10YNML | reverse complement strand
ATATCCACTAAACCAGCATGAAATAAGGCATTTGGCAAAAGAAGATAAGTTGGAACCTGTGGAACAACAGCTCTAATTTGGAGATTAGACGAAGGTTCCAAAGCATCAGAGGACTCAGAAGGCTTTGGTTCAACAGGGGAAGAAGCAGAAGGAACAGAATCTGGAGATGAAGGTGATACCGGAACAGAGGGCGGTAATAGAAGCTCCATGAAATGATTATTAGATAGAATTTTCTAGGCAAGAAACTAAAGTGTAGAAGGCTGCTCGTAGGAAACTTTGTTCTTTAGAGGGGGAACTCAAAAAACTTTTTATTTAGGAAAATAGTGTTGAATTCCCTTCTTCTGATCGTAGGAATAAATCGTTGTTTTAATGATGAGATCAGCTATTTTTTGCCAAATTTTTAAGAAAAATGCTGTTATGGAAGTATGTAGCCTATATAGATGTTTATAGGGAGATAGGGGGCGGTCTTAGGGGTGATGTTTTTATTCTTGTATGGGGGTAGCAATGTTAAAATGTCAAAAACATGTTTAAGGTATTTTCTTGTCGAAAGGGTGCAGGAAAGGAAGAGGGAAGATTTAATGATTACGAAGATTTTAGGAGACTTTTGGGGGGAGAGATTAGGGAGATAGGATTTCTGAGAGCTCTAGAGATGCAAGGGGATAAGATTTCTGGAGGATTGTGTGGGCATTTTTTATCAGCGATGATTGCGCTTGTTGGTGTAATTTAATCAGTGATATTGATTATACCACATTCACCATTTTCGCTTCCAAAGGCGAGGTTGTGCCCTGCTTGATCCCAGTTGAGTGCTGAGATAGCGCTTTTCCCATAACCTTTTAGAAGGACTTCTTTTCCATCATGAAAATATGCGGCTAAAATCATTCCATCATTGAAGCCTATTGCTACAATTTCTTTGTTTGGGTGGCATGAAACGGTGCTCACAAGCGCATTTGCTTGTGTGCCTAGTTCTAGAGGTGTTTTTCCCATGGGGCCGTCTTTTGTATGAAAGGGCCAAATAATTGCAGCAGAGGCACCTGAGGTTGCTAGCCATTTTCCTTTGGCGCTCCAAGACCAGCTTTTGACTTTGCTTGGGTAGCCACTCATGCGGAGGTGCTGATTATCAGTCAGACGCCAGCCATGCAAGGCATTTTCTTGCATCGTGGAAATGACATAGCGGTTGTCTGGTGAAAAGGTGACACCACAATGAGCTCCTTTCCATACCAATGTGGTAGGAGATATTTGCGTTGATAACCAATGAAGAGTAACACCATTGTAATGGGCAACGGCAAGTCGTAAACCTTTTGGGGCAAAAGCTAGGCCTTCTACACTGCGTTCATGCGTGAGCTCTTGCTGTTCTTTTCCAACCTGTGCAAATGCGAGACGAGAGGAGGAAAAGGCAAAAGCTTTTTGTGGTCCAAAAGCAACGTTGTTTATCCATTTGCGTTCTTTTTGGCTTAACACTTCTGTGTGATCCGCTGCGGTTGTTTGACAGACTTTTCCATCTTCTCCCCCTGTGATGATTGCGGTATTGTCATGGGAAAAATGGCTTGAAATTATTCCTTGGTGAACTTCAACGATTTGTGGGGTTGGGGTTAAAAAAACAATGAAACCTTCTACGGAAACAAAGGCTGGTTTATTGCCTATAAAACCGCAGGAAAGGCAGTAACTTTTGAGATCATAATGGGTAATGTTTGGCATTATTACTTACTCATGCACAATTTTCAAAACCAGTTTTTAACTGTTTGGCATCAAGAGAGCGTCCGATAAAGACAAGACGGCTTTCTCGTTTTTCATCTTCACGCCATGGGCGTTGATGTTGTCCCTCAAGAAGCATATGTATCCCTTGAATGACGTAACGATCATCGTCTCCTTGAAAGGCGATAATGCCTTTAAGACGCAAGATATTAGGCCCCTGTTGCTGCGTAACCTGTTGAATCCAAGAAAAAAACTTTTCTGGTTGCAAAGCGCCTGTTTTTAAACTTACAGAAGTGATGGTAATATCATGAAGGGTGGATACGTTATGATGGTCATGATCGCAATCGGGACCACATACATGGTCGGCGTGTTGGTCTTTATGTTGGTGATCGAGAAAATGAGGCTCATGATCGAGAGTCCGTTGGAGATCAAAAGAACCACGATTAAGGAGTGTCTCAAGAGGAATATCGGCGCGCTGTGTTGTATAGAGTATAGCGCGAGGATTAATAGCTAGAATGAGAGATTCAGCATGGCTGCGTTCTTGTTGAGTAACAAGATCAATCTTATTTAAAAGAACAATATCTGCGAAAGCAATTTGATCTTCAGCTTCACGATTTGTTTTTAGTTGAGAGGGCAAATGCTTTGCATCAACGACCGCTATGACACTGTCGAGAGCTGTTTTTTCATGGACCGTATCATCCATGAAAAAGGTTTGTGCTACAGGGACGGGATCAGCAAGCCCTGTTGTTTCGATAATAATCGCATCAAATCGATGAGAACGTTGTATGAGACTTTCCAAAATGCGAATGAGATCACCACGTACGGTACAGCAAACACAACCATTATTCATTTCATAAATTTCTTCGTCTGATTCAATGATCAGGTCATTATCAATACCAATTTCACCAAATTCATTGACAATGACGGCATAACGTTTGCCATGATTTTCACTAAGAATGCGGTTGAGAAGTGTGGTTTTTCCTGCGCCAAGATAGCCTGTGAGAACCGTAACAGGAAGTTTGTTGGGCTGTATTTTTTCCATGGAGGGACCTTTTATTGTTCTTTATTGCCATGTGTTTATGTTAAATCGATGGATATCATCAAGTAAATCACGAAGCTGAGACAGAACATGAGAAAAGATTGCTTCACCGGCTTGTGGTGTTGCTTTGCTTGCGTCTCCTGCTGCACCTTGCGTGTTTAGATCATGCATTGTCCAACCAAAGGCATGAGGACCATAAGCGCGTAAATATCGATAATTGGCAATCATATCTGCTTGCTTATTATGAAAATTTTTTGCCTTCTCCATATGAACTTTTTCCGGTGCTAAATAAAGCATGAGAGAGGTTTCGATAAAACCTCCATGGATATCAAGATGTTGTTGAGATGGCTCCATGAGACCTTGTGGTAAACCAAAACGGCTCCAGCTTGTTGCTACAGCGAGCATGGAAAGACGCTTTCGTAATTCGGTGATAACAATGCTCATTAAAGGTGAATTGCCTCCGTGAGCATTGAGAAGAAGAAGACGGTTGATCCCTTTGTGATAACAGTTTTCACCAATCTTTATCCATCGCTTAATCGCATCAGAAAAGGTAAGGGTTTGTGTACCTGTAACATCCATATGTTCTATGGAATAGCCAATCTTTTCAACTGGTAAAAGTGCGATAGGGAATTGCTCTTTTGTTTGTAAAGTGAGAGCTTTTGCAAATGCTTCAGCTATAATCCAGTCGGTTTCAAAGGGAAGGTGCTCTCCGTGATATTCATGTGCACCTAAAGGTAAAAGAGCGAGAAAAGGTGGGTTAGATACCATAAATTAATGCCCAAAAGAGAAGTCAACAGAGATAAAGTGATCAAAGGCTTTAGAGTTATTTTTTAGTCTATATATAAAAGAAATGCAAATATCATATTTTTACATTACAGAGGGATGTTATAAAAATGAGAGCTTTGTTAAAAACAGTGAAGCTTTTATTGAAAAAAGCCAATTCAATTGTTGATGTAATATGAGGTGACTCTTCTCAAGATAGATATCTCTTGTAAGATTTTTGATATGTATTCTTGTTTTTGACAAGTAAATCTTCGGGCATATTAAATACTTCACATCATGTAATGAAAACTGATTTTTCTATTGTCTATTAAAGTGAAAGTTTTGATAAAGCTGCATATGCTTCTTTCTGCTATGGAGCAAGAATAGTCAAAGTATTTTTGTTGTTATGAGTACTACGATAGAACAGATTTTGGTTTCAATCAGCATTCCTAAATTCTTAAGTTAAGTGTACGTATCTATATTACAAAAGAATAGAAATTGATTGATTTTATTTTGGATAGTGTATTAACAGACTTTAGTGTTCATGAGAAAAAATGAATATAAAGGGAAGAATTCACTAAGATAGAATTTGCTCTCTCAGAGAGCAGTTTATAAGATGATTCAAAAAGAAACACAGTTGGATACAAGAAACACCGTTGGATACATGATAAACAGAACGCCATTGTGTTGCACATCGACACGCTTGTTTTAAAGAAACATTTAGTACACCAAAGCCTATTTCACGACGCAGCTTGTGAATGGTATAAGGGTAAAACCTTATAATATAAAATCTATTGTGTTCCACCATCTTTACACTTTAAAAGTAAAAAGGGGCATCATCATTCACTTTGCCAGTTTTCAATACTATTTTAACAGCGCTTGATAGTTAAGATACCTCATAAGTAATATTTTCCTTTCTTCAAGTGTATTTATACACACATCGATCTCGTTTGTGATTTGCAAGTGAAGAAATTTGATTGATTCAATATAAACAGAGTTAAAATATAAGAGAGTTTTATAATCGTTAGCTTTCTCATTCAACAGGCAAAACAATAAATTTATTATTCAATATCAGTTTTATGGCGTTATTTTTTCAATGCGCTACTTAAGTTAGTATTTCAAAAATGTAATTTTTTAGTAATTTTCTCTATCACTTTTCCTTCAAGCATTTGATCAATTCTTTATTATTATTCATTTTGCACAAATTGCAGACAGTTATGTGAATATTACAAAAATTTATTTCAAAGAGAATTATTTTTTACTAATACAGAGTAAATATAATTACTCAAAATATAAATAAGGCTACGCTCTACAATATTGACGAAAAATATGGAATAACTTTTATAAAAATTAATAAAGAAAGTTGTTTTTCAGTATTTTGTGGGATCAACTTATTTTTCATGACTCTCTTTTTATTTAATTTTAGGTAGTTTGTTGGAGATCAATTATTGCTTATAATGTTTTTGTCAATCTGATAGATTTACTTATTTTATGCGTTTGTTTTGTTAGGTTTGAAAGTCAATATTTTGTTACAATTTATACCTATTTTATAGAAAAATAGTATACTATTTAAAGATTTATTTATTATGATATATTTTTTTAGATCAAGTTTTTTATTCTCTACCAATTTTATTTTTTAATATTACTGATGAGTGATATAATAAAAATCCATTAAGTTCTATTTATTTTTATTGAAATAATAGACAAGCACTATCATTATATTGAAAGTTTTTAATGTTATAATTCTTTAAAATTAATTACATTTTAAATTATTTATAAAAGCTCTATTATATAATTTTTTAAATGAATTTGTTTCGTAATATTTCTTATAATAATAAATTTAACAAATTCTTATTATTTTTATCATTTATTGTTTTTTATCTTTACATGTAATACATAATGTGTTATATGTTAATAACAAAATTACATATAATATTTTATTTATGTGTAATTATATAAATGATTAAATAGATTAAATATAAGTTTTGGTTTTTATATATGTGAATATTCTTTCATTTTTTCAGTGAAGAAAAAGAGGAGCAAAGAAAGCTATGTTTAAAATATTTAAAAATCGTGTATGTTCATTTACTTTTACACTATTTATTCTTTTTTTTGTACAAACTATAGAGGGAAATGCAAGTTTTGTAAAAAATCAATTTCAAGAGGGAGGAATTGTTTCTACATTAGAAAAAAGTGCGGTTGTTAAAGCGGTAGATAGGGTTGTTATCCATAACATTGAAGGACAAAATGAAGTTGCTTTAGGGAAACCTGAAAAAGCTGCTGCCTTTTCAGGTTCAGCCTTTTGGGGGGGGATAGGTATTTTATCACTTCTTGCTTCTTTATGTATTGGGGATGTATTAGGTGCTGTTGTATCTCTTTTTGGAATATTCATTACACTTTAGTAGAAAGCTCATTGACAGAGTCGAGGATTTTTTGTTCACTTCATTATTTAAAAAAATAAATATTTTATTATTTATACTATACTAGATAATAAAATCACTACTCTTAATATTAAATGTAGCTTTTATTAACATTATTAAAGTTCAAGATCCTACATTTATGTTTTTTTTACAAATTAGTGTAACCTGATTTTTTTACAGTTTATGGTTATTTTCTAGTAATAAGGATAGTATACTTACTATCTTTATCAGTCTTTTAATATTGTCTACCTTTTCTCATATGAAGATTATTCATCAAAGGTATATTTTATCCTTTTTAAATTTTTTTATCTTTCATAAGGGGATAAAATAAAAAAGTATCCCTGTATTCATGGCTTTCACGCAATAAGAAAAATGAGAAATTATTATTTATCATTTCAAATTTGTTGATGTTAAATCCATAAAAAGTATTTTTTATGTATAACAAGTTGTGTTCGTGTATGGACAAAATTATTAAAGAAAAAAGAGTAAAAATTCTTCTCATGAATTATCTCTAAGGTTCAAGGGCTGTTGTAATATTGGCAAATAAATGATGATGCTGGTTTGTATCTTCATAGAGTAAAGATAGTGATACACAATGAATCTTATGCCATCTCATGGGGTGGTTTATATTGTCGCATTTACAGGACATATTGTGAGAGGGAAGTGGTGATGTGCATCGTTGGAAAATGCTTTTATTAAAATATAAACCTGTATTTGCGATAGAGGTGTATTCTGGGTTATTCTGTTGCTTAAGGGAAGGATACTGTTAAGTAAGGTAATTCAGGAGCATTTATAGCTTAGTGGAAGAAGGGTAATGAAGTAAAAGGTCTTGTTTAGCACGAAGACGTGCAATCCATTGATCTTCACGAATGGCTGTATTATGTACTGTAATGAGTTCGTTTTTTTTAATTGCAGCTGTTACTGTTGCTTTTTCCAAAAGACCACAAGGAATGGCGTGGTGAGCGCGTGCTTCTGCGATGTTCATTATCCAAGCACGATAAGTATAAAGACCGATAAAGTCTAGCTGATCACCTGGATGTAAATCTTTTTTAGCAACAGCACAGACTTCTACTACGGGATGGCTAAGAGGGACCATATCTTTTTTTCCATAAAGCATAATACGTGCGCAGGTAAGGGGAACTTCCATTGCTGTTAAATGATAGGGGCGATGAAAGGTGAAGTAAGGCCCCTGACCAATTTTTAAATCTTCCATACGCTCGCGTAAACGTGGGTGTGCTATTTCTGCAATCACAAAAACACCTGGTGAAACACCTTGACCTATTGAATAATCTACAACACCATATCGCTGTAAAATGCCTCCATCTTGCTTTGGAATAAGCACTTTATTTAAATCTTGTAGCGCTGCTCGTGGTCCATGCATTCCTGGGCAATCGGGGAGAAGGCCGGTGGCATTGGCAATGGCTGCCATTTCAACCATCGTTTTGGAACCATCAATAAATTCAACCAACATGCGTACATTCATATTACGCTGGAATGCTTCTTCTTCGTAAGCATCAGGTGTAGCATCAAAGCGCAGAGGATTATTTTTTCCTTTACCTGCTGCAACAATCTTATGTCCAAGAGCTGAAACAAATTCTATGAGTTCCATACAAGAAGTTGGTTCATCGCCGGCACCAAGTGTATAAATGAGCCCTCGTTTTTCTGCTTCATGTTTGAGATAAGCGCCAATTGTAACATCTGCTTCAACATTCATCATGACAAGATGTTTGTTATTCTCAAGCGCTTTGATACCAATTTCTGCTCCTGCTTCGGGATAGCCTGTTGCATCAATGATAATATCAATTTGTTCATGGCGCAAAACAAGGTCAATATCATCTGTCGCTGCAATCAAACCATTTTCAATGCTTTGCGTGAGAGCATGAGCATTTTCAATTTCACAGACATGTCCATCTTCGCCATAGGCTAGTGTAGCGGCATCAAAAATACGTGATGGTGTCCTCGTGGCTACAGCAGCGACTGTTATACCATCCATATGCGCAATACTTGATAATAAATCTGTCCCCATTTCACCGCAACCAATCAGTCCAATACGGATGGGGGGATGGTTTTCTGCACGTTGTTTCAAATCATGCGCTAAACCTGTTAGGTTCACATTGCTTGCCATTCTTTTTTCCTATTTGAAAACTATTCTACTAAAGAACTTTTCTCATTCATAAGGTGCATTTGTTTTTAAGACAATTAATCTTTTATTCTTGATGCTCTAATCAATGGATTTTATAAAAGCAAGAGGGGGGCTTTTATCGAATAAAATAGGAATAGCGTTATGCAGCAAAAAATAGCAGTACAAGATATCACCAGTTTTATTGGGAAAGAAGTAGGATTATCGGAGTGGCGTCTTGTTACACAGGATATGATTAATCAGTTTGCATGCGCTACAGATGATCATCAATGGATACACGTTGATGAGGAAAAGGCTAAGCAAACACCGTTTGGTGGCACGATTGCTCATGGTTTTTTAACATTATCGCTTTTGTCTACGCTCGCTTATGAGACTCTTCCTGAGTTGGAAGGGACCACAATGGGGATTAATTATGGTTTCGATAAAGTACGCTTCATGAGTCCTGTGAAAACAGGGGTACGGATACGTGCGCGTTTTATGTTAGACGACGCAGAAATTCGCCCTTCTGGTCGAGTGGTTTTCCATTATGGGGTTACGGTGGAAATTGAAAAGTTAAAAAAACCAGCTCTTACCGCTCAATGGCTTATCGTTGCTGTTGTGGAAGAAAAACCTTCCAATATCTAGATTATTTGAGTGCTTTATTTTACAAAATTTTTATACAACTCTATTAGAAGTTTCTTCAATGATGATATTGAGAATAATCTATAGGATAATAGATATGATCGAGCTATCATAGCGTTGATAGCCATAGCAGGTTACTATCTTTCCTAGATCGTTTTGAAGAGGAGTTTTCTAATGAAGATAGTGCATTGCTTCGCGCTTTTATTTATAGCGTTCTTTATGGGATCATACCCATCACGTAAAACAGAACGCTTCAAATGGAATATACTTGCGTTGCCAATTCACAGGCTTATTTTAAAGCAATGTCTCTCAACGCTCGTCACACCCATTTCGCAATGGCGCCTGTGAATAGTATAACGATAAAGCCATTGAGCACCCTCATATTTTTATGCTTGTGAAGAAGAAAACCGATACTATTATCATATTATATGCTAGCCGCCAATGTTAAGACAGGTCTTGGCGCTGGAGATAATTCATAAGAGGCATGCCTTCCTTTCTTGTATTTTTTTACTCACACGGCTCTTCCCGCTTGTAACGTGCAAGAGAGAGGTTTTGGTTGATTCTATATGGAACAAATTGGGAATGAGAGGATCTTACGGTATTCAGAGTTCTCGTTCAATATGAATAACACCATATTATCATTATAAATTCAATGTGTTATCTACGGTTTGGAGAGGTTGTGGTCAATGTCTTAATTTAAAGAGAGTCTCACATACTATGAGATCTCTTATTTTATCCCCTTTTATATTAAAGCCATTAAAACTATTTTCTTTCATGTTACAAACGGATGGGGAGAGATAAAAACTGTTTAAGGAAAAAGTTCCTAATCTCTTATGAGCGTTTTCGATAGGCAAGGGTTGGTACACTTGGAAAGTGGCAAAGAGGATGATGGTATTGGCATGTGAAATTTTAAGTCTTTTAATGTTTTGTTTTATCAAGTTTTTGTACGATTTTATCAGAAGTCCATTGGGTTGTAATATTGAGCACGATCAAAAGGATGATGACGATGGTCATGATGAAGGTATTGTAGCGTTGGTAGCCATAGCGGATTGCCATATCCCCTAAACCGCCTCCACCAAGATATCCAGCAAGTGAGGTGGCTCCTATAAGAGAAATGACCATGACTGTAAAACCTGTAATCAGGCTAGGGAGAGCTTCAGGAATAAGAACATGTCTGATAATTTGAAGACGACTTGCACCCATCGAGCGGATCGCTTCAATGAGACCGTTTTCAACGGTTTTAAAAGAGAGTTCCGCCATGCGAGCATAAAAAGGGATAGCTGAAATGGTCAGTATAAAAATTACAGCAGGCATTCCTATCCCTCTTCCTACAACGATACGCGTTATGGGCAGAAGATAAAATGCAAGAATAATAAAGGGAATGGCACGAATACTGTCAATGATCATGCTTAAAGGGCGATTGATGAGAGATGAGGAAAAAATCCCTCCGCGTGCTGTTGTGTGAAGAAGAAGACCAAGGGGAAGCCCTATAATAAATGCCATAACAGAAGCACTAAGTGTCATCAATATTGTATCAATAACAGCTTGGGGAAGTTCATGAGACAGAACATTAAACATAGCCTAAGACCTCACAATATCGTCCTTTTTTCGTTAACCATTGAACAGCTTTTTCTAAAGCTTCTTTATCTTCTCCAGGAAGAGCCAAGAAGAGTCGCCCGATGGTTTCATCTTGAACTGTATCAATGCCACCATGCAAAATACGTGCTTTTAAACCACTCTCATTTTCTAGAAGATGAAGAAAAGGCTGCTGGGCAATTTCACCGGCAATATTAATTTCAATGACAGCTTCTCGTCCGATTGGTTTGAGATTTTTCGCAAATTTTTCAGGAAGTTGCGGGGTTACAAGCTTTAGCATGGCTATGGTTGTATCGTCTTGCGGTGATGTAAAGATGTCTTTCACACGTCCTTCTTCTACAATGTTCCCCTGATTAAGAACAACAACGCGATGCGCTATGGTGCGCACAACTTCCATTTCATGGGTGATGAGCACAATAGTGAGATTGAGGTGTTTGTTAATATCAGCAAGGAGCTCTAGAATAGATTGTGTTGTTTCAGGGTCAAGAGCAGAAGTGGCTTCATCTGATAATAATATTTTAGGATTAGCAGCAAGAGCACGAGCAATGCCAACGCGTTGTTTTTGCCCCCCAGATAATTGTGCTGGATAGCAATATTCTTTCCCAAATAACCCAACCAATTCAATCAGTTCAAGGGCACGTTTGTGGCGTTGTTTTTTATTTACACCACTTAATTTAAGCGGCAATGCAATGTTATCAAGAATATTTTGCGATGAGAGAAGATTGAAATGTTGAAAAATCATCCCAATTCGTTGACGGTAAGGCGCCCATTCTATCTCTGATAGATTGGAAATATCAACACCTTCAAAAAAAATGGCCCCTGCATCAATCTTCTCTAACCCATTTAAACAGCGGATAAGTGTTGATTTTCCTGCTCCACTGCGCCCAATAATGCCAAGGATTTCACCAGCATGGATATTTAAAGAGAGATTATTAATTACCGGAACACCAGCCGTTTTGTTAAAACAACGGCTGATGTTTTTTAAGGAGATAAGAGTAGGTTTTTCCATTCACAATTACTCGGACATTTGGCACAATTACTCAGATATTTGGCACAATTACCAAGATGTTTGGGCGGTTTTGCCAAAAATCTCTTTGATTTTTGTACGGATAAGATCGTTGTTGTAAGCGGCAACTAATTTTTTAACCCATGGTTCATCTTTTTCGCTCGTGCGTACAACGATGATATTATCATAAGGATTATTTTTGGCGCTCTCCCATGCAACCACATCTTTTTCAAAACTTAATCCAGAAACAATAGCCCAGTTTGTGTTTATAATTGCAAGATCAAAATCATCAATAGCTCGCCCTAACATACCGGCATCGAGCTCACGAATTTGCAGATTTTTAGGATTTTCAATAATATCAAGTGGAGATGCAAGAATATTATGAGGATCTTTTAACTTAATGAGACCTAAAGAATTAAGAAGAAGTAAGGCTCTTCCACCATTAGATGGGTCGTTCGGAATACCAACATGAGCACCATCACGAAGATCTTTTAAGTCTTTTATTTTGTGTGAATAAACACCGATTGGAGCAATAAATGTATAGCCGACAATTGAAAGTTTATAGCCACGTTGTTTCATTTGTTCATTAAGATAAGGGGCGTGCTGAAAAGCATTCGCATCGATCTCTCCTGCGTTAACAGCATCATTAGGCAAAGCGTAATCAGAAAAATAAACGAGTTCAATATCTAAACCGGCTTTTTTAGCCTGTTCCGCAGCAGTTTTCCAAATAATCGCATCCCGCCCTTCCATAATACCAAGTTTGATCTTTGTTTTGTCTGCGGCCATGGAAAAAGCAGTAGACAAAAAAAGTGCAAAGAGAGAGAGGAATAATCCTATAATCCGACTACGAAAAAATTTTTTTAATGTCATATGCTTTTAACTTTCTTTTTCGAGAAATTTTTTGAGGGAAGTTTCAATATACTCTGTATCTTTTTAGGCAGATTTAAAGTTATACAAGCTTTAGAGAATATTCAATCACTTTTATTTTTAAAAGAGTATTATTTTTCCTTCTATTTTAGTTGTTTTGGGGGCTGATCATCTTTTGTTCATAGAAATTCTCTGAAATTCAAATAATTAATTCTTTTATTGCAATCATTTGTTGAGGGAACCAATGCCCCTTTAAAAACTTCTGTAAGGGACAATTGGTTGAAGAACTGGACAATCAGATGATGTTTTAGCCGTAAATTCATGAAGAACATACTGCGCAATCAAGATCAAAAGGCCGTGTTCGTGTAGGCGATAAAGAGAGGTTTTGTTGCAATGTTGTGGGATTTTTTGGGGAAAAAGGTTGCTGATCATTGGATTTAAACGCGGCAAATTTTTGCAAAGGCGAATTTTTGTCCTTCATATGTTTTAGAGAGGAAGAAAAATAATGTTAAGAAAGAAATTTTTATCAACAATGATGACTTTATGGGCTTTAGGAGCGTCAGGGGTGGCTGTGACTGCTTTTCACGCGGAAGCTGGAACCATTACAGGAACAGTTGCTCGTGTTGCATCAGGTCAGGTATCTTTACGCACAGGCCCTGCGACAGCTTATAAAGTTATCGCAATGGTTCCAATGGGAGCAAAAGTGCAAATTTATGGCTGCCTATCCAATAAAACTTGGTGTTCTCTTGGTTATCATGGAAAAGTTGGTTGGGCATCTGCACGTTACGTCAATGTTAACGATGTTCCTACCATTGCTTTTAAAAAGATGCCAGCAAAATCAAAATCCATGGTAAAATCACCAAAAGAAAAAGTGAAACAGGCTGTTTCTGATTTTAAAGCTCTTCCGGCGATTCAAAAAACACGCAAAAACATGCAAAAATTCTATAGAACAGATATGATTATCGATTCCACCGGGGTAAAAAAAAGAGATGAGCGGACAATTTTAAATCCGTCGCCAAAAGCGCAAGGAGTTTCTGTAAAGCGCGTGAATGCTTATAATCCCTCCTTTCCGGATGATGTCAATTACAAAAACTTTGAACGCAATGAAACGCGTTACCGTGTCGTGACTTATCCTGCTCGATAAGGGTAAAGTTAATTTCACAACCGGAATGACAAAAAGGATCAGCAGCATGAAGCAAACAATGCTTATGCTGCTGCTCTTGCTGTTTCGTAAAGCGGCATTAAGGTGGATATTAGTGCAAGCTCCTTCAAAAGTGCGATTGTGTTCAGATCGGTGCAGGGAAAGAGCTTCATTCTTTAAGGCAGAGAGAGCTAAGAATATGCAGGGTGGAATTTGCCAGTGCTTTGAAATAATAACCTTTTAAGATGGTGTTAGAGGGAAGCTGTTAAAAAAGCCGGACTTTTTAACAGACCGGCTTTGTATAAGGTTCCTTGTCCTGTCGGACAGGAAGATGATTAATTTATCGACTTTGGCTTGATCAAATTACGAGAAATGAGCAATTCAGCAATTTGAACGGCATTCAATGCTGCTCCTTTTCTTAAATTATCGGCAACAACCCAGAAAGCTAAACCATTTTCAACGGTGATATCTTCACGAATACGGCTAATAAAGGTGTCATCTTCTCCCGTACATTCATAAGGGGTGGTATAGCCACCATCTTCGTGTTTATCGATAAGCTGACAGCCGGGTGCATCGCGTAGGAGCGCTTGTGCTTCAGATGCGCTTAGTGGTTTTTCAAATTCAACATGGACAGCTTCGGCATGACCGATAAAGACAGGAACCCGAACAGCAGTGGCTGTTAATTTAATTTTCGGATCGAGAATTTTTTTTGTTTCCACGGTCATTTTCCATTCTTCTTTTGTATAACCATCTTCCATGAAAACATCGATATGAGGAATGACATTAAAGGCAATGCGTTTAGTGAATTTTTTTGATGTAATTGGATCTGCAACAAAAACTGCACGTGATTGTTCGAAAAGTTCGTCCATTCCTTCTTTACCAGCTCCAGAAACAGACTGATATGTAGAGACAACAACACGTTTAATGATTGCAGCATCATGGAGAGGTTTTAAAGCTAAGACCAGTTGAATTGTTGAACAATTAGGATTTGCTATAATATTACGCTTAGAAAAGGCATTTATAGCTTCGCCATTGACTTCAGGGACTATCAACGGAACATTGGTATCATAGCGCCACATGGAGGAATTATCGATGACGACACAGCCGGTAGCAGCGATTTTAGGGGCGTATTCTTTGGAAATGCTCCCTCCTGCAGACATAAGACAAAAATCTGTGTCTGAAAAATCGTAAGTATCCAGTGCTTTTACTTTTAAAGTTTTATCTCCATAAGAAACTTCTTGTCCTAATGAGCGTCGTGATGCGAGAGGGACAATTTCATGCGCAGGAAAACCACGCTCTTCTAAAATTGTAAGCATTTCACGACCAACATTGCCGGTTGCGCCAACAATTGCAACTTTAAAACTCATTTTCTATACTCCTCATGTCTCTCCACGTTTATTCCCCGTGCTATACTCAGGAGAGAGTGAGTTGGTCAAGGAACATCGTTAAATTATATTTTTGATTTTCAACAACTCAATTTTGTGCACACCAATCATCATCGTTAGCACAATAAATTGTTTTATTTCAAATGATACGTCTCTTTTAATCTTTCAGAATTGAAAAAATTGAATATTTTACGCTAAACTATTACCTCTTTAGAGAGCACTTTAATTAAGTGAATTCCTTATCTTCTGTCAATGTTTACCTTCATACTTTTGAATTTTTTAAAGATGGTATTACGTATCGCGTTGGTTGAATCTTTTAATACTTTATTTGTTAATTGTTGAATTATTTGATTTTCTCCCTATGCCTTTAAAAGCGAAACTTCCTATTACAGTCTGTAAACAGCTAGATTCTAGCGGCTTCCCATTTTTCACTTAAACTAAAGGCTCAACAAGCAGGCCTAAAAATATTTCAAAAGATATTGGGTATCTAAAAAACATTTGAATGTTTCAAGGAGGTATGCGTGCTTCATATCCTCATACCTTAAATGATAGAATTCATAGCACAACAGAATAAACTTAAGTATTCGTATATATAAATTCTTATGAAAGTTATACATATATTTTTCGTATCTATTTTTTACTTTATATTTCTTATTTTTACTTTAATAATATTATGATATAAAATATCATTATTTGGAGTATGATGGTATAAGATCTTTAAGCTTTCTCGATATATTTAAGTGTTTTTTAGTGTGTGGGAATATTCTTAGGCTTGTTTGGCAAGCCTTTTTTAAGTGACTTATATGAGTGGAAAGCCAGCCGTTGAACACTCCCATATTTACGTTTAATAAAAGAGAAAGTTAGCACCATCATCCATTTTCCCAGCACCCAATATCGTTACAGCTCTTGGTCTGTGAGACGATTCAATAAGAGGTATGCCTTTTTGTACATTTTTACTTACACGCCAACTTTGCTTGTAATGTGCAAACAAGAGATTTTGATTGATTCAATATAGAACACGTTTGAAATGAAAGAATTTTACGATATTCGGAACACTTATTCAATATCAATAACGTTAGATATATGATTATAAATCAAAGTGCTATTTCTAAGTTAAACTCGTTAGAATTCCGATTATTTACATACCAGATTAGATTAAGCATTTTCATTCTCATGAGGTATGGGGAGACAGGCAAAATTCTTGTCAAGATTATTAAGGACTTTGATTATCCTTGCGGTGAATTTATGAAAATAAGGGGTTATTTTTTTCATCAGAAATCAACTGCAAAATTGCTCTTTGTTTTTTGCGGGTCAGTATTCTGAAATTTTTCAAAAGTAAATATTCTGCTTTGCTTGCTATTCTGTCATCACAATGATAGAGGTTCTCTTCTTTTTTGCGCTATCAGCATAAAAGAAGGAAACGGGAACATCTAATATATGAGCAATTTCCTGTAAACGTCTTGCACTTACGCGATTTAAGCCTTTTTCATATTTTTGGATTTGTTGAAATGTTACGCCTAAATGACTTCCTAATTGTTTTTGAGAAAACCCCCATGACGTTTCTTCTGAAGCGAATTTTTTTGCCTAAAGAAATATCGTAAAAATGTAGATTTTTAGCTTTCACTTGATGTCCCCACCGGTTGCGAGCGCCCTCGCATTAGTATTCCGGGGGCTGGAAGTGCTGACTCAAAACAGCCTCTTGCTTTTAGTGCTGAAAGCACTTGGACATAACAAAAGCCCCCGGAAATTCCGGGATATCCGCAAAAGCGGTTTTATTTCTAGTTTGAGTTTTTCGGGCTTCCAGACCCTATTTGATTGTTGCGTATACAACCAAAAACACAAGCCTCCTTCATAAGGCAATTACTTTCAATCGTCAATTGAAATTACAACAGTGTTTCTTGTTTATTTTTTCAAGTTTTCACGTAATTAATGCGTGTATTATACATAAAAATATTGCTTGAGATACTTTAGATACTTTTAAAAATTGTAAAGCGGAATTAAAGGGTGATGGCAAGGTAATGGGGTGATTTTCTCCTTTACGATTTTATGTTTTCTCTCCCAAATTAGGTTGCGTCTTCATTTCAAAGATTATGCAAACAGATAAATATTCTTGTCTTCTATATGGTATACAGAAGATGATACAGCTTATCGTTTTTATTCATCTTAAATTGAGGTATCTCAAACATGTTGCTCGTAAATAGTATAAATTAAAGTCCATGAAATATAACAATCTTTATGTTTAATATAATAAACTTCATTCACTTGGGTTGATTCAAAATGTTATTATGGCTTTTGTATTTAAAAGGTTCATAAGAGCCATTTTTATTCCCTTTTTAATTATTTTTATTCAGATGCTTGTGTTGTGCAAGCGAATGGTTTTGATTGCTTTAGTATGAACAGGCTGGAATGAGAGAATCTGGTGATATTTTTGGCTTTTGTTACAAGGTGTAAAGCGATATAAATATCTTTATTGTAAAACGCTTTTTTTCAGAATTCGTCAATACTTGAGATATCATATTGATAGAGGCTTGATAACAGTGGGCTTGTAGAGGGAAATTGCATGAGGATTTTTTATTTTTTATGCGTTATTTCTTCATTGTTTTGCAAAGAGCGCGCTTCTGAGGCAAGCATAATGGGAACGCCATCACGAATAGGGTAGGCAAGTTTGGCTTTGAGAGAAATGAGCTCTTGTGTTTTTCGGTTGAAAGAGAGCGTGCCTTTCGTCATTGGGCAGACGAGCAATTCGAGCATTTTGGGATCTGTAGTCATTTTTTTCATGTTTGGATATTCATTAGTTTAAGCGGTAATCTGTTCCTGTTTGTTTCATGAGCGAGCGTTCTGTTAATGCAAGAAGAGTTTGGGCACGGCTTTCGATATCTGGAGCTTCAAGGAGAGCTTGTTTTTCTGCTGGTGTAAAGGGGATAAGGGCAGAAAAAGCATTAACCAATATAGGTGTAGGGGCTTCTATGATACTGCTCCAATTATATTCCATTTCATGGATGGTTAGATATTTTTCTACAACGTCGAGTAAGTTCTCTCGGTTAATGCTTTCTTCAATATCAAATTCTTGCAAGTCTTTTATGTTTGATTGGATGAGAGCTGTTCGATAGGATTTTGTGTTTTTCAATTCTTGTTCTAAAGTGAAGCGGCAAACACCTTGTAAGATAATGAACAGTTGTCCATTTCCTGTTTCACTGTAGTTTGTAATGCGCCCTATACAGCCTGTTTTATAAAGTTGTGTAGAGAAGCGATCTGTATCCGATGAAAGTGGTTGAATAATGCCCAATAGACGATCAGTTACCATAACATTTTCAATCATTTCAAGTGATTCTGGTTCAAAAATGTTAAGTGATAAAAAACCACCGGGTAGTAAGAGTGCACCTTCTAAAGGAAAAAGAGCAATTTGCTTTGGAAGATCATTTTCGCAATTGTAAGAGATATTACCAGCTTTCATGAGTATTTTGTCACCTTTGTTCGGTAGTTTTATTCTGTAAATAGTCGCTATTTATGACACTATTGAGAAAGCAGAAAACCTACTTCTTGTGCATTAAAACCATACTTATAAAATATTTGAAGTCCTTATTCTCAAAAAGAATATGAAACCCTATCTTTAAGGTTGAACTGTGCGCGAAAGAATATTGCTTGCGATCTTTTTAGTGTGTGACGTTTTGCATGATTTTCAAGAGGTATTTTTGTTTATAGCTTTTGATTTTTGTCTTAAATTTCCTAAAATGTGTTCCTTGCAATTTTTGTAAGGTTCAAAAGGATAATATTATAAATCTTTTGAAGCAGCTTATGCAAGTTTTAAAATGAGAGTATTTTCATCACTTTACTAATGACAGTGTGATAAAGATAGGCTATAGGTTTAAATATGCTGGAAAGAGCGTTATCGTTTCTTTCATTCTTTTGCGGGAGAGTGCAGATTGCAAATTTTCGCATTGCCGCCGAAGGGGAAATAGCCCATAATCTCTCAGGCTTTAAGGACCGTAAAAGGAAGAAGGCAGATCTGGAAAGTCGGGAGAACCCGCGCCGAAGGTGTAAGCGGAAAATTTTTTCGCGAGTCTCTCAGGTTGATGACAGAGGGGGCAGAGACGACCATATTCTGTGGGCGTTAGCGCAGCTTTGGAGTTATTATGGGCACAGCACAAGAAACATCTTTTTTAAAAACACTTCCTTTATATGATTTGCATGAAAAAGCAGGAGCAAAATTTGGTGCTTTTGCGGGCTGGAACATGCCTTTAACTTATCCTCTTGGCGTTTTAAAAGAGCATCTTCATACGCGTGCACATGCAGGACTTTTTGATATTTCTCATATGAAATTGATTGCAGTTGAAGGGGCACAAGCCGTGGAATTTTTGTCCTATGCTTTTCCCATTGATGCAGCAGCTTTAAAGATTGGACACTCACGGTATAATTATTTGCTTAATGAGCAGGCTGGTATTCTTGATGATCTTATCATTACCCGTTTGGAAGAGGGCCGTTTTATGTTGGTTGCCAATGCTGGGAATGCACAGGCTGATTTTGTAGAATTGGAAAAGCGTGCGGTTGATTTTGAATGTCAAGTGATTGCTCTTGAAAGGGTATTGCTTGCGCTTCAAGGTCCTGAAGCGGCAGCTGTTCTTGCTGATGCGGATTTGCCAGGGAATGAATTGTTCTTTATGCAAGGATTCGAACCACAACAGGATTGGTTTATAACGCGTTCTGGTTATACGGGAGAGGATGGTTTTGAAATTTCTTTGCCTATAGGGCATGCGCATATGTTGGCTGAAAAATTGCTGAGTGATTCTCGTGTTGAGTGGATTGGACTTGCAGCACGCGATAGCTTGCGGTTGGAAGCGGGGCTGTGTTTGCATGGAAATGATATTACCCCTGATACGACACCT
This sequence comes from Bartonella sp. AC10YNML, assembly GCF_042196825.1. Lineage (NCBI taxonomy): Bacteria > Pseudomonadati > Pseudomonadota > Alphaproteobacteria > Hyphomicrobiales > Bartonellaceae > Bartonella > Bartonella sp. AC10YNML. Next base: position 18,780 of record NZ_JBHIRA010000016.1, on the reverse strand, counting down.
ATTGATGCGGCTCTAACATGGGCTGTTCCTAAAAGTGTTCGAGAAAAAGCACAATTTTATGGTGCAAAGGCTTTTCTTGAAGCACTGCAAAAAGGACCTGCTCGTTGTCGTGTTGGATTAAAACCGCAAACGCGCCAACCTATTCGTGCCGGTGCGCTGCTTCTTGATGATCAAGGTAATGAGATTGGCGTTGTAACATCAGGTGGTTTTGGTCCTTCTTTTGAGGGGCCTGTCGCGATGGGTTACGTTCCTGTTGATTTTAAAGTTGAAGGAACACAAGTCTTTACAGAACTGCGAGGCAAAAAGATTGCACTATCAGTTCATTCTCTTCCCTTTGTTGAACAACGTTATTTTAAAGGATGATTTTTTATGTCTAAAACTTATTTTACACAAGACCATGAATGGCTTAGAGTTGAAGGACAAGTAGTGACTGTTGGGGTTACGCATTATGCGCAAGAGCAATTAGGGGATTTGGTTTTTGTTGATTTACCACAAAGTGGAACAAAACTTTCCAAAGGAGAGGCGGCGGCTGTTGTGGAATCAGTGAAGGCGGCTTCAGATGTTTATGCTCCTCTTGATGGTGAAGTGGTCGAAAGAAATGAAACATTGGCGGATAATCCTGAATTGGTAAATCAGAAAGCCGAAACAGAAGGCTGGTTATGGAAGATGACATTGCAAGATGAAACTCAACTGGACGAGTTGTTAGATGAAGATGCTTATAAGGCTTTGATTGGATGAGTACCATGATCGAGCGTTCTTTTTCTTCTCGACATATTGGGCTTCGTCCTGATGAAACACAAAAAATGCTTGATGTTTTAGAGCTTGATAGTGTTGAGACACTCATTTCTCAAGCTGTTCCGCACTCTATCCATTTGGGACGTTTATTGAATCTTCCAGAGGCCGCTAGTGAAGGACAAGCCTTGGAAGAACTCTCCAAGATGATGGAGCGTAACCATGTGCATAAAAGTTTTATTGGGCAAGGATATCATGGGACTTATGTGCCTCCGGTTATTTTACGAAATCTGTTTGAAAATCCTGCTTGGTATACTGCTTATACGCCTTATCAAGCAGAAATTAGCCAGGGTCGTTTAGAGCTTTTGTTTTATTTTCAGACATTGGTTAGTGAACTAACAGGTTTGCCTGTTTCTGCTGCTTCCCTTCTTGATGAAGCAACTGCTTTAGCTGAAGCCAATGCCCTTGCTTTTCGCTCTTTCCGTGAGAAAAAAACAAAAATTTCTCTTCAGAGTCTTTTACATCCTCAAACTTTGAGTGTTGCGCAAACGCGTGCTGAAACACAAGGGATTCAGATTAGCCAAAATGGCGAAATTGATTCTGATACAGCGGCAATTGTTTTATCTTGGCCAGATACAAAAGGTTCTTTTCATGATTACAGTGAGATCATAAAAGAGGCAAAGGAAAAGGGAGCTTTAGTTATCGTTGTAGCTGATCCTTTAGCGCTTACCCTTCAGGAGCCACCTGCTCAATGGGGGGCAGATATCGTTGTTGGCTCTATGCAGCGTTATGGCGTTCCGATGGGATTTGGTGGTCCACATGCTGGTTACCTTGCTGTGAGTGATGCGTTAACGCGTCTTATTCCAGGGCGTATTGTTGGTCAATCCGTGGATACCAAAGGGCGCGTTGGTTTTCGTTTGGCTTTGCAAACACGTGAACAACATATTCGGCGTGATAAAGCGACGTCAAATATTTGTACAGCGCAGGCTTTGTTGGCTAATATGGCAACCGCTTATGCTGTTTGGCATGGGCCAAAAGGCTTACAAGAAATTGCACAGCGAATTCATCATTTAACATGTCGTTTTGTTGCTGGTTTAGAAGCAGCAGGGGTTCATGTTGAAGGGAAAAGCTTTTTTGATTGTGTGAGTATTTCTGTTAAGGGAAAAGCGCGTGAGATTGCGCATCAAGCCAAAATAGGTGGGCGCCTTATTCGTGTTCTTGATGATGACACTATTGCAATCAATTTTGATGAATTATCAACAGAAGGAGATGCTGGTGCTTTAGCGCAGCTTTTTGGGGCACAATTAGGCGATAAGGCTTCTCCTCGACTCTTTGGAAAAAAACGGGAGGCTGCTTTTCTTTCTCAGCCTTTTTTTCATGCGGTTCATTCAGAGACAGATATGATGCGCTTTTTGCGTCGTTTAGCGGATAAGGATTTGGCGCTGGATCGCGCTATGATCCCTCTTGGTTCTTGTACAATGAAGCTTAATGCTGCGGCTGAATTAATGCCTGTAAGTTGGGCTAGTATGGCCAATATACACCCCTTTGTTTCACAAGAGGATGCAGCGGGATATTTAGAGATGATCAACCAGTTAAATGCGTGGTTGTGCGAAATTACAGGATTTGCGCAAGTTTCTTTTCAGCCAAATTCTGGTGCTCAAGGTGAATATGCTGGGCTTTTGGCTATCCGACGATATTACCAATCACGGGGAGAGCATCAACGTACAGTTTGTCTTATTCCTGCATCTGCGCATGGTACCAATCCAGCCTCGGCCCATATGGCAGGGATGGAAGTCGTTGTGGTAAAATGTTTAAGCGATGGTGATGTTGATGTAGACGATCTCAAGATGAAAGCGCAATTGCATAAAGATAAATTGGCTGCTCTTATGATTACTTATCCTTCAACCCATGGTGTTTACGAGGAAAGCATTAAGGAAATTTGTTCTATTATTCATGAAAATGGCGGACAAGTTTATTTTGATGGTGCTAATCTCAATGCCCTTGTGGGTCTTGCTCGTCCTGCGGATATTGGCGCTGATGTTTGTCATATGAATCTTCATAAAACATTTGCCATTCCCCACGGGGGGGGTGGTCCTGGTATGGGACCAATTGGTGTTGCAAAGCATCTCAAACCATTTTTACCAGGTCATGAACAGGATGGGACAACACATGCGGTTTCGGCTGCTCCTTATGGAAGTGCGTCTATTCTTGCGATTACATGGATGTATATTCGAATGATGGGGGCTGATGGCTTAAAATATGCAACACAAATAGCCATTTTAAATGCCAATTATATTGCTGCACGTCTTTCACCAGTTTATTCCATTCTTTATCGGGGCAAGCATGGGCGTGTTGCGCATGAATGTATTGTGGATACACGCGTGTTGAAAGAGCAGTATGGGGTGAGTGTTGATGATATTGCAAAACGTCTCATTGATTATGGATTCCATGCGCCCACGATGTCGTTTCCTGTTCCGGGAACTTTGATGATTGAGCCAACGGAATCAGAACCAAAAGCAGAGATTGATCGTTTTTGTGATGCTTTACTCTCTATTGCTGAAGAGGCTAAGAAAGTTGGTAGCGGGGTTTGGCCAAAAGACAATAATCCATTGGTGAATGCCCCCCATACAGTGGTAGATACTTTAGATGATGCTTGGGCACGACCCTATTCGCGACAAGAAGCTGCTTTTCCCAACAGTTTTCTTGATCCAGCCAATAAATATTGGCCTCCTGTATCGCGTATTGATAATGTTGCGGGAGACAGAATGCTTATTTGCTCGTGTCCGCCATTGGGAAATACCTATTAAACGAAAAATATATATTTAATTGGTTTATTTGCATGAACAAAAAAAGCCCACACATTTTGTGTGGGTTTTATGCTTATTGGTTCTGTTGCTATGGCGTTATTTGTCTGTTTTCTAGAATTTTGCATTGTTTTTTATAACATGAGCAAAATCGAAAAAGTTGACAAAAAAGCTGTGTTTTGTCGGCAATAGGTATGCTCTCCTTTGCCTTCTACCGTATGACATGGTTTTAGTGACTAGGCCATCGGTCTAGCCAGCTAATCATGTAAACGAGAGCGAAACCTATGAGGATAGGTCACGTCTGTTGCATGTGTTGTGATATACTACTCGTCACTAGGGTGACGACGACCGGTTGTAGAAAGAATAAAATCAATTTTAGTGTTTTTGATGATAAAGACACGCGAAACTCTGTTGTTGCATCTTTTCGAGTCAAAAATTGTCTAAATATTTCTCTTTAATCTGCTTTTTATAAATATGACGCAAAAATATATAAGAACATCTGTTAGAATGAGCAAACGCAAAGCCAAATGTATTATGGGTATTTTTTACAAGGTGTCTTATAAAAAGCCGGCACATCTTTCCACTTCATTGCAAGTCAGTTTGTGACTTTACGGCGCTGTTTTCCTAAGAGCTCGTGTGCTTTAGCTGTTTCCTGTAAATCAACATCCAAACTTAACGCAGCGAAATTTTTTGAGCCAGAGATTGAGAAAAAAGAGCTTTATGAGTAGTTCCTGCTTTTGTTTGTCAGATGAGGGCGAGGGAATTGCGTATTTTTGTTGACGTAACCTTTTAAACTGGAAGACAATCTAATTTTGGAAAAATGTAAAGCCGTAAAGATAAAAATCAATCCTCAGTTTATCATCTCCTTTTAATTCAGCTTTGCGGCTTTCAAAAGCATTTAAAGCAATGTTTTTTAATAATAGGGATTGCACATTGCTCCATGCTTTTATTTATTGTGTTCTTTAGTGGGGGCACGATCCTCATGTGAAACAGAACGCTCCAAAAAGAATATACTTGGGTTGTTAATTCAGATGTTTGTTTTAAAGACACATTTCGCTTCCAATCCCATTTCGCGACGGCGCTTGTGAGTGGAACGATAAATCTATTAAGAGCCCCCCCAATCTTTACACTTCATAACGGAATAAGCCGGCACTATCATACATTTTGCCAGCGCCTAATGTTATAGCTCTTGGCACTATGGTTCATAAGAGGCATTATTCTTTTCTTAAATCATTTTTATCTACACATAATCCAGTTTGTGGTATGCAAGCGAATGATTTTAATTGGGAAATTAATTTTAAAAAATTTGTAGTAGATTCTTTTTTGTCAATTTATGGGGAAAGGTTAAGTTTTTGTATTTTAGATGAAAGCTACTTCCATAAAATAGTCCATCAACTTGTCTGTTTTGAGATTTCTGTGAATGTACGGTGTCTGTGACCATTCTGTGTGGTTGATTGTTGTAAAATCTTTTGTAAAAGCCCCTCAATTTTCTAAAATGATGATTTTTATCAATTTATTTCTTTATGGCTAAAGAGTTTTTATGTGTAAATGTATTTATAGCGTGGTCCAAGAGATGTTAGAATTTCATTGGGAAGGGTATTGGCATCTATAGATACTTTTTCAAGTGTTTGATGGGGACCAATGAGTTCGATCCAGTCACCTGTTTGAGGTTTTTGATCAAGATCAGTTGTATCTACAATAATGGAATCCATAGAAACCCGCCCAACCATGGGAAGTTTGTGCCCGTTGAAATAAACAGTTCCTTTATTCGAAAGAGCACGGAGCCAGCCGTCTGCGTAGCCTATAGAAATGGTTGCAAGAGTGCTTGGTCTGTTGGTTATAAAGCTTTCTGCATAACCAACAGGTGTATCTACATCAACAACACGGTTTTGAAGAACTTGAGCTTCAAGTTTTAAAACAGGTTTTAGAAGGGATGCGTGTTTTCCTGAGGGGGCGCTTCCGTAAAGTGCAATACCGGGGCGAACAAGATCAAAATAAAAATCTGATCCTAAAAAAATACCTCCAGAATTGGCAAAGGAAGCTCTACAGGTTGGTAGTTGCGCAAGGGCAGTTTTGAAAGAAGTTAATTGGGCATAATTTGATGGGTGGGTATCATCTTCTCCGTTAGCAAGATGACTGAGAATATATTTTATGTCTGCTTTTTCGAAAATTGTAGGGTGTTTGATGAGCTTTTGTAATTCTTTTTGATCAAGTCCTAATCGGTTCATATGGGTATCGATTTGAACAATTGCTGGAAATTTTTTATCTTTTTTTTGACAAATTTTTTGCCAATTTTCAATGGCATTCCAAGAGTTCAAAACCGGAACAATACCAGACTGTGCGACAAATTCTTCTGCTAAGTGTGGAAGTCCATTCAGAATGGCAATCATGACATTTGATGGTAAAATGCTTTTTAATTGGAGTGCTTCTCTGATTTGTGCGACAAAAAAAGTGCGACAACCAGCTTGATAAAGGGCAGGAGCAATTTTGTGAACGCCTAATCCATAAGCATTTGCTTTTACAACTGCTGAACATTCTGTTGGGGCTACACGTTTGGCTAAAGTGATATAATTGGCAACAATGGCACTGACATCAATGGTTGCGACAGCTGCATAGAGTGATGTATTTATTTCGTCATTAACGGAATTTTTCATTTTAGAATCTTATCTGTATTCGTGAAATACGCAGTTTTCTTTGGTTATTTTATAGAGGTTACTTATGAGAGATGAAAGATACGGTTTGCTATGGTCAAAATCATAAGAAGCCTATACTGCCATTAAAGTCGTTTTTTATGTAAAATGCTACTCTGGATATAAGAGATACTTTAGTTTTATTTGTGTTGTTATCAACATGGTGTTTTCTGATAATTTGTGAAGCATAGATTTTTATTTTTTTTATTTATTTTTAATTGAGGCTTCTTAAAAAAGAAAGCATAGTTTATTGTATTGTATCATTTTGAAGAGTGCAATGTTAGACTATTGTTGCTGGTATGATTGTTTTGATTAAATATTGCATTGGCTGCTTATTTAGAGAAGGTAAAATGATTAAATTAACCACGTTAAATCAATGCATTACAAGTTTTTACCATAAAGGGGAAGATCACTCATCTGTGTAATTTTGGATGTCATCTTATGCATTTAAAGTTACTTTTGTTAAATGGGAAAGAGTGTATAAACACTTTCTGATACATCAATAGCTGTTGATTTGGACATTATTTCTTTTCAAGATGAAGTGGGAATACGATATTTGCTTTTTATCGTTTGATTGGTTTTTAGTGAAATCAATTTGTCGATCATAGAAGGTGTTCGACTCATTTATTTATGGAAAGGGCAGTGTAAAAAGGTCAGTAAAGAAAACAATGGATGTAATGCCGAAAACTTTGTTGTGGAGTCGTGCGTTTATTGTTCAATCCACAGATGTTTTTTCTCTCTTAATTTTAAGGTTTTCGGTTATAAATTTTGCAAAGAGAATAAAGTGTTGTAGCGGTACACTGTATACTATGCATTATGTGTTAAAGTGGAAAAGAGTACCGGATTGCTTAACACTCGATGTTTTTGTTTCTCTTTGAATATGATTTGTATTCACATTTTTTTCATTCGATTAATTTTGACATAAAAGTGTTAATCTTAAGGCTTTTGGTTTAAGAAAATTGTTGGCAGATGATTATACAAGGATTATATCACGTCAGGGATTCGAAATTTAATAGTCAATAAAGATATGGGGAAGAGTATGAATACGTCTGCTACCAATGTTCCGTCAAACATCAGCAGCGTTGCAAATTTTCCGATTCCTGCGAATGTATTCGCTCTTACTGTCCAAGAGGTTTTTCACTATACAGATCGATTATTTAAATTTCGCCTGAATCGTCCGGAAAGTTTTCGTTTTCGTTCAGGTGAATTTGTTATGATCGGTTTGCCAAATGCAGAAAAGCCAATTTATCGTGCTTATTCGATTGCAAGTCCTTTTTGGGATGAACAGCTTGAGTTTTTTTCGATAAAAGTTCCAGGAGGGCCATTAACCGAGCATCTCCAAAAAATTAAAATTGGTGATACAGTTCTCATGCGTAAAAAATCTACAGGAACGTTGGTTCTTGATGCTCTTATTCCTGGAAAACGTCTTTATCTTCTTTCAACTGGGACGGGGATTGCTCCTTTTGCAAGCCTTATTCGTGATCCTGACACTTATGAAAAATTTTCAGAAGTTGTCCTTATTCAAACAACGCGCGAAAAGAATGAGTTAATTTATGCAAAAGATCTTGTTTCCTCTTTGCAACAAGATCCACTCATTGGAGAGTATGCACAACAGTTGAGATTTTATCCTATGACGACTCGTGAACCTTCTGAGCATATGGGCCGTATTACGACTGTTATGGAAAGTGGAGATTTTTTTGAAACAACAGGCCTTCCTAAAATTCATCCTGATGAAGATCGGGTGATGATTTGTGGTTCCATGGCAATGTTAAAAGATTGCGCAAGGATGTGTGAAGGTTTTGGTCTTGTTGAAGGGGCTAACAATGCTCCTGCTACTTATGTTGTAGAGCGCGCTTTTGTGGAGTAATGAGTGGGAAAATTGGTGCTTTATCTTCTTTCAAACCGGTACGGGGGGGGGCCTTTTGCAAGCTTTATTCGTGATCCTGACATTTATGAAAAATTTGCAGAAGTTGTTCTTATTTAAATAACGCGAGAAAAGAATGGATTAATTTGTGCAAAAGATCTTGTTTCCTCTTTGCAACAAGATCCACTCATTGGAGAGTATGCACAACAGTTGAGATTTTATCCTATGACGACTCGTGAACCTTCTGAGCATATGGGCCGTATTACGACTGTTATGGAAAGTGGAGATTTTTTTGAAATAAGTGGCTTTGAAACAACAGGCCTTCCTAAAATTCACCCTGATGAAGATCGGGTGATGATTTGTGGTTCGATGGCAATGTTAAAAGATTGCGCAAGGATGTGTGAAGGTTTTAGTCTTGTTGAAGGGGCTGACAATGCTCCCGCTACTTATGTTGTAGAGCGCGCTTTTTTCGATAGAGAGGAGAGTTGTGTTGCAGTATGCGCTAATGCAGTAATCGAATCCCAATCACTTATTGCGATGAGCGGTTGGGGTGCTATCCAAGAACCACCAACGCAGAAGACATTGGGCAGTTGGAGCCATTGTATTGCACTTTTTTGTGTAATACCGCCTGTTGGGCAAAACCGGATATCAGAGAAGGGAGATGCTAAAGCTTCGATGAATGAAATACCTCCAGCAGCTTCAGCTGGGAAAAATTTAAGATATGAATAGCCTTTGTTTAATGCTTGCATGAGTTCACTTGGGGTCATTGCAGCGGGAAGAAGGGGAATTTCACTATTTTTTGCACAATTGATTAATTCATTGGATAATCCGGGGCTTACAATAAACTTTGCGCCTGCTTGTTCGGCTTGCTCGTAGTGTATCGTGTTGAGAACTGTTCCAGCGCCAACGATTGCTTCAGGGACTTCTTGGGTAATTTTCTGAATTGCTTTGAGGGCATTTGGTGTTCGCAAGGTGATCTCAATTGTTTTTAATCCGCCTTTGACAAGAGCGCGTGCTAAGGGTACAGCACTTTGTAGATTGTCAATGAGCAAAACAGGTATAACAGTTTGTCCTTGGAGATATAATAAAAGCTTTTCTCTTTTTTGGCACATGATATTTTTTCTTCTTGGAGATGATATTATTTGTATCGTTTGATTAAGCACAATATGTTAAAGAGTACATGAATAAATCTTGAAATTGAATGAAACGCGCGTTATGGCAAAACACATGGAAAAGAATTTTAAAGTTGCTGCACTTTATTGCTTTGCAGATTTGAAGCATTATCGTCAATTACAAAAACCTTTGCAGGATTTATGTCAAGCAAAGGATATCAAAGGAACCCTCCTTTTAGCACAAGAGGGAATTAATGGAACTGTTGCTGGTTCTTGTGCTGCGATTGAGGCATTGGTGGATTTTATTGTGGCGGAGCCAGCGTTTCAAACGCCGGAGATTAAATATTCATGGGCATCAAAGATGCCTTTTCATCGTATGAAAGTGCGGTTGAAAAAAGAGATTGTGACAATGGGGGTTGAAGGTGTTGATCCGCTAAAAGTTGTTGGTACTTACGTCGATCCTGAAGATTGGAATGCTCTTATTCAAGATGAAGAGACAATTTTGATTGATACACGGAATGACTATGAATATGCGATTGGGAGTTTTCAAGGAGCGATTGATCCGCAGATTAAAACATTTCGCGAATTTCCTGAATGGGTGCGTAAACATGAGGCTGATTTAAAAAAGAAAAAGAAAATTGCCATGTTTTGTACAGGTGGTATTCGGTGTGAAAAATCAACAGCTTATGTTCGTGATCTTGGTTATGAGCAAGTCTACCATTTAAAAGGTGGCATTTTAAAATATTTAGAAAAAATTCCAAAAGAAAAAAGTTTATGGTGGGGTGAGTGCTTTGTTTTTGATGAGCGTGTTTCTGTTCAACATGGTCTTGAAGAATGTGGACGCGAATTATGTCGCGCATGTCGTTCTCCTCTCAATGCTGAAGGCAAGTTATCGCCTCATTATGAAGAAGGTGTTTCCTGTGACGCTTGTTATAACACACGCAGTGAAGCTGATAGAGAACGCTTTCGTGAGCGCCATAGGCAATTCCAATTGTTGAAGTTGCGGGCAATTGATTCTCATCAAGGGACATAACGATATCGTCGTGTAGGGATTTAAATTCTAGCTTTTTTCTCTTAAATTTAAGAGAGAAGCGTTTTTAATATTGGTAGAAAAGTTTTATAAGACCGGATGTTGTTCGGTCTTTTTTTTTACGTTAATTTGTTGATTTACAAATAATGATTATAGATCGTTTGCTCTTCTTGATTTTATAGGAGTGAGTTCTCCAATATTGTTCATTTTAAAATAAAAAAGCTGTTTCCCAACAGCGCAGAGGAGCGGGATCTATAGTTTTAAGAGAAGAGTGTGTGAATGAATAAGATATGATTCACGAGAGAAGATAAAAGAGCAGCAGCAAAGTTAAGAGAAATAGAATGATAATAGGAGCTTATGATTTTAGAATTTCATATAGTACATTGATTTATAAATGATAATTTATTTAAATTTGAATAATAAGGGTTGAATATCGTGAAATTTACTTCTTTCGGATTTGATGATGACGAATTACACAATCTCATTCATTTGTATATTACAAATGGGAGCAATGTATGAGCAAAACTATTTAAGATAATATGACACATCTCAATGGAGGAGTTTCTGCAATATTGGAAGTTGGCAGATAAAGCGGGGACGTTAGTTATGTCACTTCATAAACATAAAGATGGTGATATGCCGTTGATCTATATCATATGAGCTATATTATACGGGGGCATGATATCTTTCTTAAGCGATGTTGTGAAATAGATGTAGAAGCAGGGATGTTTTTAAGATGTAGATGAGAAAGATAATGGCGTTTTGTGGGGAGATATCATGTTTTTTAAAGATGATGGTGCTTTAGTCGATCCCCGCCCTGTTTTCCATGTTATTAGTCCTTGCATTTGAGGGGATATATTAAGGGGGGATTTTACTCTTTTTTTCAATTGTTTTTTATTCATATATTGTTTTCTGCTTGTGATGCGCAAGAGAATGATTTTTCTTGATTCATTATTAAGGGAGGGAAATGAGAGAATTTTATGATGGGATTTTTGTTTAAGAGCAAAATAATAAATTATCGTTATAAATTAATGTGTTGAGTAATTTATTTTGTGTTATTTTCTGCTGCAGATATTAGGAGATAGAATAGGGTAAAGAAACGAGGGGCTTTTAAAGCAAGATAGTGCTTGATGTTGTACGGATGGTGTAAGGGGGGAATCCCATGAAAGCAGAGGGATGGTTTTGTCTGTTAGAGGAGGAGAGTGTTGTTTTTTCGCATCATTTTATCTTTAAGAATTAAAAAATGTTTAAAATTAAAAAAATGATTGAAATGAGAAAGGATTCGTTTTATAGGATGCCTTGCCCAAAGTCGCACGTGCCTGTGGGTGTCCGCTGGTTCTCAAATGGTGAGATTAACCGGTACGGTACCTGGAACTAACCGCTCCAGTCATTCTTACAGCCAATTGCAAGAATGAGGACATCTTGAAGCAACGACGGTGCGGGCCTTTCTGGTGTCTTCCAGTTTTTAAATACTGGGATAACTATAGAGGCACACCTCATTGCCTTCAGTGCGGAAGTGGTTTTCTCAACTCCAATCAAAAAGGCAGATAAAATAGAATAACGCGGCTTCGCGCTGTTCTTTCGCTGCATGCAATGCTAATTTCTGATTTTTTGTAATCAGAATGGGGATAGTTGTTGTGTGTTTTTTGTCCTTTAGCTTTTGGCAGTTTTGGCTGTCTAAGCGTAGAGTGAGGAAGCTTTTCCTCAAGGAGAATTGCAGATGGCAACACAACGTATTCGCGATTTTCTTGCAACACATCGTTCTGAAGGTCCATGCTTAATTGTTGACCTTGATGTTGTTCGTGACAACTATTTAAATTTTGAAAAAGCTCTACCGCAGTCTCGTATTTTTTACGCAATAAAGGCGAATCCAGCTCCTGAAATCTTGCGTTTGCTGAGTTCTTTAGGGTCTTCTTTTGATGCGGCTTCTGTTGCAGAAATTGAAATGGCTTTAAAAGCAGGAGCAACGCCAGAGCGTATTTCTTTTGGAAATACGATTAAAAAAGAGCGTGATATTGCGCGAGCATATGCATTGGGTGTTTCACTTTATGCGGTTGATTGTGTTGAAGAAGTGGAAAAAATTGCGCGTGTTGCTCCAGGAGTGCGTGTTTTTTGCCGTGTTCTTACCGATGGAAAAGGTGCAGAGTGGCCATTGTCACGCAAATTCGGTTGTGTCCCTGCTATGGCGGTTGATGTGTTAAGACGAGCACACCAATTAGGTTTGCAAGCTTATGGTGTTTCTTTTCATGTTGGGTCGCAGCAGGTTGATCTGAGTGCGTGGGATCGTGCTTTATCAGATACTGCTACAGTATTTAAGCGTTTGGAACAAGAAGGTATATCACTGAAATTGGTGAATATGGGAGGCGGTTTCCCAACCCGTTATTTGAAAGATGTTCCTACAGAGCAAGCTTATGGTACTGCTGTTTTTGATTCATTGAAAAAGCATTTTGGTAATCGTATCCCTGAGACGATTATTGAGCCAGGGCGTGCAATGGTTGGCAATGCTGGTGTTATTCGCACAGAAGTTGTTCTAATATCTAAAAAAGCTGACAATGATAATGTACGATGGGTTTATCTTGATATTGGGAAATTTAATGGCCTTGCTGAGACTATGGACGAAGCTATTCGTTATCCCATTGAGACACCTCATGATGATAAGGTGATGGAGCCTTGTATTTTGGCTGGACCAACATGCGATTCGGCAGATGTGCTTTACGAAAAAACACCTTATCCACTTCCTCTATCTCTAACGATAGGAGATGAGATATTGATTCATGGAACGGGTGCTTACACAACAACTTATGCATCCGTTGCTTTTAATGGTTTTGAGCCTTTACGATCATATGTGATCTGACGTTTCTTTTTGACGATAGGGTTATTAGACTTTTGCGATGCTTGTCATTACGCTATAAGAGGGCGGTTATAGAGATGAACATGATTAATTTTCAAACAAAAAATGGGACATGTTTTACACTTTTATTGGAGCAAGAAGCCGATAAGCCTTATCGAGAAATTTTGCTTGATTCAACGATGGGGAGTGGACGTAAACGTAAATCATCAGAGACTTTACGGCGTGGTCGGCTAGCTGCTCAAGGGCTTTCTTTTGTGGTTAAAAATGCTCTGGGAGAGCTTGTGGGAAGTGTACGTCTTTGGCATGTTTCTTTTTTTAAAGAAAAAAATGAAACACAACATGCTTTACTCTTGGGACCTTTGGCTGTTGCCGCTGAATGTGCTGGTATGGGAATAGGATCAATTTTAGTCCGCCATGCAATTGAAACAGCAAAAAAATTGGGATATGGCGCTATTTTATTGGTAGGGGATTTTGAATTTTATCAACGTTTTGGTTTTTCAAATCGCTTAACAGAAAATTTGGCAATGCCTGGTCCTTACGAAAAACATCGGTTTCAAGCGTTGGAACTGATACCAAACTATCTTGCTGGGTGTTATGGCACTTTGGCTCCTAGTGGAGCACGAGCCGTTACAAGTCGTTTTCAGCATCATAAAGTGGCTTGAAGACTGTATTTATTGCGTTTGCAACAGTGCTGGCATTGAGGTGGGCATACTGTTTTGATTAGTATCAAAATGTTGATGCGGTACAAATTTTGGGGGTCGTTGCATTGCAATTGTGTTATAAAGCCTTTTCTTTATGTGACGGGTTTCTTATTTTTAATAATTTCAGTTAAGTGACTAGGAATATATTAAAAGCGCATTTTTTTTGAAATAGCGTCATATTTTACACGATTAAAGGAAACAGATTTTTGAGTGGTTTTGTATTCTTTTAAAGCCGGCATCATCATATAATTTTTCAGTTCTCAATATCGTTGGTCAATCTTGCATTGAAACGATTCGGTATTTTACTCTTTTTAAAACCGTTTTCATCTCTCTGCTTTTTGTGCGCAAGGGAATGGTTTTGATTGATTCATCATGAACAGGTTTTGAATAGGAAACTCTCACAATATTCAGATTGCTCATTATAATAGATAACATCATAAATTATGATTATAAATCAATGTCATGACTACGAGAGCTTTTCGTTTATACCACTGAATTTTTCACATCAGAAATGATTATTTGCCTATCGGGAAGAGAATCTTAGAAGCCTTTCTAAAGTATTTGGAGGTGGATTCAATAGCGACGAATGTGCATTTTTGAGAGGTTAAACAAGTGTCTAGACGTTTACTATTGAAGATGTGAGGGAATTTCTGTCATTAACAGTTATGGAGCCACCATGGTAAGAGTAGGGCATAGAAGGGGATCATTTATTGATCAATTTTATTCAAAAAGAGAGATATTTTAAGAAATTTTATACAATTTTAGTGGCTATCGAAAGAGAAGAGGCTTTAAGAAAGAAAAATACGCGGCAGTAGAATCAAAACTGTAAGTATTAGCTTCTTTAAAAGGGCGTAAAAAATAAAATTACATGTTTAAAAGCTGCTTTTTTGAAAAAACTCTCCATTACTTTTTTGCTATCAAGACAACTTGTTTTGCAATTGGCATGAGAGGATCAAATACAAAATGATTTTTTCATGTAAAATTTTGCATTCAGAATCAAAAAACGTTATCCTACACATTATAAGGGAAATAGGTGCGTGAATAAAAATCACAAGAATCATAAATCTTTTATGAATATTCTTGTAAGACTCAAAAGAGTAAAGGGCAAAGAATCTTTTAATCTTTTGTGCCCTATGGTGATAAATCAAAAATCTGATAGAAATAGCTGCTTTATCTTTATAGTGTGGAGCATGTTAGGTAAGCTCTTTGTTTATTATCATCTAAAACAATTTTTATATGCGAGACGTTATTTTAAAAGTGCGTAAAGAGCTCGCATTGAAAAGAATTTTTATCAGAAGAATCATTTAGAATCACATGTTAATTTATATTGTCTCTTGAGAAGAGATAAAATGAAAAAATCGAGGAAAGTGATAAAGATCAAAAATATTCTTCAATTTTAATGAATCTTAGTGTCTTGGTGGTGAATCCATGAGGGGTGGTATTTTTTTGAGAAACATAGTCATAAATGTCAAAACACCAAAGATAATGGTTATGATAAAGAAAATATCACTAAAAGCCATAATCATTGCTTGTATGCGTACTATATTAAACAATTGAGAAAGAGCAAGAGTGTAGGAATCAAAGGTTTCTGTTTTGAATAATAAAATAAGCTTTGAAAGCATTTCAGTTGCTTGTCTGTTTGCGTGGTTAAGTGTTTCGGCTATTCGTTCATAATGGAAGTCCGTGCGTTTTGTCATGAGAGTGCTGATAATGGCAAGCCCTACAGCACCACCTAGATTCCGTGTGAGATTAAAGAGTCCAGAAGCATTTTGCATTCGTTCTGGTGGAAGTGTTCCCAAGGCAATATTATTGATAGGAACCATACATAACATTACAGAAGCACCACGGAAAACTTGCGGCCAAAAAAGCTGCCAAAAATCCCACTTATCTGTGATAGCGCTAGCCATCCAAGTGCCTATTGCAAAACCAAAAAGTCCTATTGCCATCATTAAACGTGCATCCATTCGTGCTGAAAGGAATCCTGCAAGGGGAGCAGTTAATAACATGACGAATCCTGAAAGAAACAATGTTTCTCCAATCATCAGGGCATCATAATGGCGGATTTGGCTTAAATAGACAGGATAAAGGTACGTGAGTCCATAAAGACCTATTCCCAAAGAAAAGGAAAAAATGGATGCAGCTGAAAAATTAAAATTAGAAAAAGTAGAGAGATCTACAATGGGTTCTTTTGCTGTAAAAGCGCGCCAGAAGAATAAGGTTGCAGCAAGAATCATGATAATAAATAAATTCCGAACCAGCTCATCATTCAGCCAATCATGACGTGCGCCTTCTTCTAGTACATACTCTAAAGTTCCTAGAAAAACAGCCATAGAAATGAGCCCCAACCAGTCAAATTTAGCCATGAGAGATGGATCTGCTTTATCAAAATCAATCAATTTCCAAGCGAGAATTGAAATAATAATCCCAAAAGGCACATTAATGAGAAAAAGCCAATGCCATGATAAGATATGACAGAGATAACCTCCGACCGTTGGACCAATAGTGGGGGCTAATGTTGCGACTAGTCCAACAATAGGGGTAACAATTGGGCGTTTGGAAGGAGGAAAAAGAACATAAGAGGCGACGAAAACGCTTGGGATAATTCCTCCACCAATAAAACCTTGCAATGCACGGTAGATAATCATCTCTCCAATAGATGTTGCTGTTGCACAAAGAACAGAAGTAATCGTAAACCCAATCGCTGATATGGTGAAGAAAACACGTGTTGAAAGCAATCGTCCTAAGAATCCAGAAAGGGGCAACATGATGACTTCAGCGATGAGATAGGAGGTTTGAACCCATGAAATTTCTTCAGAGCTCGCAGAAAGACCAGCTTGAACTTCGGCTAAAGAGGAGGCAACGATTTGTATATCCAAAATGGCCATGAACATGCCAAAGGCCATAACTATGAAAATCACAATGCTACGGATTTCTATGCGCTCTTGAGACTGTATGGGCTTTGGCATTGAAGATGTCATAATAATGAGGTCATTTGCTTGTTATTATAAGAGACTTTTATCTTGTGGTTTTGTACGTGTATCAACTTCTACTGAAACACTCATTCCTGCTCGGATATGTCCGGTCTTTAAGATTTCTTCTGGAATAGAAATACGTACGGGAATGCGTTGGACAATCTTTGTAAAGTTACCGGTAGCGTTTTGTGGAGGAAGAAGAGAAAAAACAGCACCTGTTGCCGGTGAAATAGAAAGCACTGTTCCTGTAAAGACCTCCTTTTTGAAGGCATCAACAGAAATATAAGCCTTTTGTCCCGCATGAATATTTTGCAACTGTGTTTCTTTATAGTTTGCTTCAATATAAAGTGCATGTATGGGGACTAACGCTGCAAGACGTTGGCCATTTACAACAAAATCTCCCGTTTTTGCTGTTAAATTTCCTATGATTCCATCAAATGGCGCGCGTATAATGGTTGAATCAAGATCACGTTGTGCTTTTTCACGCGAAAGTTCTAAACTCTTTGTTTGGCTTTCTGTTTCATTTCGTTGTGCTTCTAGCACTTGGATATTGGCGCGTGCTGCAGCGATTTGTGCATCCGCACGGTTAACATTTGCGATAGCTTGTTCATAAGCTGATTTGGCATCATCAACATTAGATTGAGGGGCATAACGATTGGCTTTCAGTTCTGTTACACGTTTTAAGGTGAGTTGTGCATTGGTTGCTATGGCTGAAGCGGCTGCTTTTTGCGCTTTTGCATCATCTAAAGCACTATGAGCGGCTGTGATTTGTGCATCAATGCGTAGAAGTGTTTTTTTCTGTGTGTCAAGATGCGCTTCTGTTTGATCCAAGGCTATTTGATAATCACCATTGTCTAAGTAAAATAAAACATCGTCTTTTTTTACAACTTGGTTGGCTTTAATGGCAATTTTTTCAATATATCCATTTAATTTAGTCGCAATAGCGGCTATATCTCCTTGCACATAGGCATCTTCAGTGGATAGCATATAACGCCATTGCGTTATCCATTTGTAGCTAAACCAAAGTACAAAAAGTGCAAAGACGATAAGAAGGGCTTTGATTACTTTTTTTTGTTTCGTTTTATCGAGATTTTTTGTTGAAAAAATTGTCTCAGATACGGACATGATTTATACTTCCAATATTTATGTTCCAACGAGTATAATAAGTCTATCACTACAGGGTAGGGTGATATACATGCAAGAGCGATAAGAGCTTTTCAAACAATAAGGCGACCTCTGGTACATAATGCTAAATATATAAACTTGCAAGTTAGAGATCTTATTTTAAAGTTAGAGGTCTTATTTTATTGCGCATTTTTTACAAAGACCTCGTATTTCTAAGGTGCTTTTGTGTGCTTGGAAATCAACAGCTTGAACCATTTGTTTTAAATTAGATACAATCGTTTGATCTTGTATTTCGTTGACACTACTACAGTTTTCGCAAATTATAAAAGTCGTGAGTTCGTGTTGACAGTTTTCAGGATGTAAACAGACCATAAAGGCATTTACACTTTCAAGACGATGAATATACTTTAACTGTACAAGTTTTTCTAACGCACGATAAACTTGGAGAGGTGCACGAAACCCTTCTTCGCGTAAGCGGTCGAGAATCGCATAAGCACTTAATGGTCCTTTTGCATTCTTTAAAATGTTCAAAACCAATGTTTGGTTACGCGTCAGTTTAGATGACATTGACACCTTCCTTTTGCTCTTAAGGGAAAGCATAAAGCGTGTAGGCCGTTTATGCAATGGTGATTATAGAATAGGCCCTTTAACATGATACGCGTCGTGATATGTAAGAAGAGTTGTAACTGTTGTGAGAGAAGGGAGACTTTGGGATTTGGAAGCCGCCGTGAACATACAACATACTGATTATAATGATAATTAATCGTTGTTCATATTGAATGAGAATCCCGAATATCGTAAGATTGTCTCATTTCAAATCTATTTATCTTGAATCAATCAAAACCATTCGCTTGCACGTCACAAGCGAAGCTGGCGTGTGGGTAAAAACTGTATAAGAA
>NZ_JBHIRA010000015.1:0-42769 GCF_042196825.1 Bartonella sp. AC10YNML | reverse complement strand
AACAAATTATATCAAATTTTTTTAAACAAAAAGCGCGTTGCAATCACCTGTTTTGAAGCCAATGTATGCATGTGTCACAGAGGATAACTCGCATTAGCTCTCACTCAATTACCTGATTGGAAATATGAAATTAAGCACCTCTAAAAAATAAATTTGCAGATTTTTAAAAACTGGAGTGCTCCACATGCTTCCCAGCACCCCCGCCCATTTAATTAATATAAAAAATAGAAAGGTAATAAGATGATATTTGATGATGGAGATGGATATGTAATAACACGTGGGTGTGCAAAGTTTTTTAGTGTATCCACAACCACGATTCGTAATTAGGTGCTTCAAGGGGGGGCAGAGCTATATAAGCTAGAGAGAGCAGTGAGATGGAGAAAGAAAGAGATCTTATCCTTCACTCCAAAGAAAAATAAGGAATAAATTAGCTAAAGTTATATAAACCGTAGAAGGTGGTCTAAAAGTTGGTCTTAAAATAGCTCTTTAAAGAAAAAATTTATATATTTAATATGTTAAAGATACAAAATGGTGCCCAAAAGAGGACTCGAACCTCCACGCCTTACGGCACAGGTACCTGAAACCTGCGCGTCTACCAATTCCGCCATCTGGGCTTATAAAATTCATCTAAGTGCATGAAGTAACTCTGTCAATAAAATTATAGAATTTATTTTTTCAGCTTAAAACGATAGCATTGAACTTTTGAGGGAGATCATGATTTTAGAAGTTTAAGGTGTGAGGACTGTCTTTGATAAAATTGTTGAATCCGGATTAAATGTGTAAATAATAGGAATGCCGGTCGCTAATTCTTGAGATATAATTTCCTCACTGGAGAGACCTTCAAGCGCCATAATAAGAGCACGAAGAGAATTTCCATGTGCTGCGATCAAAACAGTTTGGGAGCGCAAAATATAAGGCTGGATATGGTAAAGATAATAAGGCCAGATGCGCGCACCGGTATCGCGTAGGCTTTCTCCATTCGGTGGCGCAATCGTATAGGAGCGGCGCCACATTTGCACTTGCTCCTGCCCCCATTGTTGGCGTACTTCATCTTTATTTAAACCAGAAAGATCACCATAATTACGTTCATTTAATGCTGGATTTTTTATCACTTCTAAATCTGATTGTCCCATTTGCTCTAAAATGTGCTGAGCGGTTTTTTGAGCTCGCTGTAAGGCAGATGTATAAGCGATATCAAACCTCAAACCATATTCTTTCAGTTTTTTTCCTGCTGCTATCGCTTCTGCATGACCTTTTTCTGTTAAATCGGGATCTTTCCAACCGGTAAAAAGGTTTTTGAGATTCCATTCACTTTGTCCATGACGAATTAGTGTAAGTATGCGTCCCATTATAAATTGCCTCTATTCTATTGATTGTTTAAAATTCATCGTTCAATCCCAAAACATCGAACATTGAATAAAGACCGCTTTCATGATTTTGTGCCCATAAAGCTGCTTTTAATGCGCCATTGGCAAAGATAGAGCGTTCTTGCGCTGTGTGTGAAAGAACAATGCGCTCATTGGAACCAGCAAAAATGATACTGTGTTCTCCAACAACTGTCCCACCACGTGAACAGGAAAAGCCAATGGTGCCTTTTTTGCGTTTACCTATATGACCATTACGTTCGTTGACACACACATTTTTAAGCATAACATTGCGTCCTTCAGCTGCTGCTTGGCCAAGAAGAAGGGCTGTTCCAGAAGGAGCATCAACTTTGTTAGCGTGATGCATTTCATAAACTTCGATATCAAAATCATCGGCTTCTAATGCTTTAGCGGCTTTCTTTACAAGGTTGGCTAAAAGATTTATTCCAAGGCTCATATTCCCGGATTTGACAATAGTTGTATATTTCGCAAAATCTGCAATTTTTTCTTCTTCTTTTTTGCTAAATCCTGTGGTGCCAATAATATGGACAAGGCTTTTTTGAGCAGCGTAGTTAGCATAAAGAATGCTGGCTTCTGGTTGTGAAAAATCTAAAATACCTTCTGTATTAGAAAAGGCATTTTCGGGATCATCAGTGATACTAATCCCAAGAGAATCTGAACCAATTAATGCACTGGCATCTTTTCCTACAAACGGTGAACCTTTACGTACAAGAACAGCACAAAGCTCTACATCTTTCCTCTGCTGGATTGCTGTAATGAGTTCACGTCCCATTCTTCCATTTGCACCAACAACTGTAAGGCGCATTTTTATCTCCTTATGATACTTTACTGTGCAGTATAGGCAAATTCTTGTCTTCTTTCCAATGGTTCTTTTTCTTTATAGAAAATTTTTTTCCTGCTTTAATTTATCTTGTTGTGCTGTAAAACACTGTTGTTTAGAGCAAGTGATATAAGATCTACAAATTTAAATAGAGATGTTTTTCGTTAGAGTGTGTGATGAATATTCTTAAGTAAGGTTTGCTTATGAAATCTAATGAAGATTGTGTATTACTTTACGCTTTTGTTTCTTTCGTTCTTTAAAGGGGAGCGTTCTTCATGCAAAATAAGATCTTCCAAACAAAATAGACCTATGTTGTCAATTCATACGCTTTTCTTAAAGAAATATATTTATCAATTCTTCTAAACTTATTTTATGATAGTGCTCGTGAGTGGTATCACGAGAGAGTATCCATGAATAATATAAAATCTATTCTGCGCCATTATCTTTATGCTTCATAAATAGAGCAAATCAGCATTATCATCCGTTTTGTTAGCCTTTAATGTTTTAACTTAGTCATTTTCACTCATCAATTCCATTTGTGACGCATAAGAAAACGATTATTTATCATTGTATATAAATACGTTATCCATAAATAAAATTACGTAAAAAGGGGTAAAAACAAGGGGCTAACAAGAAGTTGGATTGTTTACATACAAGAGTTGGGCAGATTCTTCATCTTTTAGGAAAGTCAGTTGAAAAAATTGTTATGTTGTAAAAACGCATGATGAGGCTTTGTTTATTATAGAGAAAATAGGATATATATTATGCAATGCGTTTTTTCATATATTGGGAAGAATGGAGTATAACATGCGTTAAGTATTGTTATTTTATTTGCCTAGCTTCCAATGATGCTACAGTTCTTGTATTTAAAGAGAGTCTTTAAAATCCTTTCTTAAGTATTTTTTATCCCTGTGCTGATTTTTTTTGTGACACGATAAGAAAGTGATTTTTGTGATTCAATTATAATGGGTTTTATTCTCTGTTTAATACGATCATAAATCAATGTATTATTATATTGTTTATACGCATGCATAAAAATTCATAAACCTATAAATATCCTTTAGATAGAATATCACTTTTATTTTTGTTTGTGAGAGAAGGCTAGAAATCAAGATCTGCATAGTGAACACTTGCAACAATTCCACGGACGCGATCTGTTAAAAGAGAACGAAAAGAAGGGCGTGATTTAATTCTCATATACCAGTCTTTGGCAGCAGGAGATTGTTCCCAGTCAATTTCCCCTAGAAAGTCAAGTACAGAAATAGAGGCTGCGGCTGCTAGGTCTGCATAGGACAAGGTAGAACCCACTAAGCTATCGCGAGAGGCACAAAGCCAATTGAGATAGTTCATATGGGGTAAAATATTGGCACGCGCATTGCGTAAAATTTGTGAATTAGGAGCACCACCGCCAATGGCAAGTGGCATTTCACGTTTGTGGATTCGTTCTCGTACGATATGGCGCGTTGCTTCATTTTCGAATTTATTTAAGAACCAATCATTGAGACGGCGTACTTCCGCACGCTCTAAAGGATTTTCCGGAAAGAGCTTATTTTCTTGTCGTAAACTTCCATGTGTTTCGTCTAAATATTCGCAGATAACAAGAGGACCTGATAATGGAACCTCGTGTTCATCGAGAAAAACAGGAACATGACCAGCGGGATTGAGGGCTAGAAATTCGTGTCTTCTTGCCCATTCATGTTCTTCAATCAGCTGAGTGGTTACACCATATTCTCCAAGAATGAGGCGTATGAAGCGCGAGGCAGCGGATAGGGGAGAGTGAAAAAGTGTCAGCATAATTTACACTATCAAATAGAGTTGAAGAGAATTCTTTCAAGTAATCATTTTTATAAAGATGCTTGACTAGAAGTACAAGATCATTAGTAGCTGCTAGTAATTATAATTAATAAATTGTTAATGACTAGGGACTGTTCTCTTATGCGATGGTTTGCAAAATGGCAGCACGTAATTCTTCTAAACCGAGAGCTTTTTCTGAAGAGGTTACAAGAAGCTCAGGGTAAGCTGCTGGGCGCTTGAGAAGCTTTGTTTGTGTGATCATAATTAATTTTTCTAAGGCTTTTGATTTGATTTTATCGCTTTTTGTCAAAACAATTTGATAAGAAACAGCGGCTTTATCAAGAAGAGTAAGAACCTCTTCATCATTATTTTTAATTCCGTGGCGTGAATCAATCAGGATATACACACGTTTTAGCGTTGTGCGTCCCCGTAAATAGTTAAAAATCAAATTTGTCCACGCATCAACCAGATTTTTAGGAGCAGCAGCGAAGCCATAGCCAGGCATATCTACTAATGCTAGAGGGGGAAGATCTCCTAGCTGCCCACTGAAGCCATCGGGTACAAAATAATTAAGCTCTTGAGTCCGTCCTGGTGTGTTTGAGGTACGTGCTAAGCTTTTTTGTTGGACGAGCGCGTTGATTAAAGATGATTTTCCAACATTGGAACGTCCTGCAAATGCAATTTCTGGTGGTCCTTCAGGGGGGAGAAAGTGTATTGCTGGTACACCACGAATAAAAATCCAATTGCGAGAAAAAATTCCAGAAAGGGAAGAATCTCTTGTCATTAATGCACTTCTTTTTTGGGTGATCTTCTCCAGATGGCTTTCAGATTATCAAAAAGTTCAATTTTAACTCCTTGGCGCTTCATCATGATGCCTTGCTGAATAATTGATAATATATTGTTCCATGCCCAATAGATGACGAGACCAACAGGGAAAGAGGCGAGCATAAAAGTAAAGACAACAGGCATCCATGTGAATATCATCGCTTGGGTTTGGTCTTGAGGAGCAGGATTCATACGCATTTGTAAAAACATCGTTATTCCCATAATCAAAGGCCATGCACCAATCATAAGAAATGTTGGCGTTGTATATGGCAAGAGACCAAACAAGTTAAAAAGAGAAGTTGGATCAGGTGCCGCTAAATCTTGAATCCAGCCAAAGAAAGGTGCATGGCGCATTTCAATGGTGATATAGAGAACTTTATAAAGAGCAAAGAATATTGGGAATTGAACCAACATTGGCCAACAGCCTGCAAGGGGATTTATTTTTTCGGTTTTATATAGATCTATTATTGCCTTTTGTTGTTTGGTTTGGTCATCGGGATACTTTTCTTTTATTTCTAGCAACCGCGGTTGTATAAGTTTCATACGCGCCATAGATTTATAAGATTTATTGGCTAGAGGGAAAAGAAGTGTTTTTAAGAGCACTGTGACAAGAAGGATGGCGATACCAAAATTTCCTGTTTGCTTATAAAGAATATCAATGAGGGCAAACATTGGTTTGGTGATGAAATCAAACCAGCCCCAATCAATTAAAAGAGCAAACTTTTTAATTTTTAGGTCATTTTGATAATTATTAATAATTTCAACTTGTTTTGCACCAGCAAAAAGACGATTTGTAACAGTTTTTGTTTCATTTGGGGCAATCGTTAAAAGCGACCCTAGCAAGTCAGACTGATAATGCGTTTGCAAACGATCAAAATAAATAAAACGGCTTGTATATTCTTTATTTTGCGGGGGAATAACTGCTACAGCCCAATATTTATCGGTAATACCAATCCAACCTCCTGTTACTTTGGAAAAAGTCATGCTTTTTTGCCCATTATCAGGATTTGGGTCAAGCTCTGCTAAGGTTTTATATTTTTCAGTTTTGAGCGAATCTCCTGCAATACCTATCATACCTTCATGAAGTAAATAGGTTGCATTTGTATGTTCTGGTGGTGCTGCACGTGCAACGCGGGCATAGGACGAGAGATGTATTGGTTGATCACTTTCATTGCTGATAGAATCCTCAATGGTAAACATGAAATGATTATCAACAGAAAGGGTCCGCCGGAAGATTTGTCCTTGTCCATTATTATAAATTAAAGTGATGGGTGTTGAAGGAGTCAAGATTGTATTGCTTCCCTCTATTTGCCATTTTGTATCAGATTGTGGCAAAGCCTTTGCTGGCAAAGACGCACTTGCAAAACCAAATTCAGCAAGGTAGGTTGTTTTGAAGCCTTTAGGATTTAGCAAATCGATTTCCGGTGATTTTTTGTCGACTGTTAAACGATATTTTTTGAGGTGAAGATCATCAAATTGTGCACCAACAAGATTAATAGAGCCTTCCAATTCATTGGTTTTGATCGTAATACGCTCTGTTTTGTCCAATACAGCTTTCCGGATTTCAGGTGTCATGGGCTGTTCGATGATAGATGTAGCTTGATACGTTGAGATATCATCAGAAAAATCTGTCGTGGTAGTAGAAAGGGCTGATTGTTGTTTTGACAATTGCTGTGCGATGATTTGTTGTTTTTGTAACTTTGCTTGTTTGGGAGCAACATGAAGAAATTGCCATGCGATGAGCACTACGAAAGATAAGCCAATAGCGATAAAGAAATTGCGGTTATATTCCATCCGTACACCCTTGTTGTTGCTGATGTTTTATTTTTGGTTTTATTCGCCGATTTAATTCATTAATCAAGGATGTAAAAGGTGCATGTAACACATCACGGTACGCTACAATGACATAGTCTGTTCCTGCTTCCATGTGGTTTGTTACACCAACTCTCACGGCCTCACGCAAGCGCCTTTTAATACGATTACGTTTCACAGCATTACCGTTTTTACGAGTAACAGTGAAGCCTACACGTGCAAAAAGAGAATCTTTTCTTTCTGTTGTTTGTTCACGAGATTTAACTTCGAGCAAAAATAAAGGACCACGTCGTTTTTCTCCTGTACGGACAGCCAAAAAGTCTGCTCTTTTGCGAATACGGCAGGGATGTTTTTTCTTCATAAAAGAATATTTCGCAATTTCATTAAATGCCTGCAAGCAGACATTGTAGGTTCATAATAAAAGTTTCACAACGAAGAAACGATGAGCAATCCTCAACGGTTGTGAAAATTTAAATGGTTAAGCAGAAAGCCGTTTACGTCCACGAGCACGTCTTGCAGCAATAACTTTACGTCCTCCAGCTGTGGCCATGCGTGCACGAAACCCATGGCGGCGTTTACGGACAAGTTTAGAGGGTTGGTAAGTACGTTTCATTTATTTAAATACCGCGGAGTGCGGCCCTTCTTAATCTTCGTTTTATGAGTAGTTATGCGCGAGATAAACAATTTTATCCTATCATACGGCTGTTAACCCATAAGGAAAAATATAAAAAAAGTCAATCTTAGATTGTTTTTCTCTCTCTTGAAAGAATACAAAACACCTTATAACTATTTGTAACGCTTTTTTACAATACTGTAGGAGTGTTAGAAAATAACGATTGAATCTACAGAACATAAATGGCTAGGGCCTTAAAGAATTAAAGAAGGTGTGACTGATTACTGTATGCTCAATTTAAAATATCCTTTAAGATTAAGAGTTTTTTTCAGTTTTTGTTTTTACAAAATTTTTATCAGAATATTCATTAAAGTGGTTGTAGCACAAATGTGATTGATAGGATTTTATAGCAGATTTTATGTTTGAGCTTCTTTATTTTAAGGATGGTTTCATATTTTTAAAGAGATAAGAGATGTATACTTTATAATGCTGAGTAAAGTAGAAAATTATCAGGTGATGAACCTTGTAAGTATTTTTCGTTCTTATGCTTATATTTGCTGGTATTTTTATAGAGAGGAAAGAACATGGATCTTATCACAAGTGAGGCTGTCCGCAACGTATTACGTACAGTCAAAGGACCAGATCTTGAAAGCGATATTGTGTCGTTGGGTCTTCTTTCAGAAATATTGATTGCTGATGGTAAGGTTTTCTTTTCCATTACAGTTCCTGATGGAGGTGTGCAAAAATGGGAATCATTGCGTCGTTCTGCTGAAAAGGTGGTATGTGCTTTGGAGGGAGTGAAATCTGCTGTTGTTACACTTACAGCAGAAAAAATAACAAAGACAGCACCTAGTCGAAGAGCAAATCTCTTACCGATCAAAATGCCCATAGAAGGTGTGAGGCATGTGATTGCTGTTGCTTCTGGAAAAGGAGGGGTCGGGAAATCTACGATGGCAATAAATATTGCCTTAGCTTTACAAGATTCTGGTTTCAAGACGGGGGTGATGGATGCTGATATTTATGGTCCTTCGTTGCCACGTTTGACAGGACTTGTTAATCAAAAACCACAGCTTATTGGAGAAAAAAAGATTCAACCTCTTGAAAAATTTGGACTTAAATTGATGTCGATGGGATTTTTGGTGGAGGAAGAAAAGCCGGTGGTATGGCGTGGTCCTATGGTTATGGCAGCTGTAACGCAATTGTTACGAGATGTTGTATGGGGGCCTTTGGACGTTTTAGTCGTTGATATGCCGCCAGGTACAGGGGATGCACAATTAACGCTTGCGCAACAGGTACAATTAACGGGTGCGTTGGTTGTTTCTACACCTCAGGATCTTGCTTTAGTTGATGCGCGTAAAGCGATAGAAATGTTCATGAAAGTCAATGTTCCTATTTTAGGACTCATTGAGAATATGAGTTGTTTTATCGCTCCTGATACAGGAAAACGCTACGATATTTTTGGCTATGGTGGTGCACGGGTAGAAGCAGAACGTCGAGAGGTCCCTTTCTTAGCAGAAATACCGCTTGATCCAGCTTTACGATTGTCTTCAGATGAGGGCGTCCCTATTTTTGTTGCTAAGTCTAGTGAAGAGCTTGCTAAACTGTATCGTACAATTGTTGATCAAATAAAAAATCAACTCTTTTGAATATATGTTTATTTAAAAGAATTTGCAAAATGCAATCACGAAAGACAGAAAAATGTTGCTTTTTTGTAAGGAAAAGAGGGAACCTTAATGCTTGAGTGGAGTACGAGAGGTGAAACAAACAAAAAATGAGCCATGCACTTGGGTAATCTGAAGGGGGACTCAATCGGAGCGGCTGGAGCAGTGAGGTGGAAAAATATTGGCATTGGTGCGAAAAGAAGAAGATAGAAAATAAAAATAATTTAGGGAAATGGTAAAAGGTTGTAAAAAATATTTAACAATCACTTTTTTGCGATAAAAGCATCTTGAAGATTAATCGGAAAATTTATCCCTATCTACTTAAATTAAAGGGATGGGTGTTTAAAAAGCCCATTTATCTTGCTCTTGAAATATGTATAGCAGGTAATGTTATCAAACCATATTCAAGAAAAACTCAATGAAAATATCAATAACTTTCTCTTATTGAGAGGATAAAAAATGCTGGTCAAGCCTTTTTAGAAGCATTTATTTTTTGAAAAGTAGCTTCAATAGCTGTTGTTAAAGCACGTCTTCCCCCTTGATGAGAAAAACAATTTGACAAAAATTCATTTGTTCCCCCCTTTGTTGAAAACTCTTTTTCAAGGAGTACAAAATCGAGAGATGTAGCACAATCCGTTGCTATAATTTTACGCATTTCATCTGTAAGATTACCAAACATCATGGTAAGAAATTCTGCTGATTGCTGTTGTTTTAACCCCTGTGTTATAAACCATTGATGGGCTGTTTCTATAAAATTAAAATATATGCCCATAAGTGAACCAGCAGTCATAAAAAGATTAAACTGCTCTTCCTTATCCAGCACCAATGTACCCCCCAATGCATCAAATAGAGCGCGTAAAAAGGGATGATCGGGATAAATTGGTGTCAAATTTTTACACTCTGCAACAAAAGGTAGAGGAACAGCACGATAAACTTTATGGTTGATCCATTCTTCTACTTCTGCTGCTTTTGCCATAGCAAGTACGGAAATAACCAGCTGTTCTGGACGAAAGCGAAGAGAACGCAAAACGTTTTCTGCAATTTGGTTAGGCAAGCAAAGAAAAACGTAATCACTCACATCGAGCAACATTTGGTTATTTTCAGCAATCATAACCTTATCATATGTGCGTGAAAGATGCTCTGCTGTTTGTGCATTGCGAGGTGAAACAATAATGGAAGAAACGTCAAAGGTGCTTGTCATGAGGCCATTGACCATTGAAGCACTGATTGTGCCCGTTCCCAAAAAGCCAAGTTTCATTTCTCTTCCTCATTTTTATATTTTAAAAGGAATCTCAATTAACAGTTTATGTGTTTTAACTAACATAGATGCTAATTGAGGAAGCAACACATAAAATAGCAAGAATAATCAAGCCCAAATAGACTTTTGGTTTGTCAAATAGAACAGCAAAAGCAGAAAACCAACCAACAATAGCTGCGGCTAATGCAAATAAAAAACCTGGTTTATTCATAAGAACAATATGCATTGCCATTAAACCACCAATAATTAGCGCTCCAAAAACAATGAGCAAACCTGTTGCAAACTTTTCATAATCATCCATATTTCGCTCCTTATAGTGCTCAAATTGTTACACACTTTTTAACGCATATGCATATAAAAACGAAACGTTTTTTATTGGGTATGGTTAAAATTGGCGCCTCCTCTTATTTATTAGATGTAAAAAATGCGGGGATATGCTGTGGCCAACGCCAAGGTAAAACTGCAATCAAATCAAAACGTACAGACAAAAAGGCATAATCCTTTTGCCGTGCTAGCCAAATATCGGCTGCTGCCTCAATTCGCTTTTCATTTATTCGAGAAACTGCTTCCATTGCTTCGGCTAATGTTGAACGCGCTTTGACTTCAACGATTAAAACCAAATTTCCACGTCGTGCAATTAAATCAATTTCACCACATTTTGTTTTAAAACGCATTTCGGCAATGTGAAACCCTTTGCAACGCAACCACCATGCTGCCAATTTTTCTGCACGAACTCCTCGATAAAAAGACTTTTGTCTCTGTTTTTTTTGTATAGTCTTAATTTTATGCATTTTTTAAAAAATTTAACCGCTGAAAAAGTTCCTGCTTTTTAAAACCGGTCTTTTTTGCAACCAAAGCTGCTGCCTGAGCAGCAGAATGTGTCCGCGAGAGTTCTAATAACATTTCATCAACTTCTTGATCACTCATTACGTTTAAAGAAGATGATGATTCTCCAACAAGTACAACAATTTCTCCACGAATATGTGATTGTTTTTTGTAAGATTCCAACAAATTCCCCAAATTTGAAGCATCCACTGTTTCAAATTTTTTTGTTAATTCACGACAAATTGCGGCAGGTCGATCAGCCGAAAAAAGCGTGACCATATCCTGTAAAGTTTCAACAAGACGATGCGGTGATTCATAAAAAATCAAAGTCGCTGGAATCTCTTTTAATTGTTCCAATCGTTTTTGACGCTGTCGCTTGCGTGCACTCAAAAAACCTGCAAAGAAAAAGCTATCCGTAGGAAGCCCTGTCGGTATAAGAGCGGCTAAAAGAGCTGATGCTCCAGGGATCGGAATAATTTTATGACCAGCTTTACGTGCCTTTTCTACCAATCGAAATCCGGGATCAGAAATAAGTGGCGTTCCCGCATCGGAAACAAGCGCTACCGTTTTGTTTTCTGCCAAAGCGGCTAAGAGCTTCGGACCCGCTTTTTGCGCATTGTGTTCATGATAGAGAAAAGTTTTTTTCTGAATACCATAACGTTGCAACAAAACACGTGTTACTCGCGTATCTTCACACGCTAAAATATCAATTCCTGCAAGCACTTGCAAAGCACGAAGCGTAATATCTGCAAGATTTCCGATAGGCGTTGCTACAAGATAAAGCCCTGGTTCTATAACGGGGGCAGAATAAGCATGCGCACCTATAAAATATGCTCTTTCACACATGCTCTTTTCTTTTCATCAAATTCCCCTCACACAAGATTTTTATTCATACTCATAAGCTTTATAAGCCATTTTTGTTCATTTTTTACCAGTACATTTTTTATCATTACAAAGGCTTACTTTGCTCGAATAGTTGATACTCCCACAATACAATAGTTTTACCTTCATATTCACTAACATTATCATCTGTTTTTCAGCATGATCTTTTTCAAAAAAACAGATTCCAGATGTAGCCAATATCTTATCAGCTCTATAATTTTCTATAAAGTTTTTCCTTCGAGAACAAAAAACAATTTTACCTGTGCCTATATTTCACGCTTGGTTGTGCTCTTTTACAAGCTAAACTTTCTCGATTATTTCCATAACGCCCATCTTTCAAATACTCCATTGATATTCAAACTGTTCTTCTGAGTAAACGTAAGCAGATCCTTTTAAAACACAAACAACTCGCTATATCGTTATTGATCAAATATAAGCCTTTCTTAGAAAAATATTTCATTTTGTCCTATTCTCTTCCCCCTTAACAGATATAAAGAATATCTTAAAAACTTTTAAGATTTATTTTTATCTTAATTATTTGATTTATAATGGATAATTTATTATTTTTTGCCTATAGAGTAGGCGCCTTAAATATCGTAAAATTATCTCATTTTAACGCCTTTTATCATCAATGAATCAAAATCATTTATGTGCATCACAAGGAGGATTTGTGTGTCGTTAAAGACGAGTAAAAAAGGAGTAAAATGCCTTTTTGAGCTCTCTTAAAGCAAAGGCTATCGCAACATTGGAGTTAGCAAAGAAAGTGATGCTGCCAGTTTATACTTTTTATTGCGTTATGGAACTATTCATTGACGAGAATACGTGATATTTTTCTCAAGATTTGTCACGAAAGAATTGTTCGATATGTATTGAGAGCTATCTTTTAAAAATAAATCCATAAATAAACAACACAAGTCTGTTTTAATTTTAGGCGTTTTATTTTTTTGAAGGATATGCTCCTATAAAAAATGCAGGTCATAAAAGCAGGGACAATATGTGATCTCTCTTTTTTAAAAGATAGTGTAATGTTTTTGAAAGTCGTAAAACCGCATGACAAAGATGGAAACGGATTTCTTCCTTTCAGACTTCATATTCTTACTCAATGAAGCAGTCTTTTCGTTTCAGGAATTACTCAAATAGAATATGCAAGATTTTTGCTCAGGATACAAAAGCTGGAATGACTCGCTTTCATTCACCTTTATCTTTCTTAACATATATGCCGCTTGTGTTCGATTTGGATGTTGATTTACAAGTTACAGCGAAAGTACAAGCTTTATAAAGAAAATACGCTATAAAACGCGTAATAGAATGGTCATGAATTGGAAAGACATTTGGGCTTTGTCAGATATTATTTCCAATAATGATAGCGCTTATGGCTTTTTATTCTTATGGTGTTTTTACACATTCTTTGCATTACATCTGTAAAGGTTAGATGCAAGACAATGTATAGCCCCCCCTTGATTTGAGCGTAAAAAGTTGATGTGATACTCAGATTTTGGGTTGTCTTTATCAGTAGAAACATATTGAGATTGATTAAATAAGCATGCTCTGTGTATGCAATATTTTATTTTTTCTACATTCATCCGTGGTCTTCTTTAGTGAAAATTGTTTGGCAAAGGATAGGAGATAAAACAAACTCGAAGCATATCTCCATGGGTTTTATTCTTGGCTTTTTGAAACGATTGAGTTTTCTTATGAGGAGGCTAAAAACATTTTGAATCATGGGGGAGGGAGCAAAGTGGAGCTACAGCTTTGTCTTTGTACAGACTGTTGAGAGTAGAGTCTGTATTTTTATAGCAGAATGGTTAAGATATCTTCATTCTTGTTTTGTTATTAAGATAAAAAATTTTTTATAAAAATATGTTATGTTTTTCTATTGAAAAAAGTTATACGGTGGAGAGAGTCTTTTATATTGAGAATAGAGTTCTTTTTACATTGTGAAAGAACGTATGCAGGAAGGTAATTGATAGATTTCTGATCTGAGGGAAATATTTTTATCCATTGCGTTTTGTATATTTCAATTTTAGGAGAATGAACAATGATTATACATTGGGAAATTACATATTGGGATAGAAGGGGCCTTCATTGCCTTGCGGACAGATCCAAGTGATATTTTGGTTCGGATCTTTGATGTCGCATGTTTTACAATGTATGCAATTTGAAGCGTTTATCATATAAGTCAGATGATCATTATCCTCTAGCCACTCGTAGACAGCGGCGGGGCAATAGTTTGTGGAAGGTCCTCCGTAGATTGCATATTCAGAGTCCTTTTGCTTTTTTAATGAGGCTATTTTTAAATGGCAAGGTTGATTTTCTTCATGATGCGTATTGGAAAGGGCAACACTTGAAAGGCGATCAAAGGTTATAACGCCATCTGGTTTTGGGTAAGAAATGGGTTGAAATTTTTCTGCTGGTTCAAGGCATGCATAATCTTCCTTTCCATGGGAGAGTGTTTTAAATAAGGAAAATCCGAACAGTTGTTGCCACCACATATCAAAACCAGCAAGTTTAATTCCATATTTTGTCCCATATTTTGCCCAGAGCGGTTTGGCATTTCGCACTTTATAAAGATCTTTGCCAATGAGCCCTTTTCGCCATTGTTCTTCGATTTCTTTAACCTCATCATGGGCACGCCCTTGAGCAAGAGCGGTAGCGATTTTATCGGCAGCTAATATGCCAGATAAGATGGCATTGTGTGATCCTTTGATACGAGGAACATTGACAAATCCAGCAGAGCAGCCAATAAGTGCCCCACCAGGAAAGGTGAGTTTTGGTACAGATTGCCAACCTCCTTCGCTGATAACACGTGCACCATAGGAAAGACGCTTTGCACCTTTAAAGATTTTATAGAGTTTTGGATGTGTTTTAAAACGTTGAAATTCTTCAAAGGGAGAAAGATAAGGATTTTTGTAATCTAAGTGCACAACAAAACCGACAGAAATGATATTGTTTTCTTGGTGATAAATAAAGCCACCACCACCGGTATTATTGTCTAAGGGCCAACCCGTGAAATGTTGTACTAAACCGCGTTGGTGTTTGTTGGGATCAATTTCCCAGAGCTCTTTGAGACCAAGACCAAATTTTTGTGGTTCACGATTTTTGCTAAGGTTGAAATGTTGTATCAGTTGTTTTGCAATTGAGCCGCGTGCTCCTTCCGCAATTAAAGTATATTTTGCCAATAAAGCCATACCAGGCATATAATTTTTTCCAGGAGTTCCATCTTTGTTAAGCCCCATATCACCGGTGAGAACACCAATAATCGCTTTGTTATCGTTTTGGATAATCTGTGTTACGGCAAAACCGGGATAGATTTCAACACCCAATGCTTCAGCTTTTTTGCTTAACCAGCGGCAAACGTTTCCAAGCGAAACGATATAACATCCGTCATTTGATAAGATTTTGGGATGCAGAATATTGGGAAATATTGTAGCTTTTTGAGGCTTTAGAAAAAAAAACTGGTCATGGGTAACAGGGGTCGTGAAGGGATGATCATTGTCATTTCGCCATTCTGGTAAGAGTGTATCGATACCAATGGGGTCAATAACTGCGCCAGAGAGAATATGGGCACCAACTTCGGTCCCTTTTTCAACAATTGTGACAGAAAGCTCAGGATTAATTTGTTTCAAACGAATTGCGGCAGAAAGCCCTGCAGGTCCTGCTCCGACAATGACTATGTCAAACTCCATACTTTCACGTTGGTCATGTAGAGGTGTTTTCATGGCTTATAAAGCTTTCTCCAATTCTGGAATAATTTGGTGGAGATCACCTACAAGGGTGTAATCGGCAATTTGCATGATGGGAGCTTCTTCATCGTTATTAATGGCAACAATAATTTGTGCATCCATTATACCGGCTAAATGCTGGATTGCACCGGAAATGCCAACGGCGATATAGAGTTCAGGGGCAACGACCTTTCCTGTTTGTCCAATTTGCCAATCATTGGGAGCATAGCCTGCATCCACTGCTGCGCGGCTGGCACCTAAAGCAGCATTTAATTTGTTTGCAAGAGGAAGAAGCAGGTCCATAAATTTCTCTTGAGAACCAAGACCACGCCCGCCTGATATAATAACACGGGCTGAGGTGAGATCAGGACGATCACTTTTGTTTGTCTCTGCTTTTACGAAAGAAGAAAGATTTGGATTGGGAGCTGGTGTTATTGTTTTAATGGGAGCAGAATTATTTTGGGAAGGCGTTGGGGTGAAAGAAGCGGTGCGAACTGTTATAATCTTTTTATAATCATTGGTGCGTACAGTTTCAAATGCATTGCCTGCATAAATTGGTCGTTTGAAGGTATCGGGTGAAAGAATGGCGGTAATATCTGAAATTTGCATAAGATCAAGAAGAGCTGCTACGCGCGGCATCACATTTTTCCCAGTACTGTTGGATGCTGCCATGATCACATCATAATCATTTGCTAACGTGAGAATTGTATCTGCCATAGGCTCGGCAAGTTGATGGGCTAAATAGTCTGCTTTTGCAATAAGAACTTGCCGCACACCATCAAGTTTAGCACTGTTTTCCGCTATCGTTTGAATTTTTTCTCCGCAAACCAGAATATCGATATCATTACTGAGTACGCGTGCAGCGGTGAGTACTTTTGCTGTTTCTTCTGTATTATGATCGGCCAGTAAAAGAATTGCCATAAGTTTTTACCCTTTTATGTAAGTGTTGCTTTTACTCTAGTGGAGAGAATATTAAATGCAGTTCTTTTGTTTTAGCGCACTGACAAGCTCTCCTACATTAGCTACTTTAATACCGGATTGACGGGGTTTGGGTTCTTCAACGCTTAAAATTGTTAAGCGTGCTTTCGTATCGATGCCAAGATCAGTCAGCGCTTTTTGTTCAATGGTTTTCTTTTTTGCTTTCATAATATTAGGGAGAGAGGTGTAGCGCGGTTCATTGAGCCGTAGATCGGCGGTCATAACCATGGGAAGGGGAAGAGAAAGGGTTTGTGTTCCATTATCAACTTCACGAATAACTGTAGCATGCCCATTTTCTATGTTAAAATGTGAGGCAAAAGTTGCCTGTCCCCACCCAAGAAGAGCGGCGAGCATTTGTCCTGTTTGGTTGCTATCGTCATCAATCGCTTGTTTTCCTAAAAAGACCATATCAGGTTTTTCTTCATCAACTATGGCTTTGAGAATCTTAGCAATTGCTAAGGGTTCAAGTGTTTGATCCGTGGTGACAAGAAGTGCGCGATCAGCCCCCATTGCAAGTCCTGTTCGTAGAGTTTCTTGGGCTGCTTCTGGTCCGATTGAAACAAGAATAACTTCTGAAACTTTACCGGATTCTTTCTGGCGGATTGCTTCCTCTACGGCTATCTCATCAAAAGGATTCATAGACATTTTTACGTGAGACAGATCAACGCCTGTGCTATCGGGTTTGACACGTATTTTGATGTTATAATCAACAACACGTTTGATAGCGACAATTATTTTCATGATGATCCTCTTTGTTGTATGATTACAAGTTTATAGCAATACTCATAAGAAACAAAATTGTTTAGAATGAAGTCTTATTTATAACTTGTGTTTTCTTTCATATAAGCTTTTTTTACGTTTACTTGTACTTTCTTGTTGTCATTTTCAATCTTCATATCTTCTGCATTGCCATAATTGCCTTATTTGCTTGAATAAAAAGTAAAAAAATCACTCTGTCTTATGAGAATATTTTTTTCATTTTATATGCTCTGTTTATGATGGCGCATCAGGGGCTTTAGGCAATGAAAAAATTAAGTGAAAAAAATAAAAATGGGGGAATGATTTTGCTCTTCAAATCTTGAGGACAAAAAAATAGAGATTTTTCTTTCAAATATTTTAAATAAAGATTGGGGCGAAATATTTCTAACAAAAAAGTTTTTGGGCGTTCTTAAAGCTCTATTTACTAAAATAGAGCACACTTTATTCATCATTTGTGCGATTCTTTTCAAAAAGGTTAATGAGGGGTAAGCGTTTGTGAATACGAAGGGTCATACGATCAACCAGCCGATCAATCAGGTTAGGAATGATAAATTCTCTTCTTTTATTGAACAGAAGGAGAGAACGGATGCGCCTATGGATGTAACGATGTCGGATATTGCTCAAAAATTACGCACTGTTCATGCACAAATGCAAATGAAGCATTCTTCCCGTTCTTTGATAGAGCAGGGGGCTTTAGAAGAGCATTTTAAATCTTACTTAGATGATATTAGTCGGGCCATTTTGGCTGAATATTATATCCGTCGTCAAAGAGAAAAAAAGCTTTTCGAATCTTTAGAGCAGATTAAAACAATTGTTCAAAGTTTACAGAGTGAAAAAAAGAGCTTAGAAGAAGCAGCGGTAACACGACCGGTGTCTCGTTCAAAATCACCTGATTCTGTTGTACAAAAACTTGCTCATATGGAATATGAGGGAAATAAAGAACGCTTATCACTTCAAAAGGTTCAAAATTTTTCGAGACAAAACGGTATAATTCCACTCCAAACAAATGTTAAAAATGTGGCGCAGAAAGAAAATAAAGGCTCTTTGCCAAGTGATACTATGAAGCCTTCTTTTAAAAAGGTTGAGGGAGCCGTAGAGTGTGCTTCGATAGAAAAAAAGGATATGGGTATTCAGGCACCTAATCGTGGCATTGAGAACGATTTTTCTTCTTTAAAGGCGCAGTCTCAAGAGAGTGTTTCGTTTTTATCTCATTTGGTAAAAAAAAGTGTTCTTTGTTTTTTAACCGTTGCATTTATGGTAGCGATAACGTTATGTCTTTACAGCGTTTTAAAAGGAGCGCGTTTTTTTTAGTTTTTATGATGTTGATGTTAATAGATATGAAATGTATTGCGCATTCGTGGATTATGCGAAAGTTGTATAGCAATTAAAATTATCCTTTTAAACACGCAACAGAGATTATTGGAAAAGAGGATAATTGGAGAAAGATTCTCTCAATTGTTAAAAAGCCTCAGATTATCTTGAAGGTTCTGTAAGTGAGTATTTATTTACCAATTGCTGAAATGTCTCTCAATATGCTGATTTTGATTGGTATGGGAGTCGTTGCTGGTTTTTTTTCTGGTCTTTTTGGAATTGGGGGCGGTTTTCTTATCACTCCTTTATTGATTTTTTATAATATCCCTCCTGCTATTGCTGTTGGAACAGGTGCAAATCAGATGATTGCGTCATCTGTAACAGGAGCGATTACCCACTTTAGAAGACGTACGCTCGATATCAAACTTGGTATTCTTTTGGCGATTGGAGGAGGGGGGGGATCTTTAATCGGGATTCAGATTTTCTCTGTTTTGAAAAAATTAGGTCAATTAGACTTAATGATTTCTCTTCTTTATGTGATTCTTCTTGGAAGTGTAGGAAGCTTGATGATTGTTGAAAGTTGGTATGATATGATGCGCAAGCGTAAGGCAGGAAAAGCCAATATTCGTCTTGCTGGTCGACATAACTGGATTCATCGCTTACCGTTAAAAATGCGTTTTCGGACATCTATGATCTATGTCAGCATTATTCCAGTTTTAGGGATTGGTCTCATTGTAGGGTTGTTGTCTTCTATTATGGGAATTGGTGGGGGGTTCTTTATGGTACCAGCATTGATTTACCTTCTGCGTGTTCCAACCAATGTGGTGATTGGAACTTCACTTTTTCAGATCACATTTGTGTCTTCTTTCACGACAGTTTTACAAAGTATGACTCATCAGTCCGTTGATATTGTCCTGGCTTTTTTATTAATGCTGGGAGGAAGTATTGGTGCGCAATATGGAACACGGGCTGGACGGAAGTTAAAGGCGGAACAATTGCGTATGGCACTTGCGTTTTTGGTGTTGATTGTGTGTATGCGTCTTGCTTTTCAATTATTTATACGCCCCGATAATCTTTTCTCTCTGGATATTCTTATGAGATAAAAATGGGTAGATTATTTTCTTTATGCATCATTACAAGTTGCTTTTGTTTTGTTTCTTTTTCTACATGGTCACATGTTGGGACGACAGCGACATTCGTTGATCAAGTTGATCACGAAACTGTTCAAATTATCGTAACAACAAATACGATTACTGTGGATGCAAATTTTGCTGGTCGTGATCTTTATATTGCTGGTGTTTTGGAAAATATTGATCCGTTATATGCTCGACAAAACCGTTATGATGTTGTTGTGAGCTTGGAGGGACAAGAGCGGACAATGGTGATGCGAGAAAAAAAACGTAATGCCGGTGTTTGGGTTAATACAGATTCTCTTATTTTTAAAAAGGTTCCTCTTTTTTACTCTATGGTCACAACACGTGAAATTGACGATATTACGAGTGTTGAAGATTATAAACGCTTGGGGTTAGGATTACTTTATTTGCCATTGCAGACGGATGAAAAAGATCAGAAAAAAATACAGATCTTTCGCGATGAACTTATAAAACTGCAAAAAGCCAAAAGCCTTTATTATGAGGAAGTAGGGGGTGTTCGTTTTGGTTCTGACACGCTTTTTACTGCACATTTTCGTTTACCAACCAATATTCCTGTTGGACATTATAAGGTTCGTGCTTATCTTTTTCGTGATGGTCAGTTTATTGATAGTACAACAACGACTCTTGAAATTGTTAAAGCACATATCGCTTATACAATTTTTTACGCAGCACATAAGTATCGTTTCTTATATGCTATTGTTGCGGTGATCATTGCTGTTACCACAGGATTTTTATGTCGTTTGATTTTTCGAAAAGACTAGCGCAAGGAAAATGTTGAGGCTTTTATTTTTTATGAAAAATGCGTAAGATAAGAAAGATAGGCACAACAACAATCGCTCCCGTCATGGTGATATGAAAGAAGTTTGTGAGCGTTATAAATCCTGTTGCCCATAGAGACTGAAAAAAATCTATAATTTTCTGTATGAGACTTTTGGGTGTCCATCCCAAAAAATTCATTATGATGCCAATAAAAAATGAAAGGATGAGCAATTTTAAACTAACATGGTGGCTTAATGTGCCTCCAAGAAAAGCACGAAAAGAATCTGACAATTTTTTCTTTCGGTTCATTTTAATATACTTTCGAATATCTTGTTTTTTATTGTATCATCATAGTACAGTGATGTCATTGTCATAAAGGAGAAAGATTTTTTATTTTTTCTTACTTTTTTGGAGTGCATCACTTTAGTACTGGTGTAATATCAGTGCTTTAAAATATACGCGCGTTCTCTTGCTTTTTTGCGATATTTTCATGGCGCTTTTTTCATTAAATGAAGAGATATCCTTTCGTTTCTGAGAATTTGTAGGGGAGTTCTTGTAGCGTTTCGATATTTCGTATTAGGATAAGAGTTCTAGTCTATTGAAGATTTTATAACGGATTTATTATTGTTGTGTATTGAAATAATATTTCAAGGCATTTTACTTAAAAAAAGACTATCTATTCTGATAAGGGTGTGCTTATATAGGTATTATATTTAGGTATTTCAACCTTAGTGCATTGAAAAGATATTTTTTGCTGAAAAAATGTAAGCAATGAAGTAAGTGTTGTTAGAGGAGCAAAGGTATTTAAAATACGATGTGGGAAAAAGTTTTGTTATGTGCGGGTGTGTAAAAGAATATCAGAGGGCCATGCTCCTTTTATTTAGAAATAAAATATAATTTAAAAGCTGTTATTTGGCAGAGGATTATGGAAAAATTCAAAATTCCTCTTGTAGGGAGAGGAGATCATGTCGGTTGATGGGTGAATTTTCCTGTTTTGTTAAAATGTCAAATTGTTATTAAAGCTCTTTGTTATTAAGGCGCTTAAGCTAACGAGGAAGAGTCTTTTGATGGCATAAAAAGACGAGAGGAAAGAAGAGACACGCTTGCCCGACAAAAGAGAGAAAATAGTGGTTTTATAATCTTCAATCGTAGGCGTTATGACATCATGAATGGCTCTGTTATGGGGGAGCATTCATTGTATGTCAGAGTGTTTGTTGTTGCATGTTTTGGTTTGTCTTGGCTTATAGGTATGGGCAGAAGGCGTGGTTGGTAAGTGGTGTTGTTTGAAGGTTTTAATACTTTAGTTTGAGGCGCTTATGGATCATCTAACCTTATTATTAAGCATGTGCTTGTTGTGTGGGAAATTTATATAATAAACTTTAAAAGGAAAAGTCTATGAACTTGAAGAAAAAAATATTAAAGAATAGCAGCTCTCTTGTTTCTGCTTTTATAGCACTGGGGATGGTTGCACAACAGGTTTCAGCAAAAACTCCCGCTGACACCCTTGTGATGGCTTGGAATATTGATACAATTAGTACATTTGATCCCGCTCAACTTAGTGATGTTTATGGAAGTGAAATTGTCCGCAATGTTTGTGATAGTTTGGTCAGTACCGCAACGGATGATCCTGCTAAAATGGTTCCGGCATTAGCTACACATTGGGATGTTTCAGGGGATGATCACAGTACGGTGATTACTTTTCATTTGCGTGATGGTTTGAAGTTTAATGATGGGCGATCAGCCAATGCCAATGATCTTGTTTGGGGTATGAAGCGGATTGTCAAATTGAAGATGACCAATGCGGCAATTTTTAATGAATATGGAATTACAGAGCAAAATGTTGATGATGCTTTGCAAGCCCCAGATAAGAAAACAGTGGTGATGAAATTTGATAAGCCTTATCCAGCAGAGCTTATTCTTAATAATATTGTTGCAAGTCCAGCAACAGCTTTGCTTGATCGTAAGACAATTATGAAGCACGAAAAAGATGGCGATCTGGGAAATCAGTATTTGAAAAGTCATGCTGCTTGTGTTGGTCCTTATCAGTTAAGCAGTTGGCGCCCTGGAGAAGCTCTTTTGTTACGTGCGAGTTCCCATTATTGGGGCGAGGCGCCTAAATTGAAGCAGATTCTCATTCGCCATGTTATGGAGCCTGGAACACAACGTTTATTGTTGCAAAAGCATGATATTGATGTTGCTCGTGATTTGTCCCCTGAAGATCTTGCAGATCTGCAAAAAACAACAGATGTTAAAATCGAAGAAGTGTTAGAGCCATCCATGATGTATTGGGGATTTAACATGACAAATCCCATTTTTGCTAAGGAAAAAGTACGCTTGGCGATGCGTTATCTTATTGACTATGAAGGTCTTGGCAAGAAGCTTCTCAAAGGGATTGGTGTTCCACGGGCAAGTTTTATTCCTCTTGGTAACTTTGGGGCTCTGGATGAAAAAGAAGGACAACCCTTTACATTTGATGTTGCAAAAGCCAAGCAGCTTTTAGCAGAGGCCGGTTATCCGAACGGATTTGAGGCAAATTTTCTTGTCTCAAATGCTCCTTATAGGCTGTTGGTTGCTCAGTCACTTCAAGATAGTGCCGCACAGGCGGGGGTGCGTCTTAAAATTGAGCGTTTGGCAGGTACACAGTTGTTTTCCAAACTTTATGCTCGGGCTTTTGATACGATTTTTGTCGGATGGAATAACGATTCTGCGGATCCCCATACAATGGCTTCACGTCTTGTTTATAACCCTGATAATCGGTTTGAGGCAAAAAATACCGCCTATCCTAGTTGGCAGCATGG
Organism: Bartonella sp. AC10YNML; assembly: GCF_042196825.1. NCBI lineage: Bacteria > Pseudomonadati > Pseudomonadota > Alphaproteobacteria > Hyphomicrobiales > Bartonellaceae > Bartonella > Bartonella sp. AC10YNML. The sequence continues at coordinate 19,413 of NZ_JBHIRA010000015.1, read as the reverse complement.
GTATTTTGATGCCAAGATGAATCAAAAAGTTGAAGAGGCGTTATTTCAAAAAGATCCACAAAAACGAGCGCAACTTTATGCTGATTTACAACGTGAACTGATGCAAAAAGGACCTTATGCGTTTATCTTTCAAAAATATAGCGTTATCGCGATGACACCTGATATCAAAAAGTGGGTTTGGAATAGTGCGCCACAAATTTTTTATAGTAAAATTGAAAAATAAGTGTGTCTTTAAATATTGTAAAATACAACAAAAATGAAATCATAATAACTTCAGCGTTTTGCATAGTGTTCAAGAACTTTGTAATACGCTGGAGATCATGGGGAATGATTGGATATGTTGTTGAATATTTCTATTTTAAAAGGGATCTGTCATTTTCATTAAAGATGTGTTGGTATGGATGTTAAAACTGAATATTTCAACTTCTGTGAAGTGAAAAGTGGTAAATTTATTTGCTCAAAAATCAGTGCAACAAATGTCGCGGAATTTTAGCATTGCTGAAGAAGCAAAGACTTTGCAATGGTGAATAAAAGTTTTATTATGGAGAAGGTACGAGGAATATCAGTTTTTATGGTGTCTATGTTTCTTACTTTGAAAGATGGTAAGATGCCAATTGGAGGGTGTTATTTTACGGGGTGTGATGAGAAATTGCAAGTTTCCTTTTGAAGAAGGAATAAAAGTCGTTGTACTTGGCAAATTGATGAATTTTTCTGTTTGATCGAAACGTTAAATTATGATGAAGGCTTTTTGTTATTAAAGCACTTGAACCAACAGGGGGTGCTTTGATGACATTAAAAAAACGTCAGAAAAAACAAGGGGAAACTTGTTTAACAAGAGAGAAAAACAATAGAGGTTTGTTAGTCTTTAATCGTAGCATTATGCTCTCATGAATAGGCTCTGTTACTGGTAAGCGTTTATTGTATAGCAAAAGTGTTTGCCATTGCACGTTTTGGTTTAGCTTATAAGGGTGGGCAGGAGGAGTGATTGGTAAGTAGTGATATTTGAAAGTTTGAATACTTTGTTTGAGGCGTTTATGTATCGTCTCATTTTATTATTTAAATATGTTTGTGTTGCGTGGAAAATTTATACAATAAACTTTAAAAGGAAAAGTCTATGAGCTTGAAAAGAAAAATATTGAAAAGGAGCAGCTCTCTGGTTTCTGCTTTTATAGCACTGGGGATGGTTGTACAACAGGTTCCAGCAAAAACACCCGCTGATACTCTTGTGATGGGGTGGAATCTCGATTCAATTAGTACATTTGATCCAGCGCAAATCAATGATCGTTATGGGAATGAAGTTCTTGTCAATGTTTGTGATAATTTAGTTGACCCCGCTAAAGATAATGCAGCTAAAGTTATTCCTTCTTTGGCCAAAAGCTGGGATGTTTTAAGTGATGATCAGAAAACGGTGATCACTTTTCATTTGCGTGATGGTTTGAAGTTCAACGATGGTCGTTCTGCTAATGCTTATGATCTTGTTTGGAGCATGAAGCGGGTTGTTAAATTGAAGATGGCTACTGCGGCGACATTTAATGAATATGGTATTACAGAACAAAATGTTGATGAGGCTTTTCAAGCACCGGATGAGAAAACGGTGGTGATGAAATTTGATAAACCTTATCCAGCAGAGCTCATTCTTAGCCATTTTGCCACTAGTCGTACTCTTGCCTTGTTGGATCGAGAGACAATTATGAAACATGAACAAGATGGTGATCTGGGAAATCGGTATTTGGCAAGCCATTCTGCCTGTGTTGGTCCTTATCAGATAAGTAGCTGGCGTCCTGGAGAAGGGATTTTGTTGCGTGCAAGCTCCAATTATTGGGGTGAGGCACCTAAATTAAATAAGATTTTAATTCGCCATGTTGCGGAGCCTGGAACACAACGTTTATTGTTGCAAAAACACGATATCGATGTTGCACGTAATTTGTTGCCAGAGGATTTAGCAGATCTCCAAGCTACAACGGATATTAAAGTTGCAAGAGTATTAGAGCCATCTGTAATCATATGGGGATTTAATGTGACGAATCCAATTTTTGCCAATGAAAAAGTGCGTTTGGCGATGCATTATCTTATTGACTATGAAGGACTCGGTAAGACGCTTCTTAAAGATGTTGGTGTTCCACGGGCAAGCTTTATTCCTCTTGGTAATCTTGGAGCTTTGGACGAAAAAGAAGGACAACCCTTTAAACTTGATCTGCAAAAAGCAAAGCAGCTGTTAACTGAGGCTGGTTACCCAGATGGTTTTGAGGCCAATATTTTTGCAGGGGCATCTCCTTATCCTTTTGCTTTGCCTATTGCTCAGTCTCTCCAAGATAATGCAAAAAAAGTGGGAGTGCGCTTTAAAATTGAACGTTTTGTGGGGACGCAATTATTTTCAAAACTCTCTGCACGTGCTTTTGATACGATTTTTTTCGGATGGAATAATGATTCTGCTGATCCTCATACAATGGCTTCACGTCTTATTTACAATCCGGATAATCGGTTTGAGGCAAAAAATACCGCCTATCCTAGTTGGTGCCATGGGTATTTGGATGAAACGATGAATCAAAAGGTTCAGGATGCTTTATTTGAAAAAGATCCACAAAAACGGGCGCAAATGTATGCTGATTTGCAACGTGAATTTATGCAGAAAGGACCCTATGCTTTTATTTATCAGACGTATCATACGATAGCGATGACACCTGATGTCAAAAAATGGGTTTGGAATAGTGCTCCACGTATTTTTTATAGTGCAATTGAAAAATAAGTGGATTTTAATGCTGTAAAATACAACAAGAATGAAATCATGATAACTTCAGCGTTTTGTATGGGGGGTAAGAATTTTGCAAAACGTTGAAGCTTATCGGTAACGCATTGATATGTTGTGTATAGAATGTAATTTCAAGATACGCTATTTAAAGAGCTCTTTTATCCTATCACGCCATAAAACACTGTTGTTTAGAGCGGTGATATAAGGCATGAAAAGCTTTACATATTAAGTGTTTTTAGATACCGTGATCAGTACAGGGCAGGGTTTGGGCTGTTGCACCTATGCAGGAAACCGCATGAGTGGTCAGCAAGTGGAACTTGCCCCGTGAGAAGCTAGTCCGGTGGATTGGTAGAAATCTCCATCCTTTGAGATGTTGGGAGGAGGTTAATTTCATTAAAATTAAAAATGTGTTTGTGTGAATGTTAAGACTTAATATTTCAATTTCTGTGAATTGAAAAATGGCAAATTTATTTGATGAAAAAATAAGTGCAACGAATGTTGCGGAATTTACTGTTTCCGAAATAGCAGGGGCTTTAAAGCGTGTTGTTGAGGAGAAGTTTGGTTATGTACGGGTGCGTGGGGAGATATCAGGTTACCGTGGTGCTCATGCTTCAGGACATGCTTATTTTGCTTTAAAAGATGATAAGGCGCGGTTGGAAGCTGTTATTTGGCGTGGAGTGATGGAAAAGCTCAAATTTCCTCCTGAAGAAGGGATGGAAGTGGTCGCTGTTGGTAAACTTACGACGTATCCAGGATCATCAAAATATCAAATTGTCATTGAAGCTCTTGAACCAACAGGGGTTGGTGCTTTGATGACACTTCTTGAAAATCGTAAGAAAAAGTTTTTAGAAGAAGGCTTATTTGATGAAGCAAAGAAAAAAACTTTGCCTTATATGCCCCGAATTATAGGCGTTGTAACATCACCAACAGGTGCTGTTATTCGTGATATTATTCACCGTATATCCGATCGTTTTCCTTTGCATATTTTGGTTTGGCCTGTACGTGTTCAGGGGGAAACAAGTGGGAGGGAAGTCGCTGCTGCTGTTGAAGGTTTTAATGCGTTGCCTTTAGGAGGCGTTGTTCCTAAGCCTGATCTTCTTATTGTTGCACGGGGAGGGGGAAGTTTAGAAGATTTGTGGGGATTTAATGACGAAGCCGTTGTTCGTGCTGTTTATAACTCTTCTCTTCCTGTTATTTCTGCTGTTGGGCATGAAACGGATTGGACCTTGATTGATTATGTGGCTGATTGGCGCGCTCCAACTCCCACAGCCGCAGCAGAGCGGGCTGTTCCTGTTAAGCTTGATCTCGAGGTGCTAGTGGCATCGCTTGGTGCACGTTTGCGTACGGGACTTGCGCGTTATTTTGATTTTTATCGACAAAAACTGCGTGCTACTCTAAGAGCTCTTCCGACTGCTGATCAACTTTTTGCTCTACCACGGCGAGGTTTTGATGAAATTTCAAGTCGTTTGCAGCGTGCTCTTTGTGTAAGCTATGATAAAAAACGTTTTTCTTTTCATGCACTTGGTGTGCGTCTTTCACTGCGTTTACTTAATACTGAAAAAGCAGAACACAATACGAAGGAATATACTGCACGTCTTCAGCGTGCTTTTGTGCGCAATGTTGAAAAACAACGGGCTGGGTTAGAGGTAGCCTCTAGGCTTTTAAGAAGCACTTCGTATCAGAATATTTTGGAGCGCGGCTTTGTTTTGGCTTTGGGGAAAGAGAATAAGCCCATCAAACGGTTGGTACAGTTTCCTGAAACGGGGCAAATAAATTTACGTTTTTTTGATGGTGATATCAGTGTTGCAACACAAGAGCCTGTTTCTGCTAAACGTTCAAAACACAAGCAAATAAAATCGTCTAGCGATGATCAAGGAACCCTCTTTTGAATACAACAACATATTGATTTATATTAGCTAATTTAGCACTATTCATATTGAATTAGAGCTCCGAATAACGTATGATTCTCTCATTGCAAATATGTGTATCTTGAATCAATCAAAACCACTTGCTTGCACATTACAAGTGGGGGCCCCATGAGGGTAAAAACTGTACAAGAAAGGACTAAAAATGGCTCTTATGAACCGTTTTAATGCAAGGTCTGTTGCAACATTGGGAGATGGCAAATATAATGATGGTGCTGGCTTGCTTCTTCACAAACGTAAAGATGGGGACGCTCAATGGTTTTATCGTTATATCATTCATGGTCGACGCCGTGAAATGGAAGTGGGTGCTCTTTGAGGGATGTTTTTTTAAATGAGCCCGTGAATGTGCAACTGGGTGGCGTTCTGTTTTACGGTGAGTGCTATGCTTGCGGAAGGTCTTCTTAAGGGAGTGGATGGAAAAATTCGTTGCGCATGGGCCGGAACTGATCCACTTTATTGTGCTTATCATGATAATGAATGGGGAAAGCCTGTTGTAGAGGATATTTGTTTGTTTGAAAAAATTTGTCTTGAAGGTTTTCAAGCTGGACTTTCTTGGTTGACAATTTTAAAAAAACGCTCTTCTTTTCGCATTGCATTTGATCATTTTGACTTTGAAAAAATTGCTCATTATGATGAGTTAAAGGTGCAAATGTTGATGCAGAACAAAGATATTGTTCGCCATCAAGGAAAAATTCGATCAGTACTTAATAATGCACTTAGAGCACAAGAAATTATAACAGAGTGGGGGAGCTTGACCCACTATTTTTGGTCTTTTCAGCCACCACAATCAGAACATTATGAAAAGATAGACTTTCAAACACTGTCGGCTCATCCCATAACACCTGCTTCTCTTCGTCTTTCTCAAGATTTAAAGAAACGTGGCTGGACATTTATTGGTCCAACGATTTGTTATGCTTTTATGCAGTCCGTAGGGATTGTCAATGATCATCTTGAAGGATGTTTTTGTCGATAAATTGGTAAAGTTGCGTTCGTGAAAGCAATGATCAATAGGCTAATAATTGAATTATTTAATAAATGTACAGATTATGCACTCCACTGTATAAGATAATTGAAATATACAAACTTATACAAGATTGATGATTTTTTACGGTTGTTGGCAATCAAAACGACAAAGCGATAATTTTGAAGATGAAAAAACAGATGCAAAAAGAAGTGATATCTAATTGTCATGTATTTCGAGTTAGATAATGGTAATGTCTTGTATATTTTAAAGAAACATCTAGTTACACCAAAGCCCATTTTGCAACGCTGTTCGTGAATAGTATGATAGTAAACCCATTGTGCATTCCATCTTTAAGCTTATGAAGGAACAAATCGGCATCATCACACATTTACTAGCTCTCAATGTTGTGCAACAGTCTTTAGCATTGGTAATGGTCTCAGAAGAGGTGTTTTTATTTCTGTTAATGACATGACCGTTATAATTAATGAATATTTTATTCATGTTTATTGACGAATGCAAAGTGTTTTTTAGATGGGGTGCTGTTGTTGCATTCTTTTACTTTGCTTGTATGGCTGTTGGTTATTTGTATATAGATCGATTGCTCAATGCTTACCTAAGCAATAAAAATGAAATGCAGCGATGAAAAATTGAAGTTAAATGACTCAAGCTGCTTGTGTTAGGTTTTATTATCTGATAGTTTTTCTCTATTAGAGTGTGATCTTGCCGCGTGTGCGCTCCAATTTTTTGGAAGATGATGAAGCTTATGCAAGTTTGTATCCACTACATTGCTTCGTTGAATCTCTGTATGTTTCCGCTGGAAACGAGAGTTCTATTGCGGTATGTTGTTTTCTGTTCTATCTTTATAGTGGTAAAGCAATGATGCACACTAAAGTTTAGAAGGGTTTATATTCGTTATGTCTTTGGGGGAGCGTCTAATGAGTTTTGTTTTTATCAATGGGGAGATACATTTTAGTGTATATTTTTTTGATTGTAAGCTTTATTATCTCAAAAGATAAAGCGTGGAGGGAATGATTCTTCTCATTTTTCCTTTATCTTTGTTAACGCGTTTGGTTTTGTTGGTAAAAACGTAAAACTTTTGGCACTTAGTTTTCAAAAGATTAAGCAGATTTTTGTGGGGGTGGCGTTTTAGAAAAGATATTTTCTTATGTCTTTCTGCTGTTTCAGTGCCGTTTTGGTCATGTAATAAAGATGCGTCGTATCTTGAAATTGAGTGTTTGAGGGGGATGACTATTTTTAAAGTTTGCATATTTTATTTTAAATATCGCCTAAAGGAATAGAATAATGAATTCATAAATTGTTGCGTAATGATTTTTTAAAAGCTCACTATTTTTTGGGGCGACAAGGCTTATTGATGATTAATAGGGAACTGATATAGTGCATTATCATATGCAAAGATGTTATGAAAAGAATGTAATACTGGTTAGCAAAACATATATTGCATGTTTGCTATGGTTTATTGAGACGTAAGTCAATGAATTTATGATGACTCTGTATAGGTGATTAGAAATATAGGCGATTAAAACGTATTTATTCAATGTTATAATTATAAATTTGCTATATTATTTCAGCGTCATTAATTGATAAAAAATAAATAAAGGGGAAAGTTTATGAACTTGAAGAAAAAGATATTAAAGAATAGCAGCTCTCTTGTTTCTGCTTTTATAGCACTGGGGATAGTTGCACAACAAGTTTCAGCAAAAACACCGGCTGATACTCTTTTGATGGCTTGGAACCTTGATGCAATTAGTACATTTGATCCCGCCCAACTTAATGATGTTTATGGAAGTGAAATTGTCCGCAATGTTTGTGATAGTTTGGTCAGTACCGCAACGGATGATCCTGCTAAAATGGTTCCGGCATTAGCTACACATTGGGATGTTTCAGGGGATGATCACAGTACGGTGATTACTTTTCATTTGCGTGATGGTTTGAAGTTTAATGATGGGCGATCAGCCAATGCCAATGATCTTGTTTGGGGTATGAAGCGGATTGTCAAATTGAAGATGACCAATGCGGCAATTTTTAATGAATATGGAATTACAGAGCAAAATGTTGATGATGCTTTGCAAGCCCCAGATAAGAAAACAGTGGTGATGAAATTTGATAAGCCTTATCCAGCAGAGCTTATTCTTAATAATATTGTTGCAAGTCCAGCAACAGCTTTGCTTGATCGTAAGACAATTATGAAGCACGAAAAAGATGGCGATCTGGGAAATCAGTATTTGAAGAGTCATGCTGCTTGTGTTGGTCCTTATCAGTTAAAAAGTTGGCGCCCTGGAGAAGCGCTTTTGTTACGTGCAAGTTCCCATTATTGGGGACAAGCGCCTAAACTGAAGCAGATTCTCATTCGTCATGTTGTGGAGTCAGGAACACAACGTTTGTTGTTGCAAAAACATGATATTGATGTTGCTCGTAATTTGACCCCTGAAGATCTTGCTGATCTGCAAAAAACAACAGATATTAAAGTTGATAGAGTGTTAGAACCAACTATGATGTACTGGGGATTTAATACGACAAATCCCATTTTTGCTAAGGAAAAAGTACGCTTGGCGATGCGTTATCTTATTGACTATGAAGGTCTTGGCAAGAAACTTCTCAAAGGGATTGGTGTTCCACGGGCAAGTTTTATTCCTCTTGGTAACTTTGGGGCTCTGGATGAAAAAGAGGGGCAACCCTTTACATTTGATGTTGCAAAAGCCAAGCAGCTTTTAGCAGAGGCTGGTTATCCGAATGGATTTGAGGCAAATTTTCTCGTATCAAATGCTCCTTATACTTTGTTACTTGCTCAGTCACTCCAGGATAGTGCTGCACAGGCCGGGGTGCGTCTTAAAATTGAACGTGTGGCAGGTACACAGTTGTTTTCAAAAGTGAATGCAAGGGCTTTTGATACAGCTTTTCTCGGATGGAATAACGATTCTGCGGATCCCCATACAATGGCTTCACGTCTTGTTTATAACCCTGATAATCGGTTTGAGGCAAAAAATACCGCCTATCCTAGTTGGAAGCATGGGTATTTTGATGCCGAGATGAATCAAAAAGTTGAAGAAGCATTGTTTCAAAAAGATCCGCAAAAACGGGCGCAACTTTATGCTGATTTACAACGTGAACTGATGCAAAAAGGACCTTATGCGTTTATTTATCAGCAATATAGCGCTATAGCGATGACACCTGATGTCAAAAAATGGGTTTGGAATAGTGCGCCGCGTATTTTTTATAGTAAAATTGAAAAATAAGTGTGTCTTTTTAGTGTTATCAAAGCTAAAAAGAGCTTAATCATAATTGCATGATGAAAATATTCTCCCATATAAAGCTCTTCAGTTTTTTAAGGATGAAACGTGAGGGATGTTTGTGTAGTAGCAGTATATAATTAAGATCGTTTATAGGGAGCGATGAATATAGAAAGTTATATTGGGGAGGATCTTTGTTTATGGTTATAGATTCTCTGCATCCCGAATATAGACTGATGTACAAGAAAATTATTTTATAGATGCTTAGTTTGATTAAATGAAATTGATGTCTAATGCTATGCTATTTAAAAGGTGAAAGAGCAAAATCACAATCACTTTGTGTGAAAAGGTAGAAGAATACAAAAGGAAGAGATAAAATGGGAAAACAAAGAATATTAAAAAAATTTTCTATTTTATTAAGCTCAATCGTTTTTTTTAATGGGGCTGTAACATCGGCATTCAGTGCCTCATCTAAAGATATATTGGTAATGGCATGGAATATTGATTCAATTAGTAGTTTTGATCCAGCGCAAACTGTTGAGGTTGTGACGAGTGAGTTATTGACGAATATTTGCAGCGCGTTAGTACAATATGATGAGCATGATCCTACAAAAATTCGTCCTGCTATGGCAGAATCTTGGGACGTTTTAGATAATGGCAAAAGAATAGTCTTTCATCTTCGTGATGATTTAAAGTTTAATGACGGAAGGACGGCTACAGCGCAAGATCTGGTATGGTCGATGCGGCGGATTATAAAATTAGGATTAAGCTATGCTCAATCTTTAATGGATTATGGATTTACCAAAAACAATATTGAAACAAATATTCAGGCTCTTGATGATAAGACTTTACAATTAAAATTAGATAAACCCTATCCTATTCAGCTCATATTGACTGTTATTGGACAATCTTATGCTTCTGCTTTGCTTGATCGGAAAACAATTGAAGCACAGAGTATTAAAGGTGATATGGGGAACAAATATTTAGCAACACATTCAGCTTGTGTTGGACCTTATAAATTGGTGAGCTGGTCTCCAGGAGATAAAGTTGTGTTAGAGGCGACACAACATTATTGGGGCGATGTGCCTAAAATTAAGCAGATTGTTGTGCAGCATGTAGCGGATTCATCAAGTCAAAGACTTCTTTTGGAAAAAGGTGATGTGGATATAGTGCGTGATCTTTCTTCAGAGGATATTTTAGATCTTGAAAAAAAGGGAGGACCAGTCAAAATTAGTCGTGTTTTGCGTCCGCAGATTATTTACCTATCGTTAAATAATAAGAATGCAATTTTTGCGAATGAAAAGGTCAGATTGGCACTCCGTTATTTAGTTGATTATGAAGGTCTTGGGAAAACTGTTTTGAAAGGGATTGCTATTCCTCGGGCAACTTATATGTCCTTGGGTGTTCCAGGTGCGTTGGATGAAAAAGAAGGGTTGCCTTTTCAGTTGGATTTGAAAAAAGCAAAACAACTGATTACTGAAGCTGGTTATCCTAATGGGTTTAAAGCTAATCTTTTAGTTGGAAGCCTTAGTTATATGTCGTCTGTTGCACAGTCTATTCAAGCCAATGCACGCAAAATTGGTGTTGAGCTTACAATTGAAAAAATGGCACAAAATCAATTGTTGAGCCGTGTACGTGGTGGAAATTATGATACTGCACTTATGGGGTGGGGGAGTGCCGATCCTGATGGACATCCTGCTTCATTAAATCACGTGTTTAACCCTGATCCAACATTTACAAAAAAGCACAATATGTATTTAGCTTGGCGCGCTGGGTATTATGATGAAAATGTTAATAACATGGTGATGGATGCTTTGTTTGAGAAAGACCCCAATAAGCGTATCATGCAATATCGTACTTTACAGCATTATGTGCTAGAGCATGGTCCTATGGTTTATTTATTTCAGACATATTATACCGTTGGTATGGGGCCTGATGTCAAAAAATGGATTTGGAACAGTTATAGACTTTATTACAATGAAGCAGAAAAATAAAAAGAAGCATGTTATAGAAAAGGATTGTAGAACATGCTTAATAAGAGATTGTTTTGTTATATAAAAAGGTATTTGCTTTATGTTTTGTCGCTACAGAGGGGATTTTTATAATGGTTTTGCCACTTTCAGAGACTGAAAGAGCTGTATCAGAAAAGCAGAAAAAATTATTTTTATGGGATTTTTTATGCAAAGGATTGAAACTTCTTATTTCAGTTTTTATCACATTGCTTGGGTTGGTGACGATCACTTTTTTTCTTGGTCATCTTCTTCCTCTAGATCCAGTTCTGTCTATTCTTGGTGATAATATCAGTCAGGAAGCTTATGATGCAATGTATTATAAGCTGGGTCTTGATAAGCCGTTGATTGTCCAATATTGGAAGTATCTTCATAATGTATTTTTGTTTGACTTTGGAGATGCTTTAACTTCTGGGCGACCTGTTCTAGCCGATATTATGCGTGTATTTCCTGCAACATTAGAGCTTGCAACCGTTGCTATTGTTATTGGCACAAGTCTTGGAATTCCATTTGGTGTTTTTGCAGCAATGTATCGCGATTCATTTATTGATTATGTTGTCCGTGTTTTTACACTTGTAAGTTATTCTACTCCAACATTTTGGCTCGGATTAATGGCGTTGTTAATATTTTACGCCAAGCTTGGCTGGATTGGTGGCCCAGGACGACTTGATTTTCTTTATGAATATTCTTTTGAACCAAAAACAGGATTTTTCCTTTGGGATACTGCAAGCCAAGGACAATGGGAGGCTTTTGGTAATGTTTTTAGTCACGTTATTATGCCTGCTTTGATCTTGGCTTTCGGTGCTATGGCTTATATTAGCCGTATGACTCGTGGGTTTATGATTGAGCAGCTTAATCAGGAATATATCATTACTGCACGTGTAAAGGGATTATCGTGGGCGCGAACCGTTTGGGGGCATGCCTTTCGAAATGCTGCTGTTCAAATTATTACCGTTGTTGCACTTTCTTATGCTTTTTTATTAGAAGGGGCTGTTTTAACTGAGACAGTTTTTGCTTGGCCTGGTTTTGGACATTACTTGACAAATGCTCTTTTAGCCGGAGATATGAATGCAGTTGTAGGATGTACTTTGCTTGTAGGATTTATCTTTGTCGCCATTAATTTATTTTCTGATTTGCTTTATCGCATTTTTGATCCAAGGACACGTTGAATATGACAGTAAGTAATCATCATAAATCGCAATCATCATCTTCTTTGGGTAGTTGGTTAAACGATCCTGTTCCAAACTCCATAATTCAAGCGAACATACAAAGAATTTATCACGCACTGGCTAAGTTTTTTCATAACTTTTCGGCTGTATTCGGTCTGCTTATTATTTGTATTATTATCATATGTGCATTTTTTGCTCCTTGGATTGCTACGCATGATTTTCTTAGCAATGATCTAGGGCATCGGTTGCAGCCACCCTCTATGGCGCATTATTTTGGAACAGATGAATTGGGACGTGACATTTTTAGTCGCCTTGTTTTTGGTTCCCGTATTACTCTTTATGTTGTTTTTCTTACAACAGTTATTGTAGGTCCAATAGGGCTTATTGTTGGAACTGTATCTGGTTATATGGGCGGATGGGTTGATACTGTGCTCATGCGCATTGTCGATATTTTTCTTGCTTTTCCAGGTTTGATTTTAGCTCTTGCATTTTCAGCCGCATTGGGACCAGGGATCGAAAATGCTTCTATTGCAATTTCAATTGCAGCATGGCCACCAATTGCACGTTTAGCACGTGCTGAGACTTTGACAATACGTTCTTCTGATTATGTTTCTGTAGTTCGCCTGCAAGGGGCCTCTGCTTGGCGAATTATTTTGTTTCATGTTGCACCCATGTGTATTCCTTCAGTGATTGTACGATTAACTTTGGATATGTCTGGAATTATTTTAACGGCTGCTGGTCTTGGTTTTTTAGGGTTGGGAGCTCAACTTCCAAGTCCTGAATGGGGTGCGATGCTTTCTTCAGGGCGGGAATTTATGATGACAAATTGGTGGTTGGCGGCAATACCAGGCTGTGCAATATTATTTGCAAGTCTTGCTTTCAACCTTTTAGGTGATGGTCTTCGTGATGTATTGGATCCACGCAATGGGTAATAAATTATTAGAAGTAGAAGATTTACGTATTTCTTTTCCTACAACGCGCGGCATTTCAGAAGTTGTGCGTGGCGTTAGTTTTTCTGTTGGAAAAGAAAAAATTGGAATTGTTGGTGAATCCGGATCTGGAAAATCGATGACTGGGCGCGCAATACTAAGGTTGAGTCCAAAAGCAGCCATTGTTAAAGCTAAAAAAATGCGCTTTGAGGATGTTGATTTATTGGCTGCAAGTGAACCTCAGATGCGAAAAATCCGTGGGAAACGTATTTCAATGATTTTACAGGATCCAAAATATTCACTTAATCCATTAATACGGATCGGGGAACAGATTATGGAGGCTTACCGTATTCATTACCGTGTTTCAAAAGCTGAAGCGAGGGAGCGCACCATATCTATGTTAGAATCTGTTCATATTCGTGATCCTGAACATGTGATGCGTCTCTTTCCTCATGAAATATCTGGGGGGATGGGGCAGCGCGTGATGATTGCAATGATGCTCATTCCAAAACCTGATTTAATTATTGCCGATGAGCCAACATCTGCACTTGATATTACGGTCAGACGACAAGTTTTATCTGTATTAGATGAACTTGTGACAAAATCTGGAACGGGACTTATTTTCATTAGTCATGATTTAAATATGATTGCTGATTTTTGTGATCGTATTTTGGTGATGTATGCGGGCCGTGTGTTAGAAGAGTTGCCTGCTTCTGATTTGTCTCACGCTTGTCATCCTTATACAAAGGCGTTGCTCGCGAGTTTGCCACGGCTTGATAATCCAGTTGATATTTTGGCTGTTCCTGAGCGTGATCCTGACTGGTTGTATAATCCTACGATTGTTAATGGTGTTGAGGAGGTTCCTCATGACAAATTGTGAGAATATTATTGATGTTTCTAATTTATCTGTAACTTTTGGGCACAGGCATAAGGCAGTAACAGTTGTTAAAAATGTTAATTTTCATATTAAGCGTGGTGAAGCTTATGGTTTGATTGGTGAATCTGGATGTGGAAAGTCAACTATTTTGAATACATTGGTGGGGCTCATTCCAGATTATAGTGGAAAGTTCCTTTTTGCTGGACAAGAAGTTGAAAAGAAAAGAAGTAAGGATTTTTTACGCTGTATTCAAATGGTTTTTCAAGATCCTTATGCTTCGCTGCATCCAAGAAAAATGGTCCATACGGTTCTTTCTGAATCGCTCAAAATCCATGGGATGGATAATCAAAGAGAGCGTGTGGAGGATGCTTTAGATTCCGTTGGTTTAGATTCTTCATTTCTTTATCGTTATCCTCATGAGTTGTCTGGAGGGCAGCGTCAGCGTATTGCTCTTGCACGTGCTTTAATTATTGAGCCAGAGGTGTTATTGCTTGATGAGCCAACATCTGCATTGGATGTGTCGGTACAGGCTGAAATTTTAAATTTGTTGAAATCACTGCGCGTGAGAAAAAAGCTTACTTACTTAATGGTATCCCATGATCTTGCTGTTGTTGCACATATTTGTGAACGTGTTGGAATTATGCATAAAGGGATTATTCTTGAAGAGCTTAGCAATGATGAATTGCGTAATCTACATGCGCAACACGATTATACAAAGGAGTTTTTTGAAGCAAGTATAGAGCCTATTGTTCATAGAGAGCAAAGAGCATGATCAATTTTACAGAAGAGAAAGTGCAATTTTATTTGTTTTAAAGTTTTTAGAGATGTTTGGCGGCATTATTAAGAGGGAAGAGGATAATAGGATTTTTTCAGTATGAATTTGCTGGGCAGTGTTTGAGCTATAATATTTTAAATCCTATTAGAACTCGCATTTTGAAATATACGAGTGACTTATAACATACATCCCTTTGTTTGATATTGTTGCATTATTTTTACTTATCATTTTATGTTCAAAAGTTTTATTTTGAGATTTTAAGCATTAAATTTGTGAGAAATAACAAAAGATAGTAATGCTGTATTTTCTAGAACAGCTTCTCATTATTTTACAATATCATTTTGTTTTTGGTTATTCTCTTTTTTACAGTTTTATTCTTTATAAAAAGAATTTTTTGTAAAAAATATCCAATGGTAAATAACTGTCTTCAAATATTTCACTGTTTTCTATTAAAAAAACGCTTATAATAAGCTAGAAAGGCAGAGGTATGCTGCCTTTTTGTTAAATTGAATAGGCTGTTTTTTACAATCTTGATTTAAAACTGATAGCGTATTCCTCCTGAAAAGTTTGCACCACTTATACCAGTTTTTTGAAACTTTTGTTGATAGCTGACATCACCATGAAGGGAGAGGTTAGCGGACAATTGTGCACTTAATACCAAACCCACCTTCAAGGGAAGTTCCTGAGGGGTCACGTTTATAGTCCTTATCGATATGGAGTGCCTGATCATCACCAAAGGTTTTGATCAAGTTTACTTTTCCATAGAAAGACATAGGACGGCTGTTTTTAGTGGCAATGGTTTTTGTCAAACGTGCACCAACACGGATTATCCCTTGAGAAGGATTTTGCATCTCAATGGTCAGATTATCAGCATCTTTAATGGTATCAAACATCAAATACTAATAGGCAAGCTGTGCCTGCGGTTCGAATGTTACGCCTTGAATACCCGTTGCAAATTGTTTGCCAACAGTTGTGGAGATCGCCAACATTTTTGCATTTTTCAATTTTGCGGTTGTACTAATGAGGGCATTGGTGATCTTTCCCTTTAGGAAGCCATAGGATAACAGCGTATCAAGATAGAAACCACTGTCATGTTGTATGGTTCCATAGGTTGTGAGTGACCATTTATCCACAGTGCTCTTACTCGCTGTCTTGTATATTCTTTGGAGTGAAAGAGAGTTGTCCATAGGTTTCTACAAGATCCAAATGTGTTGTAGATATTTTTCCCTTCTGCGCGACAAAGTTAGTGGCTCCTTGTAGAGCAGCATAGTGAAGATTAGCACTGCTATAACCATATTTACTAGGAGCACTACTCATCAGAAAATAAGATTCCTGTTTCTCCATAGAAGTATAAGAAGAAGCCGTTCCGTTTGTCTTATTCTTTCCCTAAAACAGATGTTCGCATATTGGCTAACAGTTGCCATATCGATCAATCCAGCATACAAGAGAGCACAGAGCATGATAAAATAGCTTGTATTTATGGCACGATGGTTTTTACTTTTGAGTCGCTATCAAGCAGTACTGGTTGTAAGCGAAAATCCCAGAAATTTTTATTTTCTTCTAAAAGGTTTTGTTCAGTATTTGTTTTACTGTGGTTTGATTTTGGTTCATAAGCTTTCAGTATATCTTTATAAGGTGAACCACTTATTGTGATATAGTCCTGTGCAAGTTTGAAAGAGTTTTGATTTACTTTTCCAGAAACTTGAATGAGTGAAAGACCACGTGCACTGGTAAGAGCAGAAGCCTCTGCTTTAATATTGTTCTTTTCTAAATGTCCAGTGATATAAACCAGTGTAGTACCTGAAACATCACCGTGAATTAGAAGATGGTCAGCTTTTTGTTTGTTTATGGTAGCACTATCACTCCATTCGACGTTGAAATGAATTTTTGCTTTTCCTGTTGCATGGAGTCCAGTGCCATGAGATGATGTAGCTTAAACATTATTGGTTAGAGTTACGAGACTACCATTGTAAGCAGATATTGCTGCCTTTGTGGCATCAAATGATCCTCCCAATATCGTGATTTCAGATTTATTATTTACAGTAACGCTATTCATTGCCTTAGTCACTTTTACATTTTCTAAAGTGACTTGACTGTTATTGTACGCAAATGCGCCACCGGATAGTGATGCTTTGCCAGTTGATATTATTACATCTTTCAGCTTATTTTCAGTATTCTTACTATTATCGAAGCTAGCACCAATATAGGAAGCGTTAATGTTTCCTCCGGTCATTTTGATCATAGCATTATCTTTTGCAAAAAGTCCATCTCCATCACCGCTAATCGTTGTCTTTCTGAGCAACTCAATTACGGTATCAGAATTATAAGCATTGACAGTAAAAGTTAGGCTATTTACTATTTTTAGAGACACATCTGTGACTTGAATATGGCCACCTTTGGTTGTAGATAATGCTGCATCTTTTCCTGTTATATTTCCTCCCATCATTGTGATCTTGGATTTTGAGCCCTCTGCATAGAGACCAACGTTATCAGATGATGTAATTTGAGCATTGTTAGTTAAAGTAATCGTACTACTGCTTAAAGCATGTATTGATGCACCTTTTGCATCAAACGATCCTTCACGATATTGTGATTTTAGACTGATTATTTGCGACGACGCTATTCATTGCCTTAGTCACCTTTAGATTTTCTAAAGTGACTTCACTGTTTTTGTCTGCAAATATTGCAAAAGTTAGTGGAGCTTTGCCTTTGCCACTTGATATTATTATATCTTTTAGCTTGTTTTCAACATTCTTACTGTTCAAGAACTTAGCGCCAGTGTTGGAAACTGTAATAGTTCCTCCAGTCATTTTCAGTGTAGCACCATCTTTTGCTTCAAGTCCGAAGAAAATGCTAGAACCATTTCCTTTTATGGTTGTACCATCCAGTAATTCAATCGCAGTGTTGGAACCTTCAGCTGTTATAGCGTACATATTTGTGCCTATGTTGGTGTTTGTTTTTTTGTTTCCGATTATCGTCAAATGCTTGCCGATAATTTGAACACCTTTTTTTGCGTGAATAATTTCATAGGTTTCGTTGGAAACTTCTTTTTTACTTTCTGAAATTTCAAGATTTTTAGCTTGTGTATTAAGATTGATACCAGAAAGTATAACTGCTACAATTGCTGTGCAGGATAGAAGAAATTTTTTAGGCAACAGCCTACTCCTTTTAAAGCCCCCAACATTCATTTTTCCGCTAACGTCATAAGAATAATTGAAAATAGATATTGCTTTTATTTTAATAACACAGCACTTTGATATTTTGTTTTGCTTTTTTTTCAAAATTAAAGTTGTATTTATATTTAATCATGTAATATTAATTTATTTCATAATGTATCTTTATCTAATTATATTTAAAAAATAAATTTTTCATATTCAGGGAAATATTATGAGGCGTTGATAGTTGCATTTATAATATTTTTTATTGATTGTAGATATTCTTTGAGCCAATATTCATTGGTGTATGATTAAAGAAATACAGGAATAAAAAAGACAGTAAAAAACGTAATGTAAAAGAGAAGAGTAGTGCTTTTACAGTTGTATATTTTCAAAAAAAGGAGAGGTTTTAAAGTCAATAAAGAATAAATCTTTTTGTGTGTAATTTGACTTTATATTTTATACTGAGTGGGAAAAGGTGAAATTAGGGTAGATATGCGATAATTGATTGTTGTTGCTTACATTGTGTATCAAATGAGTTTTTGACAGAGCTTTAAAGGTTCTTTGAGTGCTTAGTGTCCTCTTTGAACAAATAAAATATAAAAATATACAGAATCTGCTGATAAGCCATAATTTCTGAAAGGTTACATATTATACAAAATTTCGTTGAATGTAATTTGACATTAGGTTTTGTACTAAGTGGGAAGAGGTGGAAATACACGGTAATTTATTGTTTTATGATCACTTTTTACCATTAAATGCGCGTTTTGTAAAATGGCATGGGGCGTGCCCATTCCGTTTTAACAAGCGCCGTTATCAAAACCATTGCCGCCCTGATGGCTTTTAACATTGCTTTACGTGTGTTGTGCTTTACCATGACTGGCACACATCTTGGTTTGTTTTTGGTGCTGATACCACTACCATCACCAAATGGAAAAATATCATTGCTGCTGCTTTTGATTTCTCTCAAACTTGGCAAAAGTTCAAACAAGGACTTTCCTCTGTTATTCAAAGCTTTGAAGGTTTGTGGGAGAGCGTTAAACGAAGCTTTTCCAACTTTTGGCAATGGTTGAAGAGTTTTTTTTACACAGGAAAAGCTCTCGGAGGGTGCCAAGGCTGGTATGGAACAAGCCGGCGAAGATTTAGCCAATTGGATTGTTTGTGGTTTTATGGGCCCCATTACAAAGTTGAGCGATTTTTGTAAATCTTTGCCCAGCCGCATGAATGGGTGGATTG
Source organism: Bartonella sp. AC10YNML (assembly GCF_042196825.1). Classification (NCBI taxonomy): domain Bacteria; kingdom Pseudomonadati; phylum Pseudomonadota; class Alphaproteobacteria; order Hyphomicrobiales; family Bartonellaceae; genus Bartonella; species Bartonella sp. AC10YNML. Next base: position 377 of record NZ_JBHIRA010000015.1, on the reverse strand, counting down.
GGTCGATTGATGTAAGAGAGTTTTTGCCAAGTTTTTTGGGAGGCAAAACAACCATCCAACCCATAGCACAATTTGCGGGGGCGGGGCATGCAAATTCCCCTTTCACAGAAGCAAAAAGCAAAGATCACTCCCCCATCACACACAATCAAAATGTCACGGTGCATGTCAATGGTGCGCGTGATCCTGTTGTCACTGGTCGTGCGGTTGCCCATGCTTTGCAACGGGCACGTGCCAATGCGCTGCATGGCGGGACAGAGTAATGATACAATCAAGGGGAGGGCGTCTATGAGAGATCCTTTGCTGATGTTAGGACCACATCTTTTTTATGTGGACTGGCTGAATTTCCAATCCTTTGAGGAAGAGTTTTCTGCTTCATG
>NZ_JBHIRA010000014.1:0-55751 GCF_042196825.1 Bartonella sp. AC10YNML | reverse complement strand
TCGTTTCTTACCCCTATTGTTACCTCCCCTTTCGCGCCAAGAGCAACATTACCCTTGGCATCTATATCGGAAGCAGCCATATGGATATCTTTTCCAGAGAGAACAGTGGTCTCTTTTCCAGAACTTAAATGAGAGCCATTGTGTAAAGCAACATGAGATGTTTCACTCCCACTCTGATTGTCCATGCTGTTGCGTGTGGCATCAATCGAAACATTCCTCTCAGCTTGCAAGAGGAGTTTATCCGTTGCTTGAACATCAGAGCCTAAGATATTCAAATCTTTTCCAGAGGAAAGCGTTGTCGAGCCTCCAGAGTTGACTTCTGATTTATGATGCATGGTGGCATCACCCTGCTCATCATGGTAATGGGTTTCTGCTGAACCGATCGTCAAGTTGCCTTCTTCTGTAGCCATGGCAAGATCACCTCCGGTAGTGATCCCCACCCCTGAGGCGGTTATATCTTGTTTAGCAATCACCGTTGCATTACCACCAGCAGAAAGCGCCTCGGTGTTTAATACGGTCTCCACGCCGTCAACCGTTGTGCGCCCTGCATCCAAACGAATATTCTTCTCCGCAAGGATAACAGCATCACCACCAACAGCAAAATGCCCTCCTTGACTGAGGATATCCCCACCATGCACATGCAATTGGTGGTTTGCCGCAATACGCCCTGAATTGGTTATTGTGGAATTGCTCGTATTCTGGCTGGTGATATTGATATCATCGCCCATGATCAAAGCCCCAGCAGAAACAAAGGAGGCTCTGTCTTTTTCAGGGATATAAAGCACCGGTGCATAAACATCCATGCCCTTGACCTGTTGGCGCACATAAATCACCATCGGGGCTTCTAGGGATGCCAATTGTTCTTCACTCAAAGCCTCACCAAAGGGGAGATTGTGGGCTTTTGCATAGTCTGCCCCGACATCCAGCAAGGTTTTGACTTGTTCAATGGCATCACTTCCAGGAATAAAGGAGCCTTTGCCCAACCCTTGACCGACCAGATCACGCATTTGTTTCTCAATCAATTCCTTTTCGAAATAAGCATCGCCTAAGAAAAAAATCTCTCTGTCAGGATTGTAACCAATTCTGTTCAAATAATAGGCTGAGCCATAAAACTTGCCGACATCAAGAAATTCTGCCCGCGTTTCATAAATGAAATTTTGATTGGGTAGCGTGCCCCCAACCCCACCCGATTGGGGCTTTGGTAAAGGGAGCCCCTCAGAAAGTTCCCCTGCATTATTGAGATCCACTTTTGGTGTAAAGAGAGCATCAACCCCGGTTAAACCACTTAAGGACTCCAGTGGTTTACGTTCAGCTGCTTGTGCTTTAAAATGCGCATCCCCTGTAATGGAACCTTCCGCTGCCGTGTTATTGAGTTGATCGACCACCAAATTCAACGTGCCACCCGCTTGGACAAGACCAGGAACGCTCTCCAAAGCTTCTGAACCAATCTGGCGATCCTTGCCATTGGCTATATCTAAAGAAACATCGCGGCTTCCATCAGCTTTATAACCATAACAACTGTCTGTATTAGCCTGACAACCAAGATAAGTGTTTTTATAAGCCGTTGCACCTAAATTGGTCAGCACATTGGCGTGGATATCGGCATTTCCCCCCGCTCCTATAGAGCTATAATGGTTATCAATGGTATCAGCATTAATGATGAGATTGCCACTAGATTGTATTACCCCCGAAACAGTTGGTTTATGCGAAAATGCTTGTGTGACAGTCTTTTCTATCATGTGTGACCAATTTTCGTTTATTGACCAGCCCCCTCCTGCCTTCCGCCGAGAACCATTCCATTTATATGTCTGCATATGATCTCTACCATGCGCCCGTCCTTTTACCCAAGTAAAAGCCTTGTAGACTGTTCCATCTTTCAATGTTGCTTTGCCGTATGATCCTTCCTTATTATCAAAAAGTACTTCGTCCAAACTAAATAATGTATGCTCGATGTTAACACCAAGAATTGAGTCTGGCTCTTCAATGTGCCCCTTTCCCCAAAGATCTTGCTGTGTATTATGATATAACAACCCATCTCCGCTACCATGAAAATCCTCTGGTTTTTGGAAAGAAATATCGCTATATTTGGTTTTTTCCGTGATGACAGGCGTGCTATCAGCTTCGTTTTTCAGGGTGTTGGTTTGGATATTTAAGTTTCCACCAGCTTGAATAAAGCCTGCTTTGTTAACAAGGGAAAGGCTTTTTCCGCTGCCAGCTGCATTGGTAAAAGATAAATCACCTTCTGCCATTATGGTGCCAAAATCATTCAACAAAGCCCCATCAACTTGTAAAGCACCATTGCCCTTCACATAAATTAAGCCCGTTTTGTTGTTGGTCACATTGCCCGTCACGCTAAAGACTAAATCCTGCCCCGATGCCAATTGACCGCTATTTCCAAGCTCCCCCGTTTTGATCACGAAATCTCTGGCTGCTAAAACCGACGTTGTCTCATCAATCATAACGCTTGGAGCAATAAAAAGAATATCTCCAGTCCCACCGCCATCTCTTACGGCTTGTAGCCGCGCATTGTGAATATCAAGGGCATTGGTGCTGTTAAAATCTAAACCGCCATAAGTCAATTTACTGTCTGAGACATCAATATGATCTGCAATTAAATACAGCGTTTGCGGCGTGTAAATATGAGAACGATTATTGCTTAAATCGAGAGTGTTTGCCGTCAATCTCACATCCCCCTCAGCAGACAACACATTCTCAACACTGATCTCTCCTGATACCGATGTCAATGTTGCGTTGCCATAGCCAATGACCTGATCATAATAGATGTCGTTGCCTGCAAAAATTTCAATATTGCCACCACTGGCAATCTGACCAACCTTCACCCCTTCTTTTGCTGTAATCAAAAGAAAGCCCTTTTCATCTAAAACAAGATCCCCTGAACCGCCCGTAGAAACGACACCTGTCATCAGTGTGCCTGCATCAAGGCTGCCAACCTTTAAAACAGCTTCTTCACCCGTCATCAGCGAAGAAAAGTCAACCGCCCCACCCTCAATATTTGCCTTGCCATAGGCTAAAAGTTGCCCAAAATGAACGGGAGCATTTGTTGCTGGTTGTGCTTGAATGGCAACATTTTGATGCGACAGAATTGTTTGAGAAACAGATAGCCCGTTATGAGAAACCAGGGCGATATCTCCTGCCCCATAAACACTTTCAGCGACAATCGCACCTTGACTGCTCTGGAGATCAACATCCCCTTGGGTGCCAAGAACAATAACACCAGCAGCACCCGTTGCCGCCATATCAACCCCACCGGCTAAAAAATGGGCTTGTATATCACCACCGGCATGCGCCTTGAGATTCCCTTGCGCTAAAACAATCCCCTCAAGCTTCAAGTCTCCACCCGATTCAAGAGCCATATCAGCACCTGACCCTAGCCCTGAAACTTGAAGTGTCTGGCGCGAAGACAGCTCCATATCGCCCCCAGAGGTTGCCTTACCGGCAATCGATAAAAGCCCATCCTGCGCCTCTATTTTCAAATGACCATCAGCACCAACCGTTTCTAACGTCACATCCTTATGGGCGGCAATATCAATATGCTTTTTCGAGGTGATGTGCTTTGCCAATACGCTCTGGCTTTTCGATTTGAGGACAACACCCCCATGACCAAAAACATTCTTCAACGAGATTTTCCCGTCAGCAGAAAGATGCAACTGCCCCGCATTGGCTGCCATATCATGGCGCATGCGAACCCCAACACCTTTTTCGGTTGCCACAAGTTTAATCTGATCCGCTTGTAGAGCCCCCAAAGCAGAACCATCTATCGCATATTCCGGTTTACCGGTAATATCGGTCAGTTCTTTCATTTCCCGTGAAGCATAATCAAAGTGACCCGTCCCTGCTGTCACACCAATTTCTCTGCCCGCAACAGCTCCTTCAAAATGCACTGTGCGTGAGACAATATCGACAATATCAACCGCCCCTTGGCCTGAGAAAAAATTGGCTCCCTTGGCGCCAAAGGTGATGTCCCCACCTCGCACCTCAAAGCCTTTCAAAAAACCACTCGCATCAATTTCGGGAACACCTGTGGTTAAAGTCGCATGGGGCGTATTGATAAAGCCACAACCATCACAGCTTATCCCATTGGGATTGGCTATAATCACATCGGCTGGGCTCCCAAAAACCTCTCCTGGACCATGAAGCGCACTGCGCTTGCTGCTGGTTACTTCATTTAAAATCACTTTCGCCGAACCCGTGAGGCGCAAATGCGGATTGCCCGGCATAATGCCCCCCAACTGCGATTGCCCCACTTCTTGTGCATGATTGTTCCAAATCACACCTGCATTGCCAATATTAAAATCGTAATATTTATTGTGTGATAAGCCCTTGCCATTGGGGGTAACAATATCAATCGAGGGAACCCCATTGGGCGCTGCCACTATATCTGGACGATGGGCGGCATTCGCGTTAGGATCCACAGTAATTTGCGCCTGTAACGCTGAAGATGCGAATAAACAAGAAAAACCAAGTCCCCCAAATAAAACCTTTTTGAGCATCGTACTGGAGACTAAAACACCTAATAAAGCTGCTCTTTCTGCTCTCTTCTCATATCTCATACTTTAACTCCCCAATAAAAAATGCTTAAAGTTCCATTGTTAATGTCATAAAAAATGTTCCTGATTTTTTGTGCTTAACTGTGCTCCAAAAAATACTGGAATAACTGGCATCAAGAGAGACCATGCCTCCCGCAAGCTTGACACCTGCTGTCCAACCGGCAAGCTGGTCACTCTTAATCCCATAAAAAGCTTGCGAAAACACACGCCCATAATCCAAACCAACATAAGGGCGAAGTTCACCAAAAACCTTTTTGAAGGTCGCGTGATTGCTCCACGGAATGGTGCGTAGCAACAAATCATTCCGGCTAAAAAAACCGTTATTGCCAAAAAGCAAACTCTCACGCGTGCCACGAACATTGGAAGCGCCCCCCAACGAAATCTGTTCAGCACCCAATAAATTATGTGGTGAATATTGACCACTCAAAAGATTGCTCAGTATAAAGTCCAAGCCCCCTACCTTAAAAGGCGTCATGACACTAAGCGTACCAGTAAATTTGGCAAATTGTGGCTCCGCATCCCCTGCCCCTGGCGCATGTTTCTTTACTGAATGAAACAAAGGGAGCCCTTGCAAATAACTCACATCAAAGGTCCAGGTCCCCCCCAACATCTGGCGCGAATGCGAAATGCCAAAATTGGCGACGCTATATTGACGGCTGCCCACTTCAATCTTATTACCAAGGAGGTAATTGTTGGTTCTTTTATAAGAAAGACCCAAATTCAAAGTTGTAAGGGAAACACTATCACGGTAAAGAACCCTGCTTGTACTGGCGTGCAACTCACTGGAATCCCCCGTCGTCTCAATATCTGTAAAATTGCCAGGGATAATGCTTTGGTAATTATAAACAGTGCCATTCAATCCAAAGGTCCAATAACCATACGGAATACTCACACTCGCTGAAATGTTATTACTATGTCCTTCTTGCTTGCTCCCACCCCAATAATCGGGCTCACTGCGTTGATAGTTAAAATCCCACGCATCATTCATCCCTAAAATATTTTCTACCCTCAAGCCCGCACTATAACGCGCATAACCCGTGGAAGATTGTCCCATATTGTCATGAGAAACAGTAACCTTGAACGTTTTATCGGGATGATTGTTAATATTGACAATGGTGCTCCCTTCTTCACGCCCTGGAAGAAGTTCGCTTTGAGCGTGCGCTGAACTCAAACGGTTGATCTGATCAAGCCCCTGTTCAATATCGCGCATGTTCAAAACATGACCTTGAAGCCCAGGAAAAGCACTCCATACAACATTATTATAACGAGACGTCGGTGAACCATTATAGTAAATCTCTAAGAGCTTGCCCTCAACGACAACAAATTTGAGCGTCTTGCTGTTTTTGATATCCTGATCAGGAATGTAAAAACGCGCCGTTACATAGCCTTGATCCAAATAAACTTTGGTTAACTGCTTGATTAAAAGCTGGATATCAAAAAGACCAATACATCTTCCAACATAAGGCTCTGTTACGGCTGATATAAAGCGTTTTTTGACATGATGCACTCCCTCAACAACAACAGCATGAATGGGAAAACATTGCTTCCCACCCAAAAGCATTTCTGGATTTTGCTCTGAAGGCGTCTTGATCCTTTTAGGCGTTAAAGACTGTAATTTCTCAATTCTTTCTAATTGCTGCTTTTCTGAATACCCGCGAGAAAAATTATCGGTTGGGGAATGAAAAATAGCTGAGGAGCGCGCATAAACATTTACACCACTAAACAAGCCAAAGAAAACAACAATGGCACGAAAAATTCTCAAAAGAGAACTTTGGCGTAAAAATACACAAAACAATACAGACTGCCCCCGCTTTGCATTATTCATGAAGCACTCTTTAAAAGAACTTCATGGAACCTCTAACAAGTCCACTCAAAAAAGTCACTGCTCTATGACGCTTTTAACAAAAGCACATGCCTCTGTGACCAAAAAAGTGACACTAGAAAAACTACTTTATTTTAATTGCTGAAGATCTCTCCCCCACATTTCTATGGAAAAAGACCTTTAAACAAAACTGTTTAACCCGTCAATGGTTAATACATCAATATCCCCAGTTTAATGCTACAATATATTTATCAATAATTAGAGATAGATTCACTCTCCAGCTCCTCTAAGCCACTCAACACGCATATAAACGAGACATCATGCGATCAAGAACATCCTGTCGTCAAAAACCATCATAGAAAACAATAAAGAAACCTCTTTTAAAACTTTCTACTCAAATAGGCAAAACTCTCTGTACAGCGCATTAAGCAACCGTTCTCCAAAGACAATGATCTGAGTGATCTGAACAGAAGAGTTTTGTCCAGTGCTGTCAGTGTTGTCAGTTCTTTTTAGAGCCTATATTATTTTTTTAAATGAGAGAAAATTAAAAACATTATATTTCAATAGGTTAGAGTTTTAACGATACAACCTATATCGACAATACAATCTTAAATACAATCAATAATATATTATTTGTCAGTTTGTGTCAGTAAATTGAACTGACAAAATAGACTATTTTAGTGACTCATAAAACCTATCAAAATACTCATTATGATATCTTAAAAGCACATATCAAATTTGTCTTTTTTCCATAAAACGAACAGCAAATTTCACTAGTTTGCTGATCTTATCCCATGTCATGGGCTGTGGATAAGTACCTTTAAAAACCCCTTTTGAAAAAAAATATCGGTTTTTTAGCATTTTTCTGCATTTTTTCTCAATTCGTTCAAAATGGATTTAATAAGCTTCGTTTTGATTCTTTTGATAAGAATTAACCAACTCATATGAAAACGGAGCCCTGTTGTAACAAGGCGTGAATTGGGGTATTTACACGTGAGTTATGAAAAAGTAGAACCTTATCCCGTGACCTTTAAAAAGGGTAATCCAAAACTGACTGATATCTCTAATCCCGAATAGTTTTATTATGTGACTGAAATGAAATTCGCTGAGAATAGTAAGGAAAAGGATAAAACCACTGTTATTTACAATAGCAATATCATCATGACAGATATCCCTCTTGAAGCTTATGAGTATATCGTCAATGGCAAGCCCGCTCTTGAATGGGTTATGGGGCGTCAATGTGTAAAGACAGATAAAAAGAGTGGCATTGTTAATGATGCCAATCACTATGCTGTTAAAACCGTTGGAAATCCTGCTTACCCATTGGAGTTGTTTCAAAGGGTTATTAGCGTAAGTTTAGAAACAATGAAAATCGTGAAAAAACTACCAAAATTAGAAATAAGAGGAACTGAATAGACTTGGCATGCTAAACTCACAAAGGGGTATAAGGTTTTATACCTATAGGCTCTATACCCCCTTTATAAATAGCTTACATACAATCTTTAAAAGGATAATTTATCATGCGTTATTCTAAAAAGAAATCATTTGACTTTTAAAACACTGTATTTTGGATTGCTTTAAAAGCTAATATCGTAATCTAAAATGATAGCTTTATTGTTTTCAAAAGCTTTGTTAAAGAGAGTTATGTATATTCATTTTCTTATATTACTTATAGGCTTTGAAGGTTTCTTAAACCCTCAAAATACCTTCAAAAATATATCGTGGGTTGTGTTTATAGGTTGTTTATTAAAAAAATATATAAACGGGGTCAAAAGGAATACTCAAAAACCTCAAAATTCATAACCATAATGATCTTGATCGCATTTATTATGATTATAATCCCTTTCTTTTAAAAGGCTTTAAAGGATCACATGATTTTCATAAAGCACATTTTAATCACTCACTAAAATCATAAGTTTATCTATTCAAATGAACTTATAAAAATTCATAAAAGGGATTTTGATAACGTAATCAGTTTTTACTTTAATACGCTTTTCATAAGACACGCGTTAATTACTCACTAAAATAATCTATTTTGTCAGTTCAATTTACTGACACATAACTGATAAGTTTTATTCAACTCACATCATTGGTTATCTTTAAAGATTGTACTCTTGATATGAGTTATGTTTTTAAAATGATAACTTATTGAAATATAAATTTTTTAAATTTTCCTTATTTAAAAAAATAATATAGGCTCTAAAAAGAACTGACAACACTGACACGGTCTATTAAAAGGGATTTTGCTAATCTTTATAATGATCAATCTCTTTTTAGATGTTTTCATAACAAGCAATAAATCGCAATTATCCTATTTATCAACTAGTTGTATAACATCATCTAAGGTATAAGTTTTCATGAATCTTCCCCTGCATACTCTTTAATTCTTTTGCAGAGAAATTCATAAAAATTACTTGCGTAATATTCGGAATCTTCAGATGTATACTTGAGATAGAGTGGGCATTCACCATCCCGAAACTGCGTATAATCAAAATAAAATGTTTCACCAAAATCAGTTGTGCAGATAACAAGTTGTTTGGGGTCCGTAAAGCCATCTCTTCTATCGAGCAAATTTCGGTAAACAATATCACCAGCAGGAATACCTGCGCAGATTTCATAAATACTGAATATTTCTTCACCTCCAATTTCTCCTCCTCCATAATTTTTTAAAAAATTCTTATAGGAAGAGGTAAATTGTAAACCAAGAGCGTTCTCAGCTGTTTTAATCCGCACCTCATCAGGTGCATTATCTTGAGTACCAAAATTAATAACATGACTATGCATATCAACATATTGTGCAACATCCGATAAAGTATAACTTTTCATAAATTTTTCTCCATAAGTCACAGCGTGTTTTTACTCATAATGAGTGTTTCTAATGATCAATCTTTTTCTACTATAGCCAATGGAATTGGGATGAGATTGATAAAATCATAAGAGATATGTTCTTGAAGGAGCTCTTTTCTTATCTGTCTCTGTACAATCATCTCGCATTTACAATATATGATGGAATTAAAGGAGGTGATCATTAAAGTTTAGAGAGCGCCTTTTTGGGACATTACTCCAATATTTGCAATAATTACTTTTTCTTTTTTTCCTACTTAGGAATTTTTTTTGAAATCCAACAAATAATTTTTCTGATAAAATTTGTCTTTGGATTCATAGGAGTAAGCAAACTCCTGCCTTGATAAAATGAGTAGAGAACCTCAACAAGAGGACTATCTTGTTCTTGTGTCACAGGATGTAACATAATAGGCCTACAATCGACTCCAATAGGAGCTCTTCCTAATACCATTCTTTCCACATTTGTACCTGTTATTATGTGTCCTTTTTCTTTCCAAGAAGAAACTGTTTCAGGCTTAAACATTTCATCTTCCTGATAAACTTTTTGACCTTTAAATTCCACCGGCTCAGCTGCCCCCATACTTTTTTTCTTTATCCATTTCATGATTCATAATCCCCTCGATTTTTTCAAAATAATCAATTTATTCTTTGTTCTAATAGACTTAAATAAACTCTCCTTCCAAGAGCGAGGTTATTCCTCGCTAGAAAGCTCTGAGTGATCATCAAAATCTTTTGCTACCCGTTCAATCAAAGCGTAACTCAGTTGCTTCACCTTTGCTACTTCTTTAGCTAAAGCTAATGCACGTTCAAGGTGGGTTTTGTTGATGCTCTCATCAAAGCCTAGGTGGACCCTGTCGTAAAGCTTTGCTGATAAGATTGCAAGGTCTCAAAATCACCCAACAAAGCAAGAGCGCCAAGATGAAGCAAAGCATAATCCGTATCATCTCCCTTATCCGTTGCATCCTTTTCCCAAGGAGCTATACCATAATCAGAGCAAAACCTTTGAGAAAGGTTAATCTCTTTGAGAGCCCACTCTAGCGCATCATCAAGCGCCTGCGTTAAACGATCCGTAGTGACTTCTGGTTCAAAGATTTCCAGTCCCTTGGCTTCAAAATTAAGCTGTATATCTGGGATATCTTCCGTGTGGGTAGGATCAATGAATTTACAAGCAGCGGAAAGAATACCGGTGCTAATCAAAAAGGCGCTATCAAATTGCGGGTAGTCTTTGGCAATTTCGTCGTTATAAAGAATGTCTACTTCACGATCAGCCAATTGATAGGTTGCCATATGGTCATTCTCATTGATTTTCTCGGTTGACCAACCTAAGCTTTTTAAAAGTGCATGAGCACTTTCCATGGTGAGACGATCATCAATGTCATCTGCTTCCTCTGTCGCCTCAACAGCAATAGTTTTGGAAGCAACATATGCTGTTTGCGGATCCAAGCTTAAAATCGGTGCATTTTTCGGAAAACCTGCTCGATAACCCCGTGCAAGAGTGAGGAGATTATCAATTCTATATTTTGAGATTTCTTCCACAAAACCTAAAGGATTTCCCTTTCTAAAATTCTCCTTATAAGATTTGAGCTTTTCAACATCCCCAATCAAAACAAGCGCAATAAGGTGACGCGCTACAAGATCAAGTTCACTGTCTGGGGGAAAAGCTACATAATTATAAATGATCTGATTGACATTTTGCCGATCAGCCCACTCAAGTATATCTGTACAAATCTCCTTTAGCTTGCCTTCATCCAATTCAGTACTAGAAACTGTATAAACTTCTTCTGCTTCTTTGATGGCTATATATTGAGGCATATTATAGAAAATCTCTCTATGAGCCGTAGAAAAACTAAGTGTTGAAAGGGAAGCCTTAAATACAACAATCGGCTCTTCTTCATCACTTTGAAGGTTATACATTATATTGATGATACGGTCTTTACTTACAAAATAAGCATTGCGATTGTAGTTTTTATCACGATAAACTGTCCAACCCATTTCTTTTAATTGCTCTGCAACTTTATTGAAAGTAATCAAAACTTGTGGACTAAGATGTGCTTCTGCTGCCTCTCGCTCATTAAGGATTTTCAGATGTTTTTCAGCAAATTCAACGGCATGGTTAACATATTTTTCTACTTCATCATCATCCAAATGTTCAGAAATCGTACCAGCTTCTAGAAAATTTTTATAAGATTTCAGGATATCAATTCGACCTGTCAACGCTAAACAAGCCAAATGCCAGACTATATCTATATTGTAGCTATACTTTTGAACACGTGTTTTTCTTTCTATTGATGCTTGTAAATCTTGGGCACGTGCCCACTGTATTATCCGCTCAGAGATTTTTGTTAACTCTTGCTCATTCAATTCCTCTACACAAATATCAATTTCCTTGCCAAAACCACTAAAAAACCTCCTCCAATTGTGTTAAAAGACCGATAAATATTCGTAGGTCGTATCCAATTATATTCTCTCCTATAGTGAATATATTTGCAAGCTACAGAAATCTCTTCATTAGATATTTCAGCTTCAAGACGAACATTGTAATTATCATGAAGACGTATAAAGCCAAAATCAAATTGAATAAAACGGTCTGGCAAAAAGAGAAACATTCTCTCAGGTTCCATAGCAATCCATCCTCGCGTTTTGAGGATGCGACTTGCTGCGATGAGATTTATCGAGCGCTGTTTTGGCTTATTGCGCGTTAGAATATCGTCTAATTCCCCATTTTTATAGGCCTGTGCAAAAAGAAGCAAGCGTTCATTCCACGTCATCATTTTATAATCAGAAAATTCTGATACGTTTATTTTGGGCGTAGACTCATAACTCCTTAAAGCTTCTATCTCGCCGAGAAGAGCCTTTGCAACAAGAGAATGATTAGCAGCTTCTTCATGTAATTTTTGTTTAATATTTCGTGTTTTTGCCCAAGTAATGACTTTGTTTAAAGCAGATTCAATATGACTTTCTGAAAGATCCGGTACAGTAACCCCGAAATCACCTATTTCTGGATAGAGTATATATCCATACCGTGACTTTTGCCCCCTAGAATATTCACAAGCAAGACTATAAAAAGCAGTTGTGAGACTAGCTAATAACCAAAATTTTTCACCATCCGTTTCATGTTTCACACCATAGCTCAAATCCACAATGCGATCCGGAAGATAATAATAGGCAAATGTATCGCCTACTTCATCACGATAGAGCTCACAGCCCAGACTTTTTAATATTTCTGCTGCATCTTTAGTTTGCATAATGTTTCACTCTTCTCCAACCGCCGGATAACAGCTAACTGTATAAGGAATTATTCTATTCCACTCTTTGTTTATTTGATTTTCACTCCAATTGTCTCTAAACTTCTTTCAGAAGCTCTGCATCTCCTTCGAATTTTTTCAAATCTTCTTGGTATTTATTAAGCTGTTCCTTATTTTCCCCTAGATAGCGTTTCATAATTTTTCCAAAAGGTTTTGCATCTCCTGTTTTATACGCTATTTCAAAATCTTTTTGACATTCTGTTAATTGAAAATTACCAGTTTTTATATCAATAACTTTTAATACACCTTTCTCCACATAAATAATATCAGGGCGATGTATTTTTTTTAACGAAAAGTTCATAGATTATTCTCCATAAGTCGCAGTTTATTCACGCTAATACTGTTCTACCACTGTAAATAATAGTTGATCTTTCGTCTCCCAGCCAAGCGTTTTTAAAATCTCTGTCACGTCTTTAGTTCGCATCGCTATTCACTTTCATTCAAAAAGTCCTGGATAATGAAAAACGTTAACGTCAGTTTTGTCTAACTTATTATTCAATTGTCCTTTAATCCATTCTTTACTAGCCTCGTTTAATTCTTTACCATTTCCTTTAAAATCTTTGAACGATTCTTGATATGCCTCTAATAACTCTTTGTTCTCTTTAAAAAAATTATAAATTTTTCTTTTGTGGACTCAGCATTTCCTTCTTTATATGCCTCTTTCAAAATCTTTTGTTCTTTACTTAATTTAGCATTCTTTCCCGTTTTACTTCTCTAATGTTTATTTTACCATCCTTTATATAAACAAAGTCCGCACGAGATTTTACTACCCCTTACCCGTCTTATTTTTGAATACTATTTCTGTCTCGCATACTATACATCCTTCATCCTTTAATTCTTATTTTTTATCATGATGCTTCCTGACTTGTTCAAGTATGTTACCCTTTCCATCATTATTGTTTTGTGTTTCTTTTTTGTGTTTCTTTATTGTTTCCGTTTTTTGTCTTATTTTTACTTTCCTTCTGAGAAGCTTTGTTTTTTTCTTCTTTGTTACTTTGGTTTGTTTTTTCGCTGTCTTCTTCTGCATTTTTCGATGCAAACAAATAACCAAGGAAATCCATTATAGCCGTCCCATTGCTAGAGAATCCAATAATAGTTGCTCCGCCAGCCATAAAAAGAGACAGAGCTGCCAACTCTTCTAGTGTAAGCGACACAATGAATGCTGTTAATGCTGCTACCGCAGGAAGAAAATTATTCTCCGCAGCATTTCCAGCGGCATCCGCGCCAGTATTGACATCACCACCAGCAAGAGCAGCAGTAAAGCCCCCCACAGCCCGTGCAACATCAATGGTGTGATCTCTAAAGTCAGCAAACTGCGCATCAATCTTTGCGTTTATACGCGCTTGCTCTTCCGCAGTTGGAGTGCGACCGTTTAGATCCCCCATTTCCTCTTTCATAATGCCTTGCACCCACAATTGAAACTGGAGCATAGCTGTGGTTTCGCCCACAGCCCCGCCAATAGCACCGGTAGAGCAAGCACCGTTCGAAACAGCGCCTTTTAAACAGCCAAGACCAGCATGAGCAACAATCTGTGTTACCGTATCTATTTTGCCTTCAGCCTTGGCGGTACCGATTTCTTCCGCCAACAATTTGCCAACCGTATCAGACAGGGCAATGCGCAGATTGTTAAAAAAGTTCTTGTCAAGAGAGCCACCCTCAAGAGCCGTTTGCACGCCTGTGCCAATGGCGGTTTTAATCAGGTTCTTTTCCGCTTCACTGGCGATACGATCGACAAAAGGAGCGGTTTTTGGCAAAGATTGTCCAACACCTGCCATTTCCGTTATTTGGCTGGTTAAGCCCGCCGTTAACATCGACGAGACAATACCTAAAATATTTTTTGAAGAGCCTAACTCATGCAAGGCACCAGCAATATTGCCGCGATTATTGACAGGAGCCACAGCGCTTTTGTTAATCAGTGCTTGGACACCTGCCTGTATCGCCGCATTCATGGCCGTACTCGAGCCAAGCCCCAAAGCACCGGTAATGGCACTGGCAGCGCCCGAGGCTGCTCCGCCCGTAACCGCCCCCGTGACTGCCAAGGCCACGATAGCCGCACCGGCTTCTGTCAGCCCTTGGGTTTTATAATCCCAGTCTTTAAACTCAGCCTTAACTGCTTGCTAATCAACTTTCCTTACAAATCTTAATCAACCCAAAGTAATAGCCTGAAATAGCCGTGTGTCGTATGGAAAATTAAAAACAAAAACCGAATGAAGAAAATGCACTTGAGACTTGCCTATGGCTTCACAAGTTTATTGCTGTAAAAGCTTCAAATGATGATATCTCTAATACTTTTTCGCTTGTTCTCTTGTGGTAGCTTCCACAAGCGAAAAGATATGGACGACGACACCTCTTCTCAAGCTTATCAAACTGAACTCAAAGGTATTTCCTTATTGATTTTGAAAGAGTCCTTAAAACGCATTTTGCAGAGCAACGTAGAAAGCATGTCTAAAAAAATCATTCCAAAAGCAACAGATTTTTCTAAATATTGTGAAGAAATTGAAAAAGATCTTCTTTCACGAATCAAAACTCTTCATGAACTAATAATAGGAGAGTTTAAAATAGATTTCTAAAAAATAGCAAAATAGTGAAAAGTGCTGATCATTTTTGGATTGGATATGTATTTAAAGAGTGATTAAAAAGTTTTTTTAATGTACAATATATTTCTAGAAGCCAAAATGGCTCTATAGTATCAAATTTATAAAGTAAATAAATCCATTAATACAAATTAAGGATTTTAGGATACACGAATTTCAAAATATTTGTTTTTTAAAACATGAATAGCCAGCATCAGCACAAAAAATGTTGCGGCAATTATGAGTTACTTTCATGTATTTTTGAAATAACAGAGCTTCTCTTTAATGTTTATGAAAGGGTTGCCAGTGCTATGGGCTTTTTTGAAAGGTGAATTTGAGTATCAAAATGCAAGCCAGAGTTTGGGATTATGGAGCTCTGTGTTTAAAGCTATCATCAAATATAGATAAATCATAGATGAGGTTAACTAAAATATTAAAAGCAACTGGATGCAATAGAAGACATTGCTATTAAAAGAAAAGCGAATGCTAAAAGAACTAAAAGATAGATTGTATTTTTATATCAGAAAATAATTTAAGAAATTGAGATCATAATTTTTCCACAGGAAATAAATATGTTTACAAATAAGCAGAGAAAAGCCTTGTTTGGCGTTATAATTTTTATATTTGTATGTTTTTCAGGAATAAGAAAAAATCTTGACTTTATTCAGAGTATTTTGACATTTGCGTCTATTTCTTTGGTGATAGTCACAACTGTTTTTGCAATTTTATGCAATTCTAATATACCCTCTGAATTGCAAAACAACCCACAATATAAATGCGGCAATACAACAGGTTGGAAGAAATTAACATGTGAGTTACAACAGTATATGCACAGTCTCCTAAAGTTAATAATTTTAGCGCTTGTCGTTTTAATTTTCCCAAGTAGTTATAAAGAAACTATTTCTTTGCCTGTCATTTCTAAGTACGTGGAGCACAAGTTTTCTTTTTCACTAGACACCGTACTTTGGTACTTAGATATTGCTCTTGGATATGCAAATATTATACTTTGGTACTTTTTTTTAGTCTGTGTATTCTTTCTTATGTCACGTACACGCAGTTTAATAAATCTATCTATTTACACGCTACAGAGCTCTATTAAATAGATACAGTAAAATTTAAGATTTCATGCTTTAATTTTTCTTTTATATTTACTTCATTATACATACCATTATCATTTTTAATTGTTTTAATAGCAAATTTATGTTGAAAATTTTCAGTATTAAATATTATATCAAAATTATTATGTGTCTTTCCAACAAAACTTATATTTTTAAATACGGGATTTACTTCATATCTTTTAAAAAAGTTCAAAAAAAACTCTTTTAAATTATTTTTTTCTTTAAACTTTATATCCAAGCCGAATTCTATTTCAGTATAATCATCCGTGGGAAATTCACCCAACACAAGTTTAGCCATCTTTAGCAAGTTGCCTTCTGATTGCATTGCAAAAAAGTCTGATTGTTTTGGTTGTGTATATTTCAGTTTTATCTCTTTAATTAAAAGCAATTTTTTTTCGAACTCTTCTTTACCAATAATATCAGCTGAGATATCAATCATTTTCGAGGGGAAAGATTTTTTGTAGTGTAGCTGCAAGAATTTATTTAACTCTTTATTTGAAGAAAAAAGAGTGAACTCTACAGGAATCAAAACTCCAAAATATTGCTTATTTTGTTCAATATATTTTCTAGGACGTGGGTTAGGAATATTCTGAAAGTCGTTTTCAGAATCAATTACTTCAGGATTATAAGGGCTATTTTCTCCCGTTAAAACATAAATCCAATAGCAGATCTTTGAGTTCACAGAAAACTTTTCGATTACTAAGGTAGCACATTGATTATCACGGTTAAAATAGTACGTTCCTTCCTCTAAAAATTTATCAGCACCACTGTTATTAACTAATTCTGGGGCTGGATCTATTCTATATTTATAAGAAAGGAAGTTAAGGGTATTCATAAAGTTAACATAATTACAATGTCTATAGTCTTATCAGATAGTAGGTGCTGCCAAAGTTATCTTAGTGGTTATGAGAAGGTAGTGTATCCAAAATATATTTCATTGTTTAGAATCGTTTAGCTGAGAATTAAAGCTATAAAATTTTAATTGCAGAAGCAATACGAGTTTTAGAGAACTCTGCAGTGAAAGCTGCTTAGATTTTCAGAGTATGACTCCCTTTCCCTGCTTTTAAGTGGAGGAAAAATTAAAACATTAAACGAAGCATGCCATCACGTAAAATGGCGTTAATCCGCATTTGATATCCTTTCCCTTGACTTTTAAAGTCACGCTAGCACATCTGAATCCACTCGCACTGTTGTGACAGTTTTGGGTGGTTTATAGAATGGATTGAAAACGGCGTTTTTCCAGAACACATCATTGAGTGACGGAATATCTCTATGATCAATTGCACTATCCGACATTACAGCCAATTTATCAATTTCAAGTCTCTGTTTATCTGTCAAAACTGATAAGTTACCTACCTCAATTTCATAACGAACTTTCTTCTTTATAACGTTTCCTCTCTTTCAAATTGGCTCGTCGAGCTGAAATAATACGCATTACCTCTATACCATCTTTATTGTCATGGACAGTATGCGCTACGAATAGTAATAAAAACCTCCACAAGCACTAAAGCTTGATAACCATACTCTCTATTTTCAATACGGTCTTGGTTAGCCATGGAGAATGGATCAGAAAAAACATATGCAGATATTTCAAAACTTTACATGATGCTTTCTAAGATTACTTTTTGTTTTAGCATCATCCCATTCAAATCTCATTTTTATACCTTATATTAATACATTTATAAGGGTATTATATACATCAAGAGTTCTAGATAAACACTTAATTATCCATGTTTTGGTACAATTAATATAATTTAATACTTTAAAAATTAGTGCTTAATTAACTAAAAATATAAAAAAATAATAAATTATTCTATGGCTTTATGCATATAATATGCAAATCGAATAAAACTTACAAGCATGCTAAATAAAACGATATTAATTGGCTATTTGGGAGCTGCTCCTGAAAGCAAAAAGGAATTTTGGTGCCTAAACATTCAATTTTCGTATGGCTACCTCTGAGAGCTATGCAGATAAAAATACCAATAAAAAAGTAGACAAAACAAAATGGTATTCCGTGGTGCTTTTTAATCTACAGAAATTTGGAAAAATTTGTTCTTCAGTACAGAACTGCCCCTTTTTTCGAATGAATGAGAGGAACGGTTTTTTTTATGGTCAACGCTACAAAGGATGCAATCAGCACTTTCAAGAAACCACTAACCAAAAAACCTAATGAACTTATTAAAACTGTCAGCAAAGGGACCTGTGTCATATAAGCTACCCATGGTATTCCAAAAGAATAAACTATCCCAATGCCACCCACAATATTTATCATAAATAATATTATAAAATTTAACCGCTGCCAAAGCAATTCTACCATAAAGCCAATAAAAAATGCAGCAAATGGAAAACTAATCAGATAACCACTCGTAACTCCTGAAAAAACACTAATTCCACCACGACCACTAGGCAATAGAGGTAACCCAATCGCAATAAGAACAAGGAAAAGAAGTGATGCTAAAGCTCCCCTTTTCGCTCCAAGTATAGATCCTGCTAACATCGGAGCCATAGACTGAGCTGTAATAGGGACACCCAGCAAAAAAGGAAGATAAATAGGAGGGAAAAGACTCAAAACAGCGTAAATAGCGGCAAATAAAGCAATATAAATCAAATCTTTTGTATTCACTGAATTATTCCTTCACTAGGGAAAATATTTCGTTATTGTTGTACAATTAATAAAAAGTATCAGATTTATAAAAGTACACTTTAAATACATTAGATATAGAGAAAAATACTATAATAATTTATTTTAATAATATCACTTATATGAATCATATTAGATTCTACAATTTTTAATTACATCATAAATTACTATAGTTAAATTCAATAATAGTGATATATGAATATTATATAATGCATTTATTTTAGTTATTATGCTTTGAATAAATTAGAGGAACAGATCTTTTAATCGCGAGTGCAATAAAGGATGCAATCAACACTTTTAAACAATCGCCTATCAAAAAAACTGATGAAGCCATTAAAACCTTCAGTAAAGAAACTTTGGTCATATACGCTGTCCATGGAACACCAAAAGAATAAACTATCCCAATGCCACCAAAAGTATTTATTATAAATAATGTTATAAAATTTAACCGCTGCCAAAACAACTCTACCATTAAACCAATAAAAAATGCGGCAAATGGAAAACCTATTAAATAACCACTTGCAATTCCTGAAAAGACACTTATTCCACCACGACCACCAGGCAACAGAGGTAATCCAATCGCAACAAGAACAAGAAAAAGGAGTGACGCTAAAGCACCCCTTTTTGCCCCAAGTATAGACCCTGCTAGCATCGGTCCCATCGATTGAGCTGTAATAGGCACCCCTAGAAGAAAAGGAAGATAAATAGAAGGGAAAAGGCCCAAAATAGCATAAATAGCGGCAAATAAAGCAATATAAACTAAATCTTTTGTATTCATTTGATTCTTCTTTTATTATAAAAACTTTTATTATTATGAGATGCTGTATCAATAGTATCAGCATCATAAGAACGCGCTTCCAATGCTTCAGCCACTTCTGAAGCCATTCTTATAGTCCGTATAATTAAAGGTATCGCAAGAGCGACAATGTTAGTATTAAGTCCCCTTGCTTGCTGTGCTTCATGTACCTCATTAAACTTTTCACTCAAAAGAGGAATAAACCTGATCGCCATAGAGATAACCATACTCACTTTTGATGGATTTATACCAAAACAACGAAAGGGCTGGAGGCCTGCTTCAATTGCATCTACCATATCTGAAACTTTTGTTGTGAATGAAATAACTGATGATAAAGAAAAGAGGATAACAAGACGTAATATGACCTCAACCCCCGTAAGCCAACCGCTAAAAATAGTTTGAAATACAAATAGAAGAACTAAAAGCAATCCCATCGATTTAAATTGCTTTATCACAGTTTTGAAAGGGATTTTGGCGACTCTATAGAATAAGATGACCAACAATAGAAATAACCCAAGAAGCGCTATGGAAGAAACCATTATTATAAAAGTTCCACAGGCCGTAAGAAATAATAACTTAACTCCAGGACTTAACCTATGAATAAATGTATCCCTCGGAATATATAAACCGATCATGACATTCTTCTTATATACTCCTTTATAGCAACAAAAGGTACATCATCAATTGCTATATCCCCCTTATCAAAAACCAGCACTCTATCAAATTTTTTCAAAAACTCTAAATCATGCGATACAACTATTGCCGTTTGTGGTAATTCTTCTATCACTTGCGTAACGCGATGCTTATTTCGCAAATCAAGTAATGTCGTCGGCTCATCAAAAATAATGTAGTCTGGTTTCATTGCAACTACACTGGAAATAGCAACGAGTTGTTTTTGCCCACCACTTAATAAATGGACAGCGTGATTTCTGAAATCTTGAAGTTCATAGCGCTGTAAAATTTCATCTACACGCTCCTTAATTTCATCTTTATTAAGCTTTAAATTTTTGAGACCAAAGGATAAGTCCTCTTCAACTAATGGTAAAACAATCTGATTATCGGGATTCTGAAAAACAAATCCAACTTTACGCTTTACTGCTTTTGCGTCGCGTTTTGTATCAAGCCCATCAACGCTTACACAGCCATGAGATGGTAATTGGAGCCCATTAATAAGGCGAACAAATGTACTTTTTCCAGAACCATTCGCACCTATAATAGCAATTCGTCTTTCGGTAAGCTGTACAGTAATATTTCTTAAAACACACAAATCACCAAAAACTTGTGTTACCTCATCAAATTTTATAATCCCCAAGGCTTATTCCAATCAATCCCTTTTATTAGCTCTTCTTTCTCTATCGTTTCAGTTTATAACCTAAAAGTAATAACAAGCACCATAGAGGAATAATAATGACTGCCAAACTCATATCAGGCATCTGTACAGGAATATATGCTTCAAGAAAAGGCAAGCTTATTCCTATCATATCAAAAAGTCGAGTCATCAATCCATTTTTCCCAAAACCACTGACAAACATAATGCAAAATAATAAAGCAAGAAAGCAGAGGCAAAGATAGTTAGCGTAAGGATATAAACCAAACGCATAAATAAAATCGCCCTTTCTGTTCTTATGGGCATTGCGAAATTTCAAATGAACAATAACAATAATAGCCCAAGTAATCACTGCTGCTGCAGTTGCAAGAGCCATGATCCGCATGAAACTATTATCAGGAACAAGAGCATTAACAACGACAATCAACGCCGTACATAATGATGAAAAAAGGATAGCAATATAAGGAACACGAGCAGCACTCAGTTTACTAAAAATATGTGGTGCATTTTTTTGTACAGCTAAACTATAAAGCATACGGCCATTAGAATAAATGCCACTATTGTAAACAGAAATAGCAGCCATAATCACCACAAAATTCAAAATATGACCAGCAGCAGGAATTCCTATAGTCTCGAAAATTGTGACAAAAGGACTACCTTTTTTTCCAATCATATTCCAAGGGCTGATTATCATAATAACACTGATAGAACCAATATAAAAAATTATAATCCTCCACATAACTTGACGAATAGCCGCTGGAATTGTTTTTTGTGGATTAGATGCCTCTCCAGCAGCAATACCAATAAGCTCCGTTCCTCCAAAAGAAAACATTACTACAGAAGTTGCTAAAACAACCCCTACTGCTCCATAAGGAAAAAAACCGCCATGGTCCCAAAGATAATGAATATTCGCTTGATTTTCCCCTAGTCCAGTGACAATGAGAAAAATTCCAAAAATAATCATACCAATAACAGCAGCCACTTTGATCAAAGCGCAAGCAAATTCAAATTCTCCATAAAAACGAACATTAAACAAATTAACAAATGTAACAAATAAAAGAACAATGAAAGATGTCTTCCAATGATCAATCAAAGTCCAATGATCAAGGTAAAACCCTATCACTGTAAGTTCAGCCATGCTCACAAGAATATAAAGAAACCAATAATTCCAACCTGTTATGAAACCAGCTAATCTCCCCCAATATTTATAAGCAAAAAAACTAAATGCTCCTGAAGACGGTTCTTCTACTGACATTTCACCAAGCATTCGCATAATGAAATACATAATAAGCCCGCCGACAAGATAAGATAAAATAACTGAGGGACCAGCTAATTGAATTGCCTCGGTTGACCCATAAAAAAGTCCTGTCCCAATAACGCCACCCAAAGCAATCATTTGAATATGGCGATTTTGAAGGCTACGCTTCAATTCCTCGTGCTTTTTTTCAGACATCATGCCTCACTACTTTTGTTGAACTTAACCTCAACTTTTATTGAAAAATTAGGCACCTCTTTCAAAAAACACAAAACAAACGTAAACTTATTTTCTTATCATAATGCAACTCCTTATTTTTTTGTGCATTATACGTATGTCCCGTTGAAGTTTTAAGAAAAAATATGCTCCACCCTTTATTTAAATTAATGTCCTTCATTTTCGTTACACTAACCATTATAGCATTGGTCATTGATAACGCACACTCTGTAATCACATCACATTGGACAACAACCCCCTTTAATAAAATTTTAACAAACCTTCTGCAAACAGATATCTATCACCTTAATCAATCTCTATGCAAGGTAATGCCTGATTTTCTGTCCTCAATTTGCATTACTCTTACTTATTTACCCGCATGGTCTATCTTTGGGGCTTTAGCAATAGTATTTTGTATCTTAAATTACGAAAAACAAAAGCCTTTTCACAAAATATCATATAATAAAGAGTCCATTTGATCTTGAAAAAAACTTCTAGAGCTCTGTGTACTATAACATAATCGATGTTGCTTACCCCCCCTCACTCTATTAAAACAACTGAAAATCACTTAATCATCAGAACAAATTAAAACGCTTTATTATAAATATAGGCGCTCACTTATGATTTCTATAGATAACGATAACATCACTTTATTTGTATCAATTTTAAAAAATTAGCGAATAAATCTACCTCCCACCTATAAGAAAACTCTGTACAGAAAAAACTTAAAATATTGCAGTTCATATATTCTTCTACGGCTGCTTCTTTATACTCTACAAAAACTTTTCTTAATTTTCGTACTAGAAACCCCATATAAAAAACGTCTTCTAATATCAGCACTCCTTATAAGATTAGAACTTATTAAAATTAATGAAGAAGCTTATAAAAATTATTCTACAAGTCTAACAAAATGCGTGAAATAAAAACTCATCTGTAAATAATTGCAATTGTGATAAAAAATATTTCGCACCTTCTCCCTATTGAGAAAATGGTAAGATAACAGCTTCAGTAACACTCTGTTCTTTTAAATCTGAAAATCGTCTCGCTAAAATATCAACTTTTTAGATATCTCATCCAAACTTTTTCATTGATTAGTTACCTCTCGAGAAAGTTCCTCAATGAATTTTTCTTGGTAAGCTAGCTTCATTTCTAGTTCTATCAGCCGATCTTCATCCGACATGATTTTTACTTCCCCTTAAATAAAAAAAACGTGATTAATGTTATTAATCCTCCTCCCTTCTTCTTCCCATAAAAATGAGAAGTAACTTTTCAACTAATTCTACTCATCTATTTACATTATAAAAGGTTTATGATGATCTTTATTTTCCCAATCACTCTATGCAACAAATTTCTTTCTTAAAAATCAGAAAAGTTTTTTATCTTGATTAAGTTATCTTAACACCATTTTCATTCTAAAGATCTACATTCCCAGCTTCTTAATTTAAGTGCTATCATAAATTGGAAAGCATTTTATAGCATTAAGGTCAAAGAATAATTTTCTCTGACTTTTACATACTTCTCCTTCAAATTATTATCATATGTATAAATTATTGAAAAAATGCATTCTTGCTTTTATACGTACTTTTAGCTATTACCCTCAAATTAGTTTTGTCTCATTGACTTACAAACCTATGCCGCATTAGCTCAGTTGGTAGAGCACATCATTCGTAATGATGGGGTCGCTGGTTCGAATCCGGCATGCGGCACCACCTTTATTAAGATGTTGAAATATATATATTTTTTATTTAACTATCTGTTTAAAGACCACCTTCTAGGATTTATACAATTTTATCTAATCTCTTGTTATTTGCTCCGTATTTTTCTCTGGAGTAAATGCTAAAACCTCTTTCTTTCTCCACCTCACTGCTCACCCTAGCTTATATGGCTCCGGCCCCCTCTGAAGCATCTAATTGCGAATCGTTGTTGTGGATATACTAAAAAGCTGTGCACACTCATGGATTGTTACATATCTATTGCCATCATCAAATATCATCCATTGCCTTTTTATTTTTTATGTTATGTAAATGGGCTGGGATGCTATGAGGAGAGAACTTCCTATATTTTCAAGCAGCTTTTTGTCAAAATCTTTTGTGTCTCTTGTGCTATTGCCTCTAAAAAGATTTCAATAGCTTGATTGATTTGTTTAAGAGGCTGCTGGAAACGTAGCCAATACAACACCAGACAAAGATGACACCATTGGACCCAAACCCAAACGCCCCACCAAATGCTTCATATGAAAAAGAAAATATATGAAACCGAACTACTTGTTCAAAATTATTACAGTACAATATTCTTAAAAAAACTATCAAATACCATTGGTCTATATATTGAATATGCTCCACTAATATATTGTTTCAGTTGGAAACAGACTGTAAGAGAGGAGAAATATCCATTATGTTGTTATGTAACAGTTTATTTAAAACCCTTCGTAAAGGTACTTTTTAATGGAATTAAGCAATTAGGGGAAAAAACAAAGAATAGTTAATTTAACTATAGATTTTTTTATTAAATATGTATAACACGTTATGTATACGCTTTATTGATTCTAAGATAATTTTTAGATATATAATGTTAAATTATAATGTTTTTTTGTTTTTATAAAAAAAATTCTGTGGTGCAATTTATGACTTTTGAAATTACTTAAAAATCAACACCTAATTATTTCATTAATTATTATGTCTCTTATTTTTTATTAAAAATGCTTTTTGTCATCGGAATTATTGAAGTTTTTTCAAGTAAAGTTCTTCTAAATCATTCTAGATCAACTGTAAGAATTTATGAGTGAAATCTATCTGATTATAAATGGAGTTATTATAAAGTTATTGTCTTTAGATGGAGATCAATTACTGTAAAATGAATAGTATTTAGCATAATCTTTATTCAAAAAATGATATGGATCTTAAAATAATTCACTATGGATATTTTGAATTTATTATGCCCTTTCGCTGTTCTGTTCTTAAAAATGAGTAGATGTAAGTTTTTAATTCATATCCTGCTTTGTGTAGTTTTTTATAGGTAAAAATAATGCGAAAAATATCAAAAGAAGGGCTTGTATTGATTAAGCAATTGGAAGGCTTGCGTTTATCAGCTTATGAAGATTCTGGTGGTGTCTGGACAATTGGTTATGGACATACAAGTGCTGCTGGTGCTCCAAGCGTTCACAAAGATATGCAAATTACGGAAAAAGAAGCTGAAAAAATCCTTCGTCAGGACTTGAGGGAGTATGAAGCTGTTGTTGAAAAAGCCGTTACCGTTCCTTTAAACGATGAACAATTCGCGGCATTAGTATCATTTTGCTATAATGTAGGAATCACAGCATTTCGCAGTTCTACACTTTTGAAAAAGCTTAATAAAGGTGAATATGAAGCGATACCAACCGAATTGCAAAAATGGACAAGAGTGGGAGGAAAACGTATCCAAGGTCTTGTCAATCGCCGAGCAACCGAAGCAGGATTGTGGGCAAAAGGAGCTCATGTTGCCCCCAATTATCATGTAGTAGAACCAGAAGGTGTAACAGGTATTTGCAAAGTAGAAGCTCTTGCACCAATCATAGGTTCTTTTTCAGGGCTTGGAGGTCTTTTTGCAGGAAATGGTCCTGTTCAATGGGTTCTAGCAGGCATTATGGTTTTAGCTGCTTGTACAGCTATGATATACATTGCTAAACGTTTTCAGGAACACCGCCTATGATTTTATGGATAAAAAAATATCTGACAATGACGTCAGCGCTCATAGCAGCTTTTCTTATAGCTTTAGTCAAAGCCTTTTTTCTTGGGAAAAAAATTGAGAAGCAAAAGCAAACAAAAGAAGATTTCAAGATAGCGACAACACGGCTTGAGGTAGAAAATGAAATTAATAAGAAAAGTGATGCTGATGTGCGCACTAAGCTTTCTAGCTGGTTGCGCGACGAATGAACGAACTTCTTG
This sequence comes from Bartonella sp. AC10YNML, assembly GCF_042196825.1. Lineage (NCBI taxonomy): Bacteria > Pseudomonadati > Pseudomonadota > Alphaproteobacteria > Hyphomicrobiales > Bartonellaceae > Bartonella > Bartonella sp. AC10YNML. The sequence continues at coordinate 29,360 of NZ_JBHIRA010000014.1, read as the reverse complement.
TATTGGATGGCTGCCAATTTATTTGAATCGACAAGATATCAATGTCATTAGTTCAAATTTGGCGAGAGATATTTTAAAACATAACGAACAAGGTGAACGTTTATGTGGTTGGAGAGATAAACGGAAAATAAAGTGATAAAGATACAACTCCTCTGAAACATTAATTAATGAAACGATTTGAAAAAGGTGGATATATTCAGACTAAAAGTAAAAGAACTTAAAAGGTTAAAACACTCTGGTGATCGATTGGATTTTATTAGAGTAACGGAGATGTCTGAGTTGAAGCGAAAGGATTCAACAGATTATGTTTGTGTAAAATGATTGAGTCTATTGATGTATTCTATGGGCATCTTTGTTATCCTATCAAAAGAAGGTGAGAAAAGATTTTATGGATTGCACTACTATCGTCGTTCAAAGAACTGATCATACACAAAGGTTCTGTTTTCAACAAAAATAACATCTAGAAGCTTGCATGCTTGAAGAAAAGCAATCTATGGAGCTATATAATGAATAATGGTAAGGCTTTTATGTGATTTGTAAATGACGTTGCTTCAGCTTCCTAATTATAATAATGATGTTGACGATAAGGAAAATACTTTCGCACTTTATCTGCTTTTTCATGCTAAAGTGGCGGGAAAACATTGTGAATGATCTTGGCTGTTAATTTTTCTATAGGTAAATTCCCTATATGGGAAATGACATGCAACTCCAATTGAGAAAACCAACAACCATTTTTGCTTTTATTTTTTAACTTAGCTTTTTTACTTTCAAAAGTTGCCTAGCAATTTCTTGAAAAATATTGCTTTACTATTTTAAGATAATTTTTTCCTGAAATAAAATCCTTCTTTTAAAATATTACTGTAATATCTTGCAAACTCATGTACTGCTTTTAGAGAAAGTTTGTAATAGGACCGTTTCTTTCACGGCGTTTATTGTGATGTGTATAACGGAAAAGTTAAGAGCGCGTATTATCTTTTCGAACATTCAACCACAATCTTATTTCATCCCAATATTTATCTTGAGAAGATACTTTTATAAAGATACTGATAATCTATAAATCACTCTCCCCTAATTCACCTTCTCACTCATCCTTCCATGCATTGCCCGTCCACCTTTTAAACCACCTTAAATTTTTGATATAGAATTTTTTCTTTAATTTTTATTTTTTATTGAATCATAAAATGATATGTCTCAATCTCACCTCTATGCATCTTTATACGCTTTGATTCTTATTTCTAAAGCCCAGACATCCTGCATATCGCACTGTTTTTATATTTAATATATATTTCTAGATTTATTCCTAACTTGTTAGAAAAGTTTTTATATTCTGATAGAAATATCTTCTATCAGTTCACTTTTTTCAAAAGATTCTGAAAGGATTCTCAAAAAGTCTGCAAGTTAAAGACTATTTAATACGTATTGTTTCTTTTCTAGAAATCAAAATTGGTGATGCCACATTCCTTACCAGAAATTGTGTTATTTGCAGAGCAGTCTGTATAAGATGGTGTAACCTCTTTTATGAAGTTAACTAAAGTTTTTTGAATTTCTAGCATATTGTTTAAAGACAAAAAACTCCCTTTTAATTTATACAAGCAGCTTAGACATCGGCTGATAATCCTTCCACTTATAAAAATCTTTTCTTTAATAACCCTCAAAACCACAATTAAAGTGGTGAAAGATAAAACAAGATTTTTAGGCGATCATAACGCACAATAAAATAAGACCAGTCTAAATGTTCAATGCTAACACCTGCTAAACAGTGGAAAATAAGTTTTAGCACGCCTTCAAATTGGAAGAGCTTAAGCCCCCGCGCGCTACGATGGGTTTCTACTCTCATCGTACGATTTACATTCCCTCTAAAACTTAATCGCTGTAAATATAAAAATCTTGAAGCCCATTCTAAATCCGTGAGAGTTTCTGGATCTTGCTGTATTAAACGTTGAAATTCCTCACAACTGCTCATCTAAAATGCTAACATTTTTACAAAAGGACGATAGTGGCGTTGTAACATCCCTAAAAAGTTTACGACATAACCTGAGAGATTATTGCTGATTTCAGGGGATAGAATCAATTTTTGTTCAAAGAAAATATCACTCATACCAACAAAAAGGTTTAGTCTACATGCCATGAGGAATGTCCTCAAATAATTTTGATATTTTTTTGATCGAATTTCTTTTGTCACCAATATCAGCAGCAACTTGTGTGGAATTAACAAAATTATAATTTTTTATCTTAAAATGTATCCATCATTTTTTACATTCTTTCATCTATCTAGCCTTCTTTTCACAGCTTCAAATGATAAAAAGTAACTGCAATGTTAAGTCGTTTTGCATCGAACAAATTTCTCGCAAACTATCCCGATTGGCTAGATGACAATCCATCCTCTATTTAAAGAGAGAAAAACTTTTCTTTTTTATTCAGCGATAAAGTAAATATTATCCAATTACTTATGAGTAGTAATTCGATCAAATGGAAACTGTAATTCTTTCTACTCTAAGTAATCTTGTACCCATTTATATAGGTTTAGGAAAGCGTTCTGTTATGAATATTCATAAAAATGCTTCAAAAATTGATATCAGCAAAACTTCTGTTTAAAAAAGGAAAAGATGTTCTCTTACCTGCTACTGAAGAAACTGTTCAGATTTGTCTTGATGTTGCTGAAGAGCTTCAAAAAACATGAAGTTATCCCAACGCTTACAAGTGTGCCAACAATTCAACTTTGAGATAATAGATCAGTGCTAGAGTTATGCCAATCTCAACAATCTGTTGTTGTCTGTGAAGAGCATAGTATCAAAGGAGAAACTTGGAGATGCAATTGTTAAATCGCTTATGGAACAAAACATTCTATGCCAATTTGTATCATTAAGCCCCCCCACCATCCCCATCTGCAATAAAAACGAACTGGATATTTTAACAAGTTATAAAATCAATCGAGGACGCATAAATAGTGTTAGAAATGACATACTATACAAAAAATATTCAACTGCTTCCTAATATGCTCGCCAGTTCAAAAACATCATAAATCATTGAGGATGCAAGAAAATAAGAAAGAAAAGCACATTAATTCACGCAGTTTTTCTCTCAGTAAACGAGCTTTTTTAAAGATAGTACGGATATTTTTTCATTGCTTAAAAACGTACTCCATAAAAACAATATCATATCCATATAATATATTATCCAATGAACTTAATATAAATAATATATAGATTATAGAAATATTATTTATTAGATACATTTTTATTATAATTATAGATTAAAATAAATACATATTGACATTTTTGGTAGTTTTATTTATATACAATAACTAATATTATTCTATATTAAAATAAAACTAAATGGATTTTATAAATTTACGTTTTATGCCAATGTGGAAAAGAAGTAATTAATATATTATATTTTAATGTTTTTTTATATACAGGAGGGAAAAATGCTCACAGCATTATTTATAGCTACTTTTTCTATATCAACAGTTGTTTTACCTTTAATATCAGCGCTTGTTCCTTTTTATCCGTAGAATGAGCTTTTAATAAAGTAAATAAAATATGTATGCAATGTTATTATTGTTTTTTTTCGTGTTTATTATTATTAATATTTAATATTACTGTAGTTACTGAGTATTTTCTGTGATTTTATAGAGGAGCTTATTGATATTTTCTATTTAACTTTAACTGTCAACATATTTTTAAAATATATAATTATGCTCCTCTATAAAAATACTTTCTTTTTCTGAAAGAAGTATAACATATTTCTTTCATTGCTTAAAAACATCTATATTTACTAAACTCTTGCGTGTAATATCTTTGATTGTCTGAGTACCAGTCAGTGTCATAGCTACCCGCATTTCATTGGCAAAAAGATCAAGGAGATGCATAACACCTTTCTTACCTGCTGCTGCAAGCGCATAAACAAAAGCACGGCCAATCATAACAGCATCCGCACCTTGTGCTATCATGCGTACAACATCAAGACCAGAACGAACACCAGAATCCGCTAAAATAGTCAAATGATCCTTTACAGCATCTGCAATTTCAGGCAACGCTCGTGCTGTTGATAATACACCATCAAGCTGGCGTCCACCGTGATTGGAAACAACAATACCATCAGCACCAAATCGTACGGCTTCTCGCGCATCTTCTGGATCAAGAATACCTTTCAAAATCATTTTTCCTTTCCAAAAATCGCGAATCCATTGTAGATCATGCCAACCAATTGAGGGATCAAAATTTGCACCAAGCCAACCAACATAATCATCCAATGCAATCTTCTTTTTGAGATAAATGGAAACATTTCCAAGATCATGAGGGCGCCCCATAACACCAACGTTCCAAGCCCAATATGGATGAGTCAAAGCTTGTAAAAAACGACGTAAACCAGCATAAGGACCAGACATACCCGAATGCGCATCACGATAACGTGCACCAGGAATTGGCATATCAACTGTAAAAACCAACGTGCGTACACCAGCCAACCAAGCCCGTTCTAGTGCATCACGCATGAAACCGCGATCTTTGAGAACATAAAGTTGAAACCAAAATGCACCTCCAATCGCTTCTTGCACTTCCGCAATAGGACAAACTGAAACAGAGGATAGTGTAAAAGGAATCCCTTTTGCCACTGCAGCACGCGCTGCTTTTACCTCTCCACGACGTGCATACATGCCCGTTAGCCCAACAGGTGCGAGCACAATCGGTAGACCAAGTGTCTGATCAAAAAGCTTGATTGAAAGATCAACTTCACCAACGTGGCATAGAATCCTTTGACGCAGTGCAAGTGCTTGAAGATCTGTACAATTATGTCGCATCGTTTCTTCAGCATAAGCCCCACCATCAATATAGTGAAAAAGAAAGGGAGGAAGACGACGCTTTGCTGCCTTACGATAATCAAGTGTTGAAGAAATAATCATTGATGGCACCATTATTCCTAAATGAAAAGAGAAAACATCCTAAAACGCATAAAAGCGAATCCATGTACCTACCTATTCGCTATTCTCCCAAAGCACTCTATTGAATAGATAGAAGCAACAGAGACTGCAACTTTCTAAAAAAACTAATTGATAAAAACAACGTCTTTATTGCTCTTATCCAAATTTAAAATCTCACAGTATGAAGTATCATTAATAACGTATCTACTCATATATTCTTCATGTGCAATTAAAATGTTATACTCTCTTTAAAGCAATCCCTCTTCGAAAGCGATTGCTCCGTAGCTTAATTAGTTATAATTTAAAGTCGCGTCTCTCCCCAAAGATCCTTACATTATCAGTTATTAAGAATATAGAGTGTCATTAAGTATAAATCATCCCCCCCCAAAAGATGAAAAAATCCTTTATTAATACTGGAAATAAAGCTGTCGCATACATGCAGAAATCTTCGTATATCAATATTCAAAATTGAGATATTTTACTTATTCATAAAAGTTTATAAAAATATATAGTGCCTAATGCACATAAAGCATAAAAACTTTTAATGTTCATACCAATAGAAACTATTCATATTTAATTGAATAATTTTCTAGCAATATTATATCTTGAGGCTATAAATGAGTTACTAAAATTAGAACAATGTTTATTGAAAATAATTGTTACTAAACTGGAGTAAAAATTTATTTATTAGCTCTATTGAATTTTAGTAACCTATTGATTTATTATAATAGTAAATATGAATAACATATTGAATATAGTAAATTTCTTTCATTGTAAATTTTGTCATGATGAAATAATCAAAACTATTCTTTTGCACAATCATAAATGGAGTTCGTATAGATAGAATCTCTTGAAAAAAGAAATAAAAATGCCTCTCATATCCTCTCAAATACAAAGCCCTAATCTTGGAAAATGCATGGCGCCGGTTTTTTAAAGAACAAAAACTTTTCTTTTATTCACAATATATTTCCTGCGTACATGTTATCAAAATTTGTGGTTTCCAACTCATTTAAAATGCTTAGACAACTTTAAACCCTGTGCTTGATAATGTGATCCAACATCATGTCCATAAAGGGTTGAGGGCCGATTAAGCATATGTTCATAGACCAAACGACCAATCATTTGGCCATGCTCTAAGATAAAAGGAACTTCATGGCTTCGCACTTCTAAAACCGCTCTTGCTCCTTTTCCACCCGCTTCCATATGCCCAAATCCTGGATCAAAAAAGCCTGCATAGTGCACCCTAAACTCACCAACTAAAGGATCAAAAGGAGTCATTTCTGCGGCATAAAGCGGAGGCACATGAACAGACTCTCGTGAAACTAAAATGTAAAACTCATCAGGATCAAGAACTAGCTCTCTGTGATCTCGATCAAAAAGAGGTTCCCAAAAATCTAAAACGTGAGCAACGGCGCGTTTATCAATATCAATAACGCTTGTATGATGTTTACCACGATAACCTATAAGCCCGTTTTCATCTCCCTTTAAATTAATGGAAAGTCCAATACCATCAGCACTAATATTAGGAAGATCTTCCGATATCAGTGTTTCTTGCCTTTGCAAAGTGTGCAACTCAATTTCATTTAAATAACTTTGCCCTTTTCTAAACCGAAGCTGTGATAAATGTGAGCCAGTACGTACCAAAATTGGAAATGTTCGTGGACTAACTTCCAAATAAAGTGGACCATGATAACCAGCACAAATTTTATCAAATTCCTGAGCATTATCCGTAATGACACGTGTAAAAACATCTAACCGCCCCGTGGAACTTTTGGGATTGGCAACAGCAGATAAAAATTCTGGTAAAGCTAAAGTTTCCAAAAGAGGAACAATATAAACACACCCCGTTTCTAAAACGGCTCCGTCTTGTAAATCAAACTCATGCAACTTTAACCGTTCAAGCTTATCCAAAACTTTTGCATCAGAACCCGGCATAAAAGAAGCACGTATACGATAAGCTTTCTCCCCTAAACGAAGATCAAGGCTTGCTGGTTGTATTTGAGATCTATCAAATGGATACTGAGCCTTGAGAAAGTTATTATCAATCAAAGCTTGTATATCACTATCTGCTAAAATACCGCTTATACGCGCCATATATTGCCTTCCCTTTTTACTGTATTTCTTTTTGACCTAGATGATCCCTTGGTGCAAGCCATTTTTAAGGTGATAAAAACTATTTTTTTTGTTTTTTTCAAACTGATTTGTTAACATAAAATAAAATACTTTGAATAATGAAGAACATTTTGCCTCTCTTTAAAAGTAAACAAGAGGTATTGTAAAAATAATATTTTCATGCTCTCTTATTCTTGAATGTCGCGCAAATGGTGTTATCATAATTTCTTATAAACCCTTAAGATTCCTGTTAGAATTTATTATGATTATACGCCATCTTAGCGAAAATATTATTAATCAAATCGCCGCTGGTGAAGTTATTGAACGACCAGCAAATGTTGTCAAAGAACTTGTTGAAAACGCTATTGATGCTGATGCAACGCGCATTGAAATCATTACAGCAAGTGGTGGAAAAAATTTTATCAAAGTTAGTGATAATGGTTGTGGGATTCCTGCAGATCAGTTAACTCTAGCAGTTTCTCGCCATTGTACCTCAAAGATTACCGATGATGTACACAATATCTGCTTCCTTGGGTTTAGAGGAGAAGCCCTCCCCTCTATTGGTTCTGTTGCAAAACTTAAACTCACTTCACGAACAAAAAATGCTGAGAGCGCTGCTGAAATTTCCGTTACTGCAGGAAAAATTGTAGGCCCCAAGCCAGCTGCTGCAAATCCTGGAACAATTGTTGAAGTTCGTGATCTTTTCTTTGTCACACCGGCACGATTAAAATTTATGAAAACTGATCGGGCTGAAACAAATGCTATTAGCGATATGATTAAGCGAATTGCTATCGCATTTCCACATATCCGCTTTTCTCTTTCAGGACTAGACAGAACATCTATAGAACTGCCTGCTACAGAAAATAATACTCAAGGACAATTACAACGTATTACGCAAATTATGGGAAAAGAATTCGCCCCTAATAGCATTGCGCTGAATGCTGAACGCGAAGCAGTGCGCTTAACGGGTTTTGCTTGCTTGCCATCTTTTAACCGAAATAACAGCCTACATCAATTTGCTTATGTTAATGGGCGTCCCGTGCGTGATAAATTTCTATGGAGTGCACTCCGAGGTGCTTATGCTGATGTTATGCCCCGTGATCGTTATCCTGTCGCTATTCTTTTTATTGATCTCCCACCTGCTGAAGTAGATGTTAATGTTCACCCAGCTAAAGCTGATGTACGATTCCGTGATCCAGGATTAATTCGTGGTTTGATCGTTGGAGCTATTCGTGAAGCATTGCAGCAATCTGGTATTCGTCCGACTTCAACCCGTTCTGAAGCAATGCTTACTGCATTTCAAATACAACAACCATTGGCACAACAACCATCAGGCAATTTTAAGAACACTCACCAGTTCTCTTCTTATAGCCCACAGCCTCATCATTTTACCAGCGCTTCAATGATTCACAAACCCTTAGATATTACTAGTTCTTTTGGTTTAAAAGAAGATGCTACTCCTATTATGGAGGGCTTAAATATACCAAGTGGAGATGCATACATTCCAAGCACGATACCTTCATCAGAAGAGTTATCTTATCCACTAGGAGCGGCCAGAGCACAAATTCATAAAAACTATATTATCGCCCAAACACAAGATAGTTTGATCATTGTCGATCAGCATGCAGCTCATGAACGATTAGTTTATGAAGCACTCAAAAATGCACTTTATTCCAAACCACTTCCTTCACAGTTATTACTTATTCCTGAAATTGTAGAACTCTCTGAAGAGGATGCAACATGCCTTTTAACGCATAAAGATGCTTTGCAAAAATTTGGATTAGGAATAGAACCATTTGGGCCAGGAGCAATTGTTGTGCGTGAAACCCCTTCCATGTTAGGAGAGATCAACGTCCAAGCTCTTATTAAAGATCTTGCAGATGAAGCCGCTGAGTATGATACAACAAACAATTTAAAAGCAATGCTTGATTATGTTGCAGCAACGATGGCCTGTCACGGCTCAATACGGTCAGGGCGCCTTTTACGCCCCGAAGAAATGAACACACTATTACGACAAATGGAGGCAATACCTAATACAAGTACATGTAATCATGGACGCCCTACTTATATTGAACTCAAATTGGCAGATATAGAACGGCTTTTTGGCAGAAAATAAGCTCTTCATCATTTTTACAAGAAAAATATTTTAAAATTAACTCTCGACTTTATAATATATTTTATGGCACTTTTCTTGAATCTCTTGTATCAAGTAAAAAGGAGTTATAATGTTTCCCAATGGTGAACGCGAAGCAAAAATTCATTATTCTAATAACGGATATGACATTATAGAATATGGTACCTATACCATTTGTGCTGTTAGCGGGCAAAAAATCCCTATAGATGATTTAAAATATTGGAATCATCACCGCCAAGAAGCATATGCTAGTTGTGAAATATCCTATCAGCGTGAACTTGAGTGCAACCCATATCTCAAGCAATTATTAAAAACAAAAGAAAAATAACCTCTCGAAAGCTACAAATTTAGCCTTTGCCTTTTAGACAAGAAAATTCAAGGGAACGTTTTCTAAAGCGGGTCATGACCTCTTCAAGGACCATACGACAGAAGTCTTTTTGAACAAAATCGACATTCACATCAAAGACAATAAGATTTTTCAAACCTTTTTGCGTGTGAATTGTCTGTATACGGATATAATCTTTAGCTGTTGTTGCTAGCCATAAATTGTGCATTTTAGCTTTTTGTATAAGGCTTTTTAAATTTTTATCTGTGAAAAAATAGTGGTCTGGATATATGTAAGTTTGCACCACATGACCGGACAATTCTTTAATAGATTTAAAAAATTTATCTGGATTGCCAATACCAGCAAATGCCAAAAATGATTTTCCTGAAACCTCATCAGAGGCACTGGCTTTAAGATGAGCACGATATAAAGGCTTTCCAGTACGCGAAACAAGAAAAGCGACATTATCAGGCGCATCGGAATGACCAATCAATAAAACACTATCCATAAAAGAAAACTGCGTTTTTAATGGTACGCGCAAAGGTCCTGCTGGAAAGACAGCTCCATTACCAAAACCGCGCATCGCATCAACAACGAGTAACGCATAATCTATATAAAGACGGCGACTTTGAAATCCGTCATCCATTAAAATAAGATTACATCCCTCTTGTTTAAGCCGTTGTGCTGCTGCATAACGATTAGGTGATACAGCTACAAAAGCATGCTGTGCAAGTAAAAGTGCCTCATCTCCGACACTATATGGAGTATCATATTTCTCATTTACAAGATGTACCCCTTTAACTGATCCACCATAACCACGAGATACAATACCAGGTACGAAACCAAGTTCTTTAGCCACTTTTGTAAAAGCAATAACAACCGGCGTTTTACCCGCACCGCCACATGTAAAATTTCCAATACACAAAACTGGCAGATCAATCACGGGAGGCTGTCTTGTCATAAAACGACTTGAAAAATAACCATACCCCCATGAAACTGGAGCTAACACAAAACGCAAAAAGCTTTTATTTTTCCACCAAAAACGAGGGGCGCTAATATGCATATCTACCCTGACGCTGACGTAAACCTGTTTGTATTACAAGGGGTTGTAAAAATGGATCTAAAATCTTTAATGTGCGCTCAAATGCACCTGCCATACCTGTCGCCACTTCATGAGCCTTATCAACCATTTCTTGCCGCAATGTTTCATTTGTTAAAAGCTTATACACCTGAATAGCAAGCTGTTTTGTATCTTGAACCATATATGCTGCATCATGTGTTAGAAATTGTTTGAACATCTCTTGAAAATTTGAAACATGGGGTCCTGTCAAAATAGCGGAACCAAGCAAAGCCAATTCCAATGGATTGTGTCCACCATTTCCACATAAGGATTTACCAACGAAAGAAACTTTCGATAAGCGAAGAAAAAGTCCCATTTCTCCAATGGTATCTCCCCATAAAATATCGGTATTCATGTTTGGAACAGCATCTCTACTCCTACGAATAAAACTTAACCCCTTATTATCGCATTTTCTGATAAGATCTTCTGAACGTTCAGGATGACGAGGCACAATAATTGTTAATAAATCTGGCAAATAATTTTTAACAATTTTATGGACCTCAAAAGCAATCTCCTCTTCCCCTTCATGCGTTGAAACAGCAGCCCAAACTGGGCGATTGCCGATAGCATTACGATAACGTGCAAGCAATTCTTGATTTTCAACCAGAAAAACATCAGCCTTGAGATTACCAGAAAACGTAACAGATTTTACGCCAAGTGTATGGTAATAAGCTACATCTCTTTCATTTTGACCAATCGCCAAATCAATATCCTTAAAAATATGTTTGGCAAGAACACGTCGTTTTTGCCAAGCTTTAAAAGAACGTTCAGACATATGGGCATTAACCAAAATCTGCGGAATACGCATTTTTGCAAGTTCTTTAATACGAAGAGGCCAAATTTCTGATTCACAAATTAAGACGAGATCAGGCTTCCAATGACGAATAAAACGGCGCACTGCAAAATCTAAATCCAAAGGAGCATATTGATGAATCAACCGATGACCAAAATGTTTTTTTACAAGAGTGGAAGATGTCACCGTCCCAGTTGTCATTAATACATTGATTCCTAATGATAAAATATAATCAATAAGTGGAACAAGCGCAAGTGTTTCTCCAACACTTGCTGCATGCAACCAAACTAACGAACCTTGGGGACGGGCATGAGAACTTTTGCCTAAACGCTCTTTTTTGCGACACCACTCTTCTTTTCCACGGATAGAACGAAAAAATAAATAAAAAGGAATAACAGGACATAAGCAAAAACCAATTATTCGATAGGTTAAAAGAGCCGCATGTGCCTTTAATTCTACCATTTAAAATCACCTCATCCAGCTATTTTAAGATATCTATATACTTATTTTGTTAAAAAATTCATCAACACTATTGGGTGCATCAATTATTTTAAATACCACACGTATCTTGGATAAAAAACGCTTCCGCCATGAGAAAACTCAATACACAAAGAAAAAAGAAACGTAATTTTATCCCACGTTTTTTCAAAAATCTTCCTATAAGAATAACATATACACATTATTTGAATTCCCTTTAATGAAGTTTTTTCAATTATATCGATTTATCATTTCAATTTGCACCCTATAAAAAATTTACTCAAAAATAACAAAACTACAATTCAGTTGATTATAATTTTGAAAATATAAATGATAAACCTATGACATAGATTGTATCATTTTTTTCAACTCACTGAATAAATACTTCTTATGATTTTAGTGAGACTTTGAATTTTGCACGTTGGTATTTTTGGGGAAAAACTTATTTTTAAATATGTTAGATGTTGTCAATTTTTCAAAAAAAAAAAACAACAGACATTACAACCTGTATAAATACAACAAATAAAATATGTTTAAGCGGTAGCTCAATCTTTATGATTTTATCCCAATGCAGCAGCATGTTTAAAACAAAATTGAGGCGGTTCAATGCAGTACGAGCTACTCCAAGCTTTTGTATGCCAGATAGGGGCAAGTGTATTGTGTATCTCTGTTTGGGTAATCTCTGAAACGTGAAAATAGCCTAATTTAGGGAGAATATGAAAACGTAAAGGTGCAAACCAGTTTCCATCTTTACCATCATTTTTTAATTCAGCTTTAGGATTTTCAAAAGTATCTAGAGTAATGTCTTTTCAATAATGGAGATTACGCATTGCTTCATGCTTTTGTTTTTCACGTTCTTTAATAGAGTCACATCCGTTATAAAGAACAAAACGCTCCAAACAAATAATACACTTGAGTTGCATATTCCCAGGCTTTTTAAAGAAACATACCCCAATGCCCGCTCCCAAGCCCGTTTCACAACGACTCCCACGAAAGGCATAGCGTAAAATCTATTGAGCCTTTACGCTTGCTGCAATAGCACACCGGCATCATCACACTATTTTTCAACTCCTAATGTCGTGACAACCCTTAGCTCCTAAGACGGTTCATTATAGGCATTTTTGCTCCTTTCTTAAACAATTTTTATTCATATGTTGGCCCCACTTGTGATGTGCAAACACGTGATTTTGATTGATTCAACATAAACAAGTTTGGAATGAGAAAAATCTACGATATTCGGGACTCTCACCCAACTTGCAAAACGATAAATTATATATATAAAACTAATCTTTAAACAAAAATTTTGTAAAATATAGAGCTATCATTTTAAATTGTGAAATATAATCTCTTAAAGGTAATCCCGAAAAATCTAATCTTGTTTAATAGAGAATTTCTTAAAAGTATTAAAACAATTTGAATAAGAGTTTTCAAAACTTTAAATCCTCTCTTTTGAAAAGAAAGCGCAATATATTATTCCTTTTAAGATTGTATATCATCAACACAAAATGATTAACTTATAGATTATAGCTTTAAACAAATACTCAAAAAAACTTATAAGGTAAATTAACTGCAGAAATCTATTTAGTTTCTCTAAATTTCTAATTTTGGTAAGCTTCTAATGACTTTCATGGTTTCTAAGCTTATAGTAATAATTCGTTGAAACAATTCTCATGGATAAGTAAAGTTGCCAACGTTCTCAACAGGGCAGTGATTGGCATCATTAGCAATGTTATGCTTTTTATCAGCCTTAACGCATTAATATCTTATACCTCATTCAAGCACAGGATGACTATTCACACTATAATTATGAACTTTGAGAAAAACCTGTCATGATAATATTGCTGTTGTAAATAGTTTAATGGAGCTATCTTACACTTTGTATTAAGCGTAAAGATGATCATGCGAAATAGATTTATATCTTGACAAGGGCACCATTATGAAATGAGCTGAGAGCTTTGAAAGATATTTCCTTAAGAAAACATATAGGTTTTAAACAACATGAATATTCTTTGCTACGGCATCTTTTTTTACCCGAATAACAATGCCATGGAAGGGACGATCACAAAAGTATGAAGCAATCTACAGGCTATAATGACCAAATATTTAAGCTTTATTCTGCATTGCTTGATTCAGCATCAAGAAACTGATGCAAATCTACAATGTAATAACGTTGCAATGCATTATCTACACTGCTTTGTGCCTTTGCCTGCCATGCTTCTTGAGCGGATTGATAATCTGAAAAAATACCAACCACATCTAAATCATCAGGATTCTTAAATTGATTACTGTTAAGACTTTTTAATTCCCCACCAAATACAAGATGTAAATATTGTTTTTTTTCCTTTGTTTCAGTCATATGTGCCTCCATATCATTCAAATGATTTTAGCGCTTTTTATGTGATTAAACTAACTTTGCTTGACGAACAACATCTATCATATCCTGACAGCAATTATTTTTACCAGCAATTAAAAGCCCATATTGGTAAGGTTCAATTCCATAAGATAGTAAAGGAGTATCAAGTGATAAAAAACACCCTCCACACTCCTGCAAAATAAGATCAGCAGCGGCAATATCCCATTCATGACAATTTGGACGAACTAATACGATATCAATTTCATCTTGAGCAACAAGAACAATACGATAAGCAAGAGAAGGAAGATAATGGTAAAGACTGACTTGATTGAGAAAATCATCTGGTAATTTTTGTGCGAGCGATTTATCAAGTGAAATTTTATATTTTCGATGAACCTCAAAGGCTAAACGAGGAAGTTTTATTCCATTTAATGTTGCTCCTTCACCCGTTACAGCTGCATAAACATCCCCTTGAGCCGGACATTGTAAAACGCCCACAATAGGACGCCCATTCTCAATAATAGCAACAGAAATACACCAATAAGTACTGCCAGAAAGAAAACCACGTGTCCCATCAATAGGATCAACGACAAAGGAGCGCTTATAATCTTGTTGTTCTCGATTATCTTTTGTTTCTTCTGAAATCCATCCATAATTTGGACGTGCTCCAAGAAGCTTCTCTTTCAAGAAATGATCGACAGCAAAATCTGCCTCACTGACCGGGGAATTACCTTCTTTAATCCAGACATCCAACGTGCATCCAAAATACCGCATTGCTAAATCTCCTGCCTCTCGACAAACGTCACGCAAAAGATTTAAATCAGAAGAATGATGCATGTTATTTTCCTGCAAGTGTCATCCCTTCAATTAACAATGTTGGAGCTGCTGTACCATAACGCCGATCAATATCATTGGCAGGTGTTAAATGTGCTAACATATGAAGCAAATCAGAGCCTAGGGTTACTTCACTCACCGGATAAGCAATTTCACCATTTTCAATCCAAAAACCGGAAGCCCCACGACTATACTGACCAGTAATAAAATCAATGCCATGACCGAATAATTCGGTCACATAAAATCCATTTCGCAAATCTTTTATCATATCGCAAGGCGATACTAAACCCGGTTCAATAGCAAAATTTGTACTGGTCGGCTGCACTAATGATGCCGAACGCATACCGTGTCCATTTGTTTTAAGTCCCAATTCACGCGCTGTAGATGATGAAAGAAGCCAATTTTTTAAAATACCATTTTCAATAATATTGAGTGTTTTACCCTCTACCCCTTCTCCATCAAAAGGATGAGAAGCATTTCCACGTAATCGCAAAGGTTGATCGGTTACATTAACATTAGGCTTCATCACTTCCTTGCCTAGGAAATTCTGTAAAAGACTCGTTTTTCGAGCCACAGAGGCTCCATTGACCATAGATGCGATATGCCCTGCAATTCCACGAGCCGTACGCGGATTAAAAATAACATCAACGCCCCCAGTCGCCGCACGAACTGCACCCAAACGTCGAACTGCACCAAGCCCTGCATTCTTTCCCACAGTTTCTGCTGCCTCTAAATCAGAAAAATGTAAGGCTGTTGTATAATCATAATCCCGCTCCATCTGTGTTCCTTCACCTGCAAGAGCACTACAAGAACGTGAAAAACAACTGGAACGATAGGCTCCACAAAAACCATCACTGGTCACAAGAATAAGTCCACTACGGCCATAAGCTGTTGCAGCGCCACCAGAATTGCTTACACCTTTAACATCAAGAGCTGCTGCCTCCGTTTTTAAAGCATCTTCTGTTAAAAAATGACTGCTGGGTATAAAATCATCAAAAAGATCAAGATCTTTAGGGTTCTTAACCAAACACTCTTTATCTGCCAAACCTTCAAATAAACTATCGGGAGAAGCTTTAGCCATTGCAATAGCACGTTCCGCAAGTTCTTGCGGATAAGATCCTAAATTAGCAGAAACACTTGCTACTTTTTTTCCAACAAAAACCCTTAGAGTAAAATCATTGCTCTCTGCAGATTCTGTCGATTCGACTTTCCCAAAACGAACAGATACACTGGTGGAATGTGCATGAACAATAACAGCATCAGCAGCGTCGGCCCCAGAACGCCTTGCTGCTTCAACCAATGAAACAGCTTTCTCAATCTGGTTCTTGTCAGTCATTATAGACTCCCTAAAATATTTTATTATTTACATTGATAAGCATTCTGACAAAAGATTATGCACATTTCATGCATTCTTTTTCTTTTAATGCATTAAATCATTTCCTTTTTCGCTTCTTTATGAAAAGATGCAATATGTCGTAAAATCTCTTTAGTTGCAAGATTGCTCATTGGACCTTATCATTTTAGAAGCCAAATCTCCACTGACAATCAAATCAACAGAACATTGACAATTAACAAAAGTCTTAGCAATAACACTTGAATTTAAGCCAAAATCCTCAAAAATTCGAAAAGCATAAAATGATCTAAATCACAGGTCTTCCTTCCTCTGGGTAGTAAAAAACCTACCTCATCTCTTTCCTATAGCATTCTTTAATTTCCAAGCAAGAATCAAGAAAATGCCTTATATTTGTATACACTTCTTTTCTTCTATAAACTCTCTCATAATGAGACGGCACTCTTGTAAATGAAACAAAACTTAAACAGAGTAAAAAATATTTCCTTCCATTATGGTTTCAACAAAATGAGCAGTCATAAACTTCTTTACCCTAATGGACGTAATATCATAAAGAACTCATTTTTTATATTTAAAAGTAATCAAAGAAATTATATTGTAATCTTTCAATAAAATTAATATTTTGATTTATACTTATAATTTATTGTTTTGTAATTTGTATAAAAAAGCCTAATAGCATAAAATTCTCTTTGTTTCGAACCTATTCATGTTGAGTCAATCGCAACTATTTGCGAGCATATCATGAATAAGGGGCATATGAATGAAAACTATTTAAGAAGAAATCAAAATGCCTCTTATGAAGGTTTTAAATGCAAAAGCTATCGCAACATTAGAAACCAGCAAATATCATGACGATATTGGCCTACATCATAAGAGAAACAATGAGCTTCTGAAACTTTCTCATTTTCAATGAATTTCATAAGATTTTTAGCGCAAAATTAATCCCGTAAGATGATTTGAATCGATTTCAACAGCTAACTAAAAAATGCTCCGTAGCTCATTGGGTTGCCGTATACTCATAACTGATTCCGTTCTAATAATAAGTTACAATTTCTGCACCTTTTTTAAGGTGTTAACTTCTTTATAAACGCACACCCTTACAAGATGGTTTTGTTTTCAGTAAGAGCACGCCTGCTCATTTCAATCATTGCATCGCGAAGATGTAACTTAATTTTTGATCCAATAATCATTCCAAATAAAGGAGCAAGTAAGCCAGAAATAATTACAGTATGACGAATTTTGTTATTTGAAGAACCCGATTTTGTTGAACAAATATATTCATGATTAAAACTCATACGTGTAAAAGGAAGTTTAGCATAATCAGAAAAGCAAACATTTTTTATAACTTTATCAAGTGTAAAAGTTACTGTAGGTCCTTTTTTAGGTTTCATGCGTCCTATAGCGCCTTCTTTGAAAGGACCAGAAAGTTCTACCCACTCAAGTTCACTATCCCAGCAAGGCCATGATGCCACATCTTCCCATATAGCCCAAATTTTCTCAGCACTTGCTTCTGTACTAATTTCTTCACTATATATCCATTTAAACATGATAATCTCCCCTTTTTTATAAATTACTTATCTTTAGTGATAAAAAATAATATAAAAAAGTATCCTTAAAGCTGCACAACGATAAGATACTTAATACTCTCAGATCTACTTAATATGTAATGATTAAATCAACAAGCGATACTACTAAACTAAACACACAAATATTCAGGATAAATGAACAATATTTTCAATACTAAACAAAATATCTTTTTTAAGTTTAGACAATAACAAAAAATAAAAGTTACGCATCATTAAAATATAAATGCAGACTGCATAGCTTAAAGCTTTCAACTGCTGATGAAATGTAATGATTAAGGTATAGCAGAAAGAAATTAGACAAAAAAGATCATAACTATTATCGAGGATATATATATCCTATTGGAGAAAAAACATCCTTCTGTAGTAAAGCTAATAAAACTTCATCAATTCCTTTAACATTAGAATCTTTTATTTACTTTCTGCTTGACCTTTTAAAAACCATATAAAATGAAGAAAACTGTGAAAAAACATTTTTTTATCTTATCGGATAAAAACAAGAACTTTCTCAAGATGTAAGCAATCGTAATTTATAAAGACGTATTGCTGTCTCACCATAAAAACGCTCATCGTCTAGATAAAAAATATCTGGTAAATGAATAATCGTATCTTTCTTTTCTTCGAGCACGAAGAGTGTATCAGCTTTTGCCCAACCTCCTCGCAAAGCTTCTACAAAAGCACGTTCACCTAAACAACGGCTATAGGGAGGATCAGCGCAAATAACATCAAATGGAAGCATTGTTCCAATATTGCCAAGTTTGGTTGCATCACGACGCAAAATCCGTCCAATCCCTTGCAATTCAAAAGCTTCGATATTTTTTTGAAGTACTCCACGCCCCTCAACTGAATTTTCAACAAAAACAGCAGCCTTTGCTCCACGTGAAAGTGCTTCAATGCCTAAAGCTCCCGTACCAGCAAAAAGATCAAGAATGCGTTTATTGGTCCAAAATTGTTCTTCACGGCTAGAAAGAATATTAAAAAGGCTTTCACGTGTACGATCACTCGTTGGGCGAATCGACTGATTAACAGGCGAAAATAAAACACGACCAGCAAATTTACCGCCTATAATCCGCACGTGGACCTCCAAATCGCTTCGAAGTTTTTGCACCATCACTCTGTGATTTAGATTTTTTCATAGAACCACCAAATGTTTTTACTTTTTTCTTTCTCTCAAAAGAACGCTCATCATGACCACCTTTTATCATTTTCTCTTTATCCTTTAAAAAGCGATCTTTCTTACCAAAGGGATGCGTCTCGTCATAAGATATTTTGCCACGTTTTTGAACAAAACTTTCCCTCTTCTCTTTGTGTGACGAACTTTCTTTTAGTTTTTCCTTGCCTCGATGAAAGGACTTTCTACCATCCAAATCGCTCTTATAACCATGCGATTTCTCCTCACTATAGGAAGGCTTTCTACGTGCACTTTGCGGACGTGCACCAGGAGCCATCCAAACATTAGCACGGCGAGAACGCGGTAGAAAACGCTCTACTTTTCCTTCTTCACTTTTCTCCTTTTTTACATTTTCATGAGATTTTGTACTTAATCGTGCGCGACTATGTTCAACAGAACCATCTCTTGAGCGACGTCGTATCACCCTTTCACTTGAGAAAACCCAACCATCATTTGCAACAGAAAGATCTTTCTGGCTTTTCTTTTCTGCAACAACTGCAGAATTTGAAAATGGCTTAAGAATAGGAGCATCAAAATCTGCATTGGCTTGCATAATCAAACGCTCTCCCAACTGATCTCGTAACATCCGCCCTTTTAACTCTTGCACAGCTCCTTCTTCTAAATCAGAGAGATGAAATGGACCATAAGATACACGTATTAATCGATTAACTGATAATCCCAATGCCCCTAAAACATTCTTTATTTCACGATTTTTTCCTTCTCGCAAAGCAACAGAAAGCCATATATTCGACCCTTGTTCGCGTTCAATTGATGCTTCAATTGAACCATAAAAAATACCATTAATCGCAATACCATTTTTAAGGTTATCCAGCGCACTCTGTTTTACTCTTCCATGAGCACGGACGCGATATTTGCGGACCCACCCCGTTACAGGAAGTTCTAATACACGCGCTAAGCCACCATCATTGGTTAAAAGCAAAAGCCCTTCCGTGTTAATGTCAAGCCTTCCTACAGAAAGAACACGCGGCATTCCTTTTGGTAAATTACTAAATACTGTAGGTCTACCTTCAGGATCACGGTTCGTGGTGACAAGACCTGCTGGCTTATGGTAAAGCCATAAACGCGTTCGTTCTATAGGAGGTAAAGGTTTGCCATCAACTTTAATAACATCAGAGCGGCTAACATTAAAAGCTGGCGTTTTCACGACTTTACCATTCACAGAAATACGACCTGAAACAATCATCATTTCTGCATCTCGACGCGAAGCAACACCAGCACGCGCTAATCTTTTAGCAATTCGTTCACTCTCATTATTTTCATTCATTTGCGTTTCAAACCAATCTTTGCAAGTATGTTCAGAAAATTATTCACATGCACCATACCGCTTATCCTGAAAAATGAAGTAGCATAATCATTTATCATTTTCTATCCTTTAACGACAATAATGTATCTGTTGACTTGCAAGTTTGTTTTAAACTCTTAAAAAAATAGAGGTATTCTTTTCATTATAAAAGCGTAATAAATTATTCATTCCATAGCATTCCTTATCGAGATAACCTTTAGATTTTCTATACCTTCAGTAGGAAGAATATTATGACTTTGACGCCCATGGAAATAGCCCTTTTAGAAGCGCAAGAAGCTGCAAAAAAAGATGAAGTTCCCGTAGGTGCTATCATTACACGTGGAAAAGCTATCATTGCACGCGCTGGTAACTTTATAAAATCTGCATATGACCCTACAGGACACGCAGAAATACGCGCAATCCGTATGGCTTGCAAAACATTGCAAAGCGAAAGGCTTCCTGATTGCGATCTTTATGTAACACTTGAACCTTGTGCTATGTGTGCTGCTGCCATTTCATTTGCACGCATACGACGTCTCTATTACGCAATAAATGATCCCAAAGGAGGTGCTATAGAAAATGGTCCACGTTTTTATCAGCAACCAACCTGTCATCACAAACCTGAGATTTATTCTGGTTTTAAAGAAAAAGAAGCAGCTCAATTACTTAAAGATTTTTTTGTACAAAAGCGATACTAAAAACAATTCTTCTTCCATAACTTTTACTCTTTAGAAACTATCCTATTTCTTAAAAAAGATTATTCATCCTTCTGATATAGCGAAAGCTATTTTGAAATATTTTTTCTCTCACACTCTTTTAATATTGAATATTATTTCTATTATACAACATATTGATTTATAAAAATAATTCATTGCTTTTTATATAAAATATTTTTATATAAACTATAAAGCTCAAAATATCGTGGAATATTCTCATTTCAAATGACGTTGAATCAATAAAATCTCTTTCTTGGCACTCATAAGTGAGGTTACTGTCTAGATAAAAAACGATTTAGAAAAGACTAAAAATGTCTTTTATGAAAGCTCTCAAATGCAAAAATTGTCACAACATTGGAGTCTGGAAAATAAAATGATGGTATAAGTTCTCTCCTTCATAAGAATAAAGCTGCTAATTTTCAATGGCTTTCACGTTATACTATCCACACAAACAACGTTGTGAAATGGACTTAAAAGATATTTCTGTTAAAAAAGTGACGCCGAACCACTCTCTCGATGCTATAGCCATATTGCTATTTCATGGAAATAACAACCAGCTTGCAGCAGCATTATAACGCTGCATGAACGAGAACTTGGTGTCATAAGTAATGAGAAGAATACTTCGCATACTTTTATTTTGTCTTTTTCTTATCGACCAATAGGTGCAATTTTTGCCGGTTGGCGATAACTTAAAGGTGGTTCAGTGAGATAGCGACGGTATTTTGAACTTCCAACTTGTGCTCTCTGACGACGTAAATATTCTTGTCGTTGCTTCGCACTCAACTGTGAAGGATCTTCTGAACCAGCGCCATTAACTAATGATCGCTTGTGAGGAAAAGGAGTACTTTCCCGATGCTGCTTCGATGCTGCTATTTTATTGACAGATTTATCTTGTTGTGGCACCGGTAAAAACCTGCGTGAACTAGGACTTGGTATTATAAGCTTTGGATGGGGTTTCATAACAATCTGGCTGCTGTTATTTGTTGGTGTTAATGAAGTGATATTAGCAACATCTTCAAAAAACTGTATCGAAACTGGTTTATTGGTACCATAGGTAGGCGCATTACATCCCGTTAAAACAAAGCATATACCTAAAATTCCTATTGGAAATATTTTTACTTCACATTTTCTCACTGCTTATCCCATTTCCTAAGTATATGGCTGATTAATATTCCCGTTATTTATGAGAGAACGGTCCATATACAAATTTCCCCCCCCTGCAGATAAAACAACGGAATTTTTTCGTACCACAAAAAACTATATTCATCAATACGAGAAATATACTTGCATTTCTTTCCTTTGATCTAAAACTTTAAATCTTGCCAAGAATCCGCAATTCCCGCAAAGCAGCTGCATCACGAGCAGATACATCCGGATAAGCTGGATCACTTCCAACATCTTGTGTATAACGCCATGATCGAGCACATTTTTTTCCCAACGCTTTCTTTGGATATACACTAACACCTTCAACATCATCCAAAGTAAACGCATCGGAAGGCATTGTATCCTGCGTAATTGTGAGTGCGCTGGTAATACAGATCTCCGCCATATCCACATTTTCTAATGCCTCTCGTAAAACCAGATTGGAAATAAAAACAATAGGCGCAGCTTCCAAAGAGGATCCAATACGCTTATTAGCACGTTCAAGTTCTAAAGCACCTGTCACAACTTTACGGACCTGCCGAATTTTTTTCCAACGCTCAGCCAAAGATTGGTTTTGCCATTCTTCTGGTACAGAGCGAAATTGTTCCAAATGCACTGATTGGCTTTCTGGGTAACGCTCTAACCAAGCTTCCTCCATAGTAAAAGGCAACATTGGAGCAAGCCATGTTACCATACGCTCAAAAACCTCACGGACAACCTGCAAGGAGGCCTTGCGTTTTTTTGATGAAGGCGCATCACAATAAAGAGAATCCTTTCGGATATCAAAATAAAATGCCGATAACTCAATGATTGAAAAATCCAATAATGCACGCATAATCTTTTTAAAATCAAATTCATCGTAAGCGCGATTAATCAACTGATCAAGTTCAAAAAGCCTATGCAATATAAATTTTTCAAGATCCGGCAGTGCACCATAAGATATTTCTTCTCCATCATCATGTGCTAAAGTTCCAAGCATCCAACGAATTGCATTGCGTAGTTTACGATATGAATCCACATTTGTCTGAAGAATTTTCTTGCCTAAACGCTGATCTTCCCAATAATCTGTTGTCATCACCCAAAGACGAAAAATATCAGCTCCAGATGTTTTAATGATCTCTTGCGGAACAACCGTATTGCCTAAAGATTTAGACATTTTCTTACCATTCTCATCCAAAGTAAAACCGTGTGTGATCACTGCCTTATAAGGAGAGCAAGCACGCGTACCACAGCTTTCCAAAAGAGAAGATTGGAACCATCCACGATGTTGATCAGAGCCTTCAAAATAAACATCTGCAGGCCATTTTAAATCAGCCCGATCTTCTAATACAAAGCTATGGCTTGCTCCAGAATCAAACCAAACATCCAAAATATCATGAACCTGCATCCAAGGCTCATGCGCACGGTCACCTAAAAAACGTTCACGTGCTCCTTCAGCAAACCATGCATCTGCCCCTTCTACTTCAAAAGCCCGTAAAATACGTTCGTTCACGCTTTCATCTTTCAAAACAACACCATCCTCATTCGCAAAAATACAAATAGGAACTCCCCAAGAACGCTGACGAGAAAGAACCCAATCAGGACGATCTTCTATCATAGAGGCTAGGCGGTTTTGCCCAGAAGGTGGTATAAAACGCGTTTTTGAAACAGCATCCAAAGCCCGACTGCGTAAAGTTGAACCATCCCCAAGATCTTTATCCATTGAAATAAACCATTGCGGCGTATTACGAAAAATAACGGGTTTTTTCGAACGCCAACTATGGGGATAGGAATGTTTCAAACGACCGCGTGCAAATAATCGATCTGCTTTAATTAAAGCGTTAATGACCCCTTTATTGGCATCACCCATTTTCCCATTATCATCAATAACACGTGCTGCTCCCCCTTCACGATCCGGTCCCAAACCCGGAACATCTTTCGTATAGAAACCCGCATCATCGACAGGAAATGGTATAGATGAATCAATCCCTGCTTGCTCCAATAGAGGCTTATAAGCATTCCAAATTTCAAAGTCCTCACGCCCATGACTTGGTGCTGTATGGACAAAACCTGTACCAGCATTCTCTGTCACATGCGACCCCTCAAGCAATACTATCTTATAATTATACCCTCCCGCCAAACCTTTGAGTGGATGAGAAAGAGCAAGAGCTTTCAATTCATCAGCAGAAATAACACGCAAACGCTTCAAAACAAGTTTGGCTTTTTCTGCACAACTCATCGCTAGAGCATCTGCAAAGAGAAGCTTTTCTCCCACTTGAGGACCAAAATCATTTTCAGCACTTTCAACTTCGTAAATACCATAAGAAATCTGCGAAGAATAACTCACTGCACGATTGCTTGGGATTGTCCACGGTGTTGTTGTCCAAATGACGACATAAGCACCATATAAATCATCAGAATTTGCTTCAAAAACAGGAAACTTAACCCAAATCACCTCTGATTCATGATCATGATATTCAATCTCAGCCTCTGCCAAAGCCGTACGCTCCACAACAGACCACATCACTGGCTTGGAACCACGATAAATCTGATCTGACATAGCAAATTTTATCAATTCACTAGCAATGCGTGCTTCTGCATGAAAAGCCATTGTAGTGTAAGGCGTGTTAAAATCTCCCACAACACCAAGGCGTTTAAATTCTTCGCTTTGAACGGTTACCCAATGTTGTGCAAATTCACGGCATTCTTGACGAAACTCATTCAGAGGTACCTCGTCCTTATTTTTTCCCTGTGCTCGATATTTTTCTTCAATTTTCCATTCAATTGGAAGCCCATGGCAATCCCAACCAGGAACATAATTTGCATTAAAACCGCGCATTTGGAATGAACGAACAACCACATCCTTTAGAACTTTGTTTAAAGCATGCCCGATATGAATATGACCATTTGCATAAGGTGGACCATCATGAAGAATATAAAATGGACGATCTTTTGCTTGTTGGCGCAATTGCGCATAAAGCCCTATATTTTCCCAATGCGCCATCAATTCAAGCTCTTTTTGTGGAAGACCTGCACGCATGGGAAAATTTGTCTGTGGGAGATAAAGAGTTTTTGAATAATCTATTGTTTCATTTTTCACAGTCATTGTGAAATATTCCTGTCCACTTTTACGAGTTTACTTTTGCATAACTTCCCTGAACCCTGCAACTCTGGTTTTTATCTATAGGGAAAGCCGAGCTTATCATTCGTATTAAGCAGCGATCAGGAAAATATATCATCACACTCTATGGGCTTTATCATGAAATTCACAAGAAAAGAAACCAAAAAGTGATCTTTAAAAAAATAAAGGCTCCACTAACAGTGGAGCCTCTTAGAAATTTACTCTTTAAAAAATTAGAATTTATAAGCTACACCAACACGGAAATCATTGGTTTTGTAGTTAACTTCAAGTTTTTCCTTTGCAAATTTCTTTTTACCAAAATCAGAGTAACGATATTCTGCACGTACAATCACATTATCCAGAAGCGAGAAATCAACACCACCACCAAGTGTGTAACCAATCATGGTTTTTGTTTCATCAGCTAAGTTCTTAGAAGAAACGACTCTTCCATCCTCATCCTTAACGGATATTGATACAGTGTCTTGGAATTGCCCATAAGCAATACCACCAGCGAGATAAGGCATAAAGCGATCAGCAGCAAAACCAATACGGACCCGTGTAGCACCACCCCAATTTTGCTTGAAAGTATGATTTAAAGTTTCAGCTTCATCCTCTTGACCAAGACCAAGTTCAGAAGCCATCTTTTTTATTTGTTCTATACCATATACACTGGAATTGTTCTTATCCACCGCTTGTGTACTTTGTGCACCGTGTCCAGCCATATTCTGTCCACCATGAGAACGAGAAGCATGTGGATTAGCACCAGAGCCATGCCCACCTGCATGAGATGCACCATGCGGATTAGCATTTCCGCTACCATGGGCGCCATGATGACCTCCCTGTTGAGCTCCGCTTGTTCCATTGGAAGCTTTTGCTGTTTCAGAAGATGATCCTGATCTCGCGAGGACAAATGTCCCTCCGCTCGGTACTGTTCTTTCTTTTAATGATGATTGTTCCGATGCAGGTGCTTTTGCTGCTGGCTGACTTGCTTCTGTTCCCGTTGATGAGATAGAGGGCGCGGGTTTTACAGCAACCGATTTTGTTGGAGTAGCTTGCACTTGTACAGCCCCTGCTGATACAGATGATGTTTCTGCAGATTTTGCAGACGCAGTTACTCCATTTGTTCCTCCTACTGATGGTTGATCTCCTGTGTCTGATCTTGCCAATAGAAGCGTTGACTGCTCTGGTGAGCTTACTCCTGTGGTAGAGGATATTGATTTAGGTGCAGGTGATTTTAATCCATTTACTCCGCTTACCGATGTCGGTCCTGTACCTGATCTTTCCAATGAGGACGATGGCGATTGCACTGAACTCACCGTCTGTTTAGAGGATGCTGATTGTGGTATTGGCGATGCAGATGGCGTTTTTAATGATGGTGTTGAAACTCCTGAATTTCCCCTTCCCACTACCACTGTTTTTTCTACTGTTGAATTGACATTGCCAGAACTTCTAGTTGTTGCTACTTTATTTGATTGTGTTGCTCCTGTTTGTGGTTGTTGAACTGTATTTACTGATTTAGTTAGTGCTTGACTGGATTGCGTTGCAACAGATTTTTCTGACGTGGATCCTGCTGTTGGAGTCCCTCCTGTTGTAGTTCCTGTACCTGCAGGTGTTCTTGAAGTGTCTTTTTGCGTTTGTACTCCTGTTAATGCTGTTGCTTGTGAGGTTGGAGATGTTTGTGGTTTTGCGGATCTGCGGGATCTTACGACTGCATTTTCTACTGTAGTGTTATCAGCCGCTCCTATAGTAATGGTCTTTGTGTGTTTTTTTCCAGATATCATTAAATCCGTATCGATGCCAAAAATAAAGTTATCACCGAGATCAATATTAGAACCTGCATAAAAACCACCTACAAAACCTGAAAGTTTAGGAGAGAACTCTTTATCCAGTGGTAAACTCTTTTCTTGACCAACAAGAGCCATATCCGCTTTGCTCGAAAAACCACCCGCTTGGACACCTAAATAAAGACCTGTCCATGAAAAAGTAGGTGCAACAATGGTAGAAGCAGTCGATGATGCTGGCTGATGAGGAATCATAACATCAGCAGCTAGTGCTGTAGACGCTGAAATTAAAGAAAAAATAGACGCCGTTATTAAACGTTTTGTATTCATAAAATCTCTCCAAATATCCAAAATGGAATATATATAGAGCATCTTTTTTGAAAGATCTGTAGCAAAAATGACACACTCACAAAAAAATAAAGAATTTTTGCAAATAAAGCTTCTTAAACTTTTAATATTGCATTCAATAAGAATTTTTAAACTAAATCACACTAAAATTATGTGTATTAAAGTTGGATTCATTTTCATTAAAGTTTCGCATAACTGTTAATGATAATATTCTTTATAAATTTTTGTACCGAAATCTGAATAACCGTATTCTGCATGCAATAAACTATCATCTGCCATTGCAAAATTAATGCCAGCGCAAACAGTGAAATCAAATATTGCCTTTTTTTAAAACCAAGCGCCATCAAAGTTTCGTCTATTTATCATTATGATCTACTTTTAGTACTTTAGCGTTCGTATTTTGTATCTAAAATTAAGAAAAACAAAGAACTTCTTAAAACACTCGCAAAAAAACTTTTAGATTCTTTGCATAAATATCTTCATCATGACACATCAGTTTGATTTATAAGGATAATTTATTGTTTTCATGTTGAAGGAAAAAATAATACTGTAGGATTCTATCATTTAAAACCTGTTCCATGTTGTATTAATTAAAATCACTTGCTTGCACGTTACAAGCGAAATTTTCGTAAGGACGGACAAGACTTTCTCTGCTGAAGCAAGACTTAAGATTTGCATTCAAGTTGTTCTGAATGCTTTTTACAATAAGGGCTATTTAAGCGTTTCTTGACACTGCGCTGTGATATGATAGCACCTGGACGACAAATGGGCAAGTTTTCGGCTTTATGATTTCCACAGGAGCATGTAAGCATCAATGGTTTCATTTGCATTGTAGCTGAGCTTTCTGCTTTCTGGAACCTTATCATAAGGAGTTGGCATACCACATTCTAATAATGCTTTTGCTACCTCTGTAAAATCTGCTCCTAGTTTTTCCCATGCCCCTATAGAAGATGTGGGAGTTTTATTAAACTGGCACCCAGCTATACTCAATAGAGTTATCACACTTAATAATTTTAAGGTTTGTTTCATTTTTTGCTCCATGAATTAATTGAATCAATTTGTATAGAATTATCGGTTTTTCATAACTGTCTTTGATAGGTTTTACATTTTTATCTGTTGCATAGATTACATTGCCATTTTCATCATGCTCAACTTCTCCCTCAGGATGCTCTTTGACATTTGCGATTTCACGCACTTTGTCCCAGTATCCAAATATTTTATCCGATAAATCATTGATCATGTCTAAGCGATTATGCACGATGCCCTCAAGCGCGATATGGCATCTATCGGTGTGACAGCCCTGATGGGCTCTGTGCTGCGATGTTGTTATTGAAAGAGAGCCTATGATTTGTCCAGCATCTTGCCCCATCGCCCTCTGTCCAGTTATATCAGTAAGGATGATGGTGCACCGCTGATAGCGGATTTGTATATTCTTCCACTTCATCATGGGCTTTGCCGTGATTTAAAACATTCTTGGCAATGTTTTTTATCGTGTCATTCCCAGAAATGCTAAACCCTTGACTGCTGGCTGTAGCATGCTCACTGTTGGTGATATCACTGGTATTGATACTTCCTGTGGTCAGGCTGTTTTTGTTCGCCGAGGCTGTGCTTTCAATAATATCTCCGGTCAAAGTTGTTTTATCTTTAACAGTGATATCAAAACCGCCATCACCAGCTTTAACCCCTGTTCGCTCCACAACGCTGTGATAATCTCTGGATGTAGCTTGCCAGCAGGTTTTGTATATTTTGCCACTAGGTTTTGTACCAATTCATTTTTTTTCAAAGAGTTTTAAAG
>NZ_JBHIRA010000013.1:0-55941 GCF_042196825.1 Bartonella sp. AC10YNML | reverse complement strand
CATAGCGTTGTTTCCACCATTCAAGCCAACCGCATTGCTCCCAACAATTTGCGCCGCATTGGCATGGGGATTTTGAAGAAGCCGCGCGGCTCCTCCTGCTCCTTGTTGATGGGCTAAATACAACTCCGCTTCACTAGGCGCTCTTCCCAAAAGGCGGCTTAAATGATTGCGATTATCAAGCGTCAACCGCCCCATGGCATCAGCTGCTTGTATGGGGTCAAAACGATCCTGCAAACCATATTGTTTGGCGGTGCTGTCTATAAATTGATACAACCCACCAGCAGAAGAGCGGGGATTCCTTGCATTCGGATTGCCTCCACTTTCCACTTGCGCAACACGGTACAAATAACTCTCTGGCAAGCCATAACGTGCTGCCGTTTGCCGTATCGCTTGATTAACAGCAGGACTATAACGGGTCATTTCGCGTACTCTATTGAAGCACTAGGACCTAACCCTTTTGCTACAGCTCTAGAAACAATCTTCAAGCCTTCATCCGTTATCACACCGGCTTTATGCCACTTCAAAGCACTTTGAATCAATTTGGCAATTTCATTGCGCTCCATTCCGTTAACGCCAAAAGTTGCTAACTTTGCTATTCCGCGCTCTAGCTCTTGCCTTGCCCGTAGCGCCTCTGGGGCATTCGGGTGGAAAAATATATTTCGTGCTAATTTAAAGCCTTGAACTGGGATATCAGGAATACTCTGTGGTACACGAACTCCATCAACAAGAGAAACCTCAGGAACGCCTTCAAATTTGCTAAAACCCTCTTTTGCTGCATCAGAATAGAATTGCTCCTGATCTACTGCCTTTTTAAAAGTAGAAAACCGTTCCGGTCCTATGGTCCTTTCAAGATTCTCAGACGCAAGATTTTGTTTTAAAAGTTTAGAAAATTCATTAATAGGGTCATCACTTTTTCTGAGTAAATCATCTAAGGCATTTCTCATACCCATCTGATAGGTATTATTTTGTTTTGTCCAATTCCCTTTAGAAAGATTTTCCTTAACTGCATCCCTTTCAATACTCTTTTCAAGTTTCGTGCCTAGAGCTTGTCTACCCTTCTCAAAACTATCTGCAAAATTTTTGAATTTTGCTGCACTACCACGCGCTGCTTGATAAGTAGGAGAGATTTGATCCATTATTTTTACTAAATCTTGTTTGAGAATTTCGTATCCTAAAACCTTCTGGTTATCGCCATGTTTCTTACTTTTTTCGATTAAATCATCAAGAGACTTCTTGGTTTGATCTAATAACTCTATC
Source organism: Bartonella sp. AC10YNML (assembly GCF_042196825.1). Taxonomy (NCBI): domain Bacteria; kingdom Pseudomonadati; phylum Pseudomonadota; class Alphaproteobacteria; order Hyphomicrobiales; family Bartonellaceae; genus Bartonella; species Bartonella sp. AC10YNML. The sequence goes on along the minus strand of NZ_JBHIRA010000013.1, from coordinate 54,684 downwards.
GTAGGTTTATAGTTTATACTGCTAAACTTTCTATTATAAAATCGTCTAGGATTTATACTGAGGGGGTGTTCCTCTAAAGTCTTAACAGCTTCTTTGAGAGCTCTTTGAAACCCTTTATTCTCAAAAAAATTATTAAGAGCTGGATAATGTTCTTTTCCTATTGGAATTTGCTTCGCTTGTTCATAGAGATGATCATGAGCCTCTTTTCCTTGCCGTTTAAGTGTCCTGCTTAAAATATCGCTATGCTGGTATGGAACAATCGTCTGCTCCATCATATCATCAAGACGTTGAACAGAACCGCCTAATCTTTTCTCATGCGCTTGTTTCAAGAGATTATAAACATCTTCATTTGTTTTAGACGCATTCCACAAAGTCTGTCGTAGTTTTTCATTAATATCTGTCAAAAATACTTCCTGAGGTTCTGAGCTAAGACGTTCCGTGATCTTTTGGGTTTTATTATCGTAAAGTTGCTTGGCAACTTCTCGCAAAGCTTTATTTGAAACCTCTTTACGAGCAGGATTAAAATAATTCCTCACGACAGGAGGTGACTTTAAAGCATTTCCTAAACTACGAACTGCCTTAGAAATACCCATACCTCCTAAAGCAGCAACCGGCGTCAAAACTGCCCCACCAACACCACCGGCTAATGCCGAATTCACCGTATCATTGTAACCTTTTCCTGCACCAGAACCATGTAAAACTCCAGAACCTGCCCCAACAATAGCTCCCCTACCTAAACTTCCTAAAGTCGAGCCTGCTCGCAAAAAATTTAATGCGGGAATACCCAAAGATGCTAATGTTGGCAAAATCGAACCAGCAATATAAGCACCAGAAGACAACCATGGATATTTCTCTTCCAAGGCTTTTTGGTAAGCGCGTTCCTTGGCTACTCTTCTGTTATAAACCTCTACTGCTTTCTTATCACCACGCCAATAATCCGTAAAACCTGCTTCATTCGCCGCTTGTATCTCATCACTGTACCCTGCTGTAAGACCAGATGTACCATGGCTTCTAACAGCATCCCACCACGTAAGATCTTTATCATCAAATGCAAAATCTTTGAATGTTTCTTGAGTATTTGGAATATCTTGAACTGGACCAATTACTTTATATTTCCTAGCCCATTCAGGGAGACGTGATTTATCATAATCCTTAAGTTCAGGATAATTTGTTTCCTTTTGAACATCTTCAGCAATACCAATAACCTTATACTTTCTAGCCCATTCAGGAAGAAGTGACTTATCATAATTCTTAAGTTCAGACATGAAACATAACCTATTTTCTTATAGTCATTCTTTTACCATCGGCATCAATAACAATAAAATCTGCTCCTTTCGGTAAGGCTTCAATTTCTTCTGCACTTTTTACTACAGGCGCATTTGCACTATGTCCTTGCTGTGGAGCTTTAGAATGCGACTGTGAGGTAACCTTATCAACACTCTCTTGCGTTAATTCAATGCTGCTGTCTTCTAGCAATTTCAATACGTCTAATTTCATCTTAGCCAAAATCTGATGGATTTTTTTCAACCTAAACAAGAGCTCTTTATGACCCAAGTCGTACTTTATCTCTCCTAAATAGCTCTTTAAGATATCAAGCTCTCTTTCTGTAAGGTTACCAAAACCAGAAGCACCATTGCGTGAATACCGTCTCATCGTTTCTAAACGGTCAATACCTATACGGTTTTTAATGGAATCAAGCAGTGAACGCATATCACGGTGTTGAGGAACCTTAAAAGAAGCTTGCCAATCAGCAAGATTTCCCGTAGCCCAATCACCATTCTCTTCTATATAATTCATAAAACGTTCAATGTCATGGAGTGTATTACTACTGATAGCTTCACTATTTTTAAGATCTATTGTTTCTCGTAGGCGGTCCATTTCTTCTTTAGATCTAGCATCATAACCGCCGTTCACTTTTTGTAATAGAAAAGCATTCAATGCATCTTTATTCCCAGCCATGAACCGCGCCTCTTCTTCACTGTACCCTTTAGATTTTAGGTATTCGACGGTCTGATTAACCTGCCCTCTTTCCTTATCTCCTTCATTAAGATGCTTCACACCACTTGCAAGCGCATCCCACCCAGAACCGTCTGATGAAGATTCTGCCATACCTGCAAAAAGATCTTTGAGTTTCTGATACGCATCTGATTGAAAAAACTTATAAGTATTGGACTGTAAAAATTTCTCTGCATCTGTCAGTTCAGGAGTCGGTGTTGGGGAAGCGGGTGCTAATGGTTGCGTTTGTTCATTAACATGAGGTTTTAGTTCTTGTGGAGTACTCTCTAGTGCATTTGGCATAGGTGGCTGTTGATCAACTCCAAGAGGCATATCCGCTCTAGGAACCGTATAGGGCATAAATGGTCCATATGGATTCTGCATGTTCTGTAAATAGGGGTTGGATGGTGCATGTGCTTTCTCTGGTGTCATCATACTTTCAATGCCTGATGCCCCAACCGTAAATGCAGTGGTTTTTGGGTTCTTTGTTGCGAATTTTCCCACGGGGCTCTTTGTTATTAATTGTCCCAATCTGTTCGCCCCTGTAACCGCTTTGGGAGCAATATATCTAAAAATATGAGGCGCAGCTCTCGCTGCCATAAAAGCTGCCCCAGCTAATGGAAATAATAATGGAAATGCCATCACGCTCTCCTACAAAACTATTCTTTAATGATTATACAGCTATTGTTTCTGTTTCTTATTCATGTGATCTAAAAAATCCTTGGGGACTCCTGCTGCCAACGCTGCTCCCATTGGACCACCTGCCATGTAACCAAAAGCCATTGGTGCTGCCTGAAGTGCCAGAGAACCTATTGTCCCTACATTTTTCCATGGGCTATTCCCTTGTATCATCGAAGCTGTATTATTATTCGTTGTCGTGCCGTAATTTCTTGCAAAGCCATGACCGGCATTCATAAGCATATTCAACCTATTCCAGCCGCTATTGTCTTGTTCCAGCCAACGTTCTCTATTGGCATCAACAAGGCGTTGATTGTGGGCATCAAGCACACCTCCCCCTTGTACGGCATTGGAATAGGCATTCCCATAACCCTGTAAGAAGTTATTTGAAGCTCCTAACTGATTTTGATTGGCTTGGTCTATCATGGCATTGGCTTGCATCATGCGATCCGCATCACGATTATACTGGTCTGCTGTAGCACTTGTAGACAAAGCACCAAGTTCATTTGCCAAGACACCTGTATGTGCACCAGAACCATAACGACCCGCACCGGCAAAAGAGCTGTTAATCGTATCTCTGACGCGGTCTAAGCTATTTTGAAGCGCAGCATTAAAAGACGGATTCTGTCCAACCATATCACCAGAAGCCACTCTTCCAAGATTGCTTGCTGCCGACGTTGGATTATAGATTGTATTCATCAAAGAGCGATTTTGATAATGCTGTGGAATACTTCCAAGACCACCAATTCCATAGCGCGTTTGATAACTTAACGGCGCTACACGAGGACCACCATAAACATTACCCCCAATCCCTGTATCATACATTTGATACGCATCTGCACCCCCACGCTTAAAGACATTCTGCATCCAAGTGGGAGGGGCGCTTGTTTGTACCTGCTTCTGTTCTGTCGTTGTTGGTGTCTTGCTCCCCATGTCACAATTCCTTCCTATAATAAAGCATATCTATGCCATAACCTTGTTTGTTTAGTGCACGTTTCCAACCTAAACGACCCAAGATCTCTATCTCAAAAGCCCCATTCTCACGCGCCCAATCCTCTACAAATGGCAAATTGTCAACTTGATCAAGAACGCCCTTCCCACTACATTCACAAATCAGAGCGCGCTTCTTTCCTAAAACTGTCTGCTGTATCTGGGTCGTGAATGCCGCTAAAAAGCGCTCGTCATCATCCAAAACAAGCCATAACTGTTTCTTGCCACTGCAAATCGCTTCAAGGAGCTCTTGCAACGTGATTTCATGTTTAAAACGTTCCACATACTCTCTAAAAGATTCAATGATGTCTTCCAGATAAGGCGCTATACGCTCCAAATCCCAAGACGTGGTCAAAAAAACTTTTGCCATTACCCTCTGCCTAAAGGACGTAAATCCACATTAAACCCTGTGATATGGTTCCAATGAACGCCTTCAGGAATACGCAATTTAAAGCGGTGATAACGATTACGCGAACGACCATGATAAGCGCCCGTGACATATGAACATGCCCTCTCTTGGTGCCATGTAATCGGTGTCTGATGATTACGAAGCCGACGCTCTCCAATGCTTAAAAGACCTTCCGTCGTATCAACTTCGGCAAACATTTTCGTGATAAAGTTAAAACTTCCATCTGGTGCTCCCATTTCTTGTGAAACAACCGTTGCCTCCATCGCTGCTCCCGTAAACATAACAAGCCGATTGTTATCATCAAAAGCACCAAGCATTGGCGCGCCACTTTGCCAACGAGGGCTGTCTAAAGAAGCCGGCAAGGACTCAAGATTGATCGAAATCTCATCTAACTGTTCTAAAGTATAACCTGTCGTAAATACTGGAAACAACGTGAAAGGTTTTCCCTGTAGCGTCGACCATTTCTGCAAGCCCCAATCATAGACAAAGGTCGTTTGCTCGTTATTGCCTCTTTTTAAGGACCAGTAAATCCGGTTATCAATGGGATCTATCACTCCTTGCATCTCATCAAGAGCAAATTTATCAAAAGTTTTAAAAACCGTTCTATCAACCTTCTCAAAGCCTATCGGCAAAAGTTGACCATCAGCACTCATCTGATAAAAACCACCATCACCTGCAAAAAAAGCATCACTCCCTCGACATGCTATAGAGGCTGCACTGCGGGCTCCTCGCTTGTCTTGTATCTTTTGAAACGTAAATACAATCTTAGAACCCGCAACAAAGGTTCCTGCATAAATAGCAGAACGCATAAAAATGAGGGGATTGGTGGACTCTGTTGCCCCTTGAACATATTCTCCATCCGGAAAATCTTGAAAATCGCAATCTTTCTCTTTAACTGTCCAATGAGTAGCATCTTCCAAGCCAGACCAATGAATGCGATTGGGGTGATCTGTCAATTGCATCAAACAAACAAAAGGTCCCCAAACCTTCACCAAGCCTGCTTTCGGTGGATTGCCTCCTAAATCTTCAAACCGTTCAGAGCTATGGGTATTAAAGACTTGCGGTTTATCATTTTTATTCACTGCAATAATTCTTTGACCAAACAAAGCGAACGACCATTGATTATCCTCATGTGCTTGATACGTCACACCATTTTGGCTGATGTCTTTCCAACCCTTCGTTTGACTATCATAACTGTAAAGCTTTTGCTTGCCTCCTACGATTATCTTAACACCATTGCCACTTCTAAACGCTATTGAACCCAAAGGCTTTTCTTCTAAAGGATGAGACACAACCATTGCACTAGGCATGGGTATGTAACCGCCATCTGCCGGTAAAACATTCACAAGTGTATCCGTAAAGCTACCGTTGACGATCGCAACATCTGGTCTGTAATCAGCGATTGGAAAATAAACCATCTTAAAAATCCGTTGGTATTATTCTGGTCACGTTATGACGTTGAGACGTCTCTGCACGCAATTCATGCAACTGTTCGTTAAAGTCATTGTACGCTGCCGTTGCACAATCGGGTTCTTTAAGAATATTCTTGTACAGTTCATATTTTGCACGCGCCTTAATCAAATCAAACGCGTGCACAAACCATGGATGCTCCTCATCAACACTCTCTATCTCTGATAAACGCAATGGAGAGAGAATGAGTTGAATCTGATAGGCTCTATCCGGCGTGGGATAAAGATGTAATTTCCTATCAAAATAACTGTAACAAACCGGCGTTCCTTGCTGCTCTGATGATAACAAAGGCTCTAAAGAAACATGATCCTTACACTCCAATGCAAACTTATGATGTTGATCAGAACTCAGATAAACGTTTTTGATTTTAACAGCTGTTTCAATAGGGCGGGTAGTGCTTGCATCATAAACACCTTGTCCCGCCCGTGTCTCAAACACCACATCACGGCTTTCGTTAAAGTAAAAGGTCTCTCGTTCACAAAAACGAATAGCTGCAAAAATGCTTTCTTGGATTTGATGAACATACTCATCGGCTATGTCATCAATCTCATCTTGAATGACCGACACTAAGTGCGAAAGTGTTCTCTTATGACGATAAACATCTCGCTTTACAGGTATCGGTCCTCCGGTCTTAACCCGAATATAATGACGTGTCATCAAAATACCTTTCTGTGAGGAATATTATTATTGACATTATACATTATGTGTATTACAGTACACTAATGGTGTTCATTCATAAAACGATAGAATTTGATACTTGGCTTAAGAAACTTAAAGATAAAAGCGTTAAGGCTATTATTCTTCAACGTGTTATACGCTTAAAACAAGGTCTTCTCGGTGATGTTAAATTCTTTAATGGCATAGGTGAATTACGTATCCACTATGGTGCTGGTTATCGAATTTATTTTATCCAAAAAGGCTCTGATTTTATCCTTTTGTTATGCGGTGGAGATAAATCAACGCAGAAAAGGGATATCGAACAAGCATTAAAGTTAAAAGAGGAGTACAGTGATGAAAATAACCCCATTTAAACCAGAAGAATATCTTGAAGACATTGAAGTACAACAAGCATTTCTCAATGAAGCCTTCAAAACTGGTGATGCTGCTCATATAGCGGATGCCATTGGTATTGTTGCTCGCTCTCAAAATATGCGTGCTTTAGCAAAAGAAACCAATCGAGAACGCAGTGGATTATACCGCTCTTTAAGCAAAACAGGTGACCCTAAACTTTCTACCTTAGTCGCTGTCTTATCTGCCCTTAATTTACAACTCTCTGTACAATCTGCTAATTCATAAACTGAGAGGAGTTAATAGATATCTCCTCTCAATTTTAGTGATTGGTTACGAATTCAACGACTATACTTGCTTGACCAGCTTGTACCGTTTTGTCCGCTTTAGCATAGAGAGTAAGTTCTTCATCATAAGGGACAAATTCCTTCTGATTGGTGGGCTTAACTTCTTTGACTGCCTGCTGTTTGATTTCTGCTTCCCCAAACTCAGTCCCTCCAGCAGTGCTGCCTATTTTTACCTTCGTGTCCGAAAATGCTGTCTTAACATATACTTTGATCGAAGTAATCAAAGCACCACGAGGTAGCGTACCTATTCTCATAGCGTTTTCTTTATCTTCATAGCTAAAATTAAGCCGCAAAAAGCTTACCTGCTGCGTATGAAGACTTCTCCCTTGCAAGGGCTGTGGTAAATAATCTGCCATGTCTTATCCCCTCAATGATTTGTCACGAATTGCACAACCACAATACATTCACCAGCATCAGTGGTTTTGTCTCGTGTTGCATAAAGGGTCATCTCCTTATCATCTGCAACAAAAGACTTTTGATCTGTTGGCGTAAAATCTTGCGTGCCTTGGGCTTTGATGTCTTTTTCACTGAACTCATTGCCTCCATAGGTGCTGCCTATCTTTAATTTTGCCTCAGAAAACGCGGTCTTGACAAAAGCCTTCATCGAAGTGATCAAAGCGCCACGAGGCAAAATTCCGATTTTTTCCGTAAGATGCTTATCTTTATGCGAGATATTCAAACGTAAGAAACTCACCTGTTGGGTGTGAAGATTTCTTCCCTGTAATGGAGGTGGTAATTGATCTGCCATGTCTTGTTTTCTCCCTATGATTAATTATCAGGTTCACCACTGTAGGTGGGGATAACAATCGTTCCAAAATCTTGCGCTGCTTGAGAGCTATTTGGAAATTTGAAACGGGTTTTCTTCATGCCAATCAGTGTTTTCGCAGACAAACCATAGTAACGTTGATAGTCGAAATGCTCTTCCACCAATTGATAGCGATTGACATTGCGATTGTTCCCAAAAGCCATAACGATACTTTGTGCTCCAAGAAAAACAGCACGACGCACGCTTTTTTTCGCTGCACGATTTGTCGAGTTAACACCATGGGTAACATGTTCAGATTCACGTAAAATCACACCATTATACATGCCTAAAGAACCATCAAAGATTGGATTTTTGGAACGCGAACCGGTATAAGCAGCTTTCTGAATATCAAGCCATTGACCAGTCTCTGTATTGGTGCGCAATTGCATCACTTGTGTTGGATGCAAATAGAGTACATAAACACTCTCCCCATTCACACGCACTGGTCGAATTTTGGGATTAGCAAGTTTTGCCATTTTTACAGCTTCATCAATAAGCTTCAAACTAAAGCTATGTTTGTCTGCTTCACTTAGATCTTCATCCTTGGTTTTCTCATCTGGACGGATAATTCGCTTACTACTTGGTGCAAGAGGTTCATTAAATCCATAATGCACATTCTCGATATCTATCATCCGATCTTCAAAAGAGATTGTCCTTGCTGTATATCCGCAAGCTTGAATGAAAAACATCAAGCTTAAGCGATCTGCATACCAATCAACTAAGCCATCTTTTGCTTCGTCACGCAAATCAAACGTTGTACGTTGTTGCGCTATACTACCTTCATTTTCTACACGAACTGCATGCGAAAGTTCGTCAATATATAGTCTGTCATGAAGGAATTGTAATGCCTCTTCATTCCCCTCAAGCGTCTGTCCTGAGGTAACACCCCGTCCCAAAAGCTGTGTACGTAAGCTAAATGTAACACAATCCCCTCTTCCTTTCTGCATTTCGGTTTTTAGTTGAATAATGCTGTTTGAACCCTTGCCTATAAGGGGGGCAATAGGTATCGCCTTTGAAACTTCTGTATTTAATAATTTTGACCACGTGCTTATCGCATGAGGATCATCTGCTCTAACTGTTGTTAATGCCATTGATTTTACCTTTCTTTGCTGTAAAAAAACCGGCTTAAAAGCCGGACCATAACCCTGCATAAAACAGGCTAATTTCTATAAAAATGCACTCTTAATACCCGTTACCAGCACCATGCAATTGCCGAAAAATTGCTTTATTTTTCGGATTTGATATCCAAGCGTCAAATTCTTCTTCTGACATCCTATCAATGCTTGCTAAAGTGATTGGTCCAACACTCCCCCCTCCTCCAGATGCCGTTAAGGTTCTCGCAGAATTCTGCCGACTTTGAAGTTCTGCAACTTGATTATTCGCTTGTAATGCTTGGTTCTGATAGCCAAGATTTTGCGCTATTCTATAAATCTCTTCTGCCGGATTGAGATCTCTTTGTGCACAAGTCGCTACAAGCGCATGCAATTGATCTCTTATAATCGCATCTATTGTGTTTTGTTGTCCATACTCAGGATAAAGTGATGACCAAGAACTCAATTCCTTTGCGCGTGCCTCATAAAGAAAATTTGCCGCGGCATCAAAATCACTGGATTTATTTTGAAACGACTTAACAGAATTATTAAAAAATTCACCAAGACGCATATCGTGCTGCTGCTGTTCCTCAGCTTGTCTTAGCGCTTCTTTCTGTTCCCTAATATACGCATCCTGCTCTCGAATCTTTTTTCCCATCCAACTCATATAGCCAATAATGTCTTGTGTAGGGTCTGGGGGTGCATTTTCACCTTCAACCATTGGTGTCTGGGATTGGGGTTCATAAAGCTTGACAAGCGCTTCACGAGCTTGTTTGGCTTGTTGCTCCACACGCTGCTGTTCTATACTAGGAACAATCTCTGAAGGCTTTTCAACGGGCTGTGCAACCGGCTCTGGAGACGTGATGTCATCATTATCAATCGTTTCACCATCATAAGTGCCAGCATCAAAAGAGTTCTCATCATCAAATACCGGTGCACCAACCCTATAATCTTCATTCATAGCTTCGTTCATTTCTGCATTCATTCTTTCACCTCTCTCAAATATGCATGCCTCTGTGCAATGCTATTCTCTCTCGCATAATCTGATTGTGTGCTTGTTCATTGAGAAGCTTCTGACGTTCAATGTCATGCCTCTGTTGCATCATTTCGGCTTCCAATTCTGCTCTCTTTTGACGCATGAACAATTCAATCTGCTTTCCTTGCAAATCCATCTGTTGCATCTGGCTTTTAGTCGCAATATCCTGCTGCTTTTCTTGCAACTTCATTTCTTGTTCCGGATCCATTTGCTGTTGTTGGGCTTGTTGTGCCATTTGCTGCTGTTGCATCTTCTCACTCACACGATTGAGTAATGACGCAGGCAATGGTGAATAACGAAGCAAATCAAGCATGATATCCGGTGTTACGGCATTTTGAAGCAACGGTAATAATTGCGTGATAATGCCAAAGGTACGCTCTTTCTCATTCGGGCTGGTTGGAGCATCATCAACTACAATATCATACTCGACACTCGTTACTTCTTCACGCGTCAATGGAATATATTGCGCGTTCTCCTCACCCGATATCCGTACCAAGCGACCATCAGACAAATAATTCTGTATAAGGTGTAAAATAATCTTACCTTGCCGCTTGCGATACAAACGCAAGCCATCAAACAGACAAGCAAGCAGGTTAAGACTAGATTGACGCCGTTGTGCCTCTAAAATCCCTGCTTGTGAGACTTCTCTCGTCCCGATAAACTCAGGCGATAAGCCCGTAACTTGGTGATGCGGCATTATATCAAAAAATGAAATAAAATCAATAGCTTGTTTGTAATTATTTTATATGAATCCACTTAAGAATCCATCTTTTTATGCATGATTCATTTGACCATTTTTTATAGAAGATTGCCATGTATGAATAGACCATAAAAAGCAAATCATGATGTAAATATTATAAAGCATGGTTGCATTCAAATGAAATGAAAAGCAGATATCATTCATAACAGTTTATAAATTTTATGATACGTTTTTATCACAGCAGAAATCACATTGTTTTAAAATTTAGTCGTTTGAAAATATCGATAACATAAATTGTATACGTTTAAAGAATGGTATGAGTTTTGCTCTTTTTTGAGCGAAACCTTCAAAGGAATAATCGTTTGAAACTGTCATAAGCTTATAGGTTTAATTTATAAAAATTGCATAAAAGGATTAAGGATAAGACCGCTTTTAAAACGCTTACTAAAAATTTAGAAAATGATAGGCAGGCAATTATAGACACTATCATCACAACAGTATGAAATTCAAAACGTTATATCTTATGAAATGAAAAGCCTTTTAATGAATAGATTGCAGGCTAATTTTGAAGAACGGAACTATTCGCTTCCATAAAAAAATGGAGGCGGCTAATACCATAGCAGTAAAAGACTATTTTACCTTAAACATGATACTAAAAAACATTTTAAAAGTTATAGTTTAAAAATACGAAACCAAATGAGGTCTCCTCAAATTTGAGGGCATCTATTTAGACAAAGATAAGCAGGTAAAATTCAAAATTGTTATAACATCACAAGGCATGGGATTTTTCTAAATTTTTAGATAAGAGCTATAATGTTTAAAGTTTGCTAGCCAAATATAGAGCAATTAATTTGCAAAGAAGTTATGTTTGAGACAAAATGAAAAGATGCTTATGAGAACCTCTCTAAGTGAACGTTTAAACGTTTGAAACATAAAATGAGATCTCTATAAAAACATTTAAAACTTCTTTTATAACAGCTATGACTCAGTTATCATTTGCTCTTAAGAGCATTTCACTTATGAGAGAACTTTTTAATATATAGGGGTTATATAACAGAGTAAATTTAAAAGCCTTATATTTGATAAAAGCAGTTGTTTATTTATTTTATAAAATATGCTTTTTTAAAACAGTCATTACAAGCGTAAAAAGAACGTTTTTAAAAAGACATTCATTTAAGATGCATTTGCTTTTGATTGTCTTAATAAACCTACCAAGCGTTTTGATAGGTTTTGATTTTAGACAATGTGTTATTTGAATTCACTCAGCTCAATTTTGAGCTTAGTATTTTGAAACGTTTTAAAAGAAGCATCATGATCATGGGCTTTGTTTTCAATAAATCTCTTTAAGTTAAAGACGTTATGATTGATACGTTTGAGAGAAACAAAAAGCGTTTATAGGCTTTCTCATTCAAATGAGTGAGTAAAAATCATAGGTATTATTTACATTCCTTTTGATAAGTTTTCATATCTCAATAGAGCACTTGAAATATAATACATTTTGTATATATGCATTCATTCCTCCATTATGAGTGATTCATTAGAGTCATTATTCAAAAGCCGCGTCATATCACTTGACACGGCTTTTTTTGCATTCTTTCTTTTATGATGGGTTTATAACCATCAAGAAGGCACCTCCGTGTCTATTTTTATTCTGTTTCCTCAACAATCTTGACAAGGTTATCGCTTTCATAAACCTCATAATTTATAGGAACTTCCTTTACTTTGCTTTTCTTGGTTAATTTCGCATTGCCATAAGCGCGACCCCAGACCTTAGTATAGAATAAAACCTTGGCATTACCAAAAACAGAGCCATAAATTTCAGCACAACCGCCCACCAAAGCACCGCCATAGACCTTGCCATGTATTTTTGCACGACCATTAATAAAGGCATAATTATAAACCTTGGCATAGCTATGAATACGGGCAGAGCCAGCAACAATGGCACGACCATAGACCATTGCATGACTAAAAACCGTAGCATCATAAGAAACATGAGCATAATCATAAATATGAGCATCAGCAAGAACGCGGGCAGCACCACTCACATGAGCATACCCATAAACATTGCCATAAACATGAGCATTGCCATAGACACAAGCATGGTCATAAATTTTTGCGTATTGAGAGATGAAAGCCTTGCCATAGATTTCACAATTCCCATAGACTTGACCACAAACTTGAGAAAAATGCCGTATTTTTGCATTTTCAGAAACGACGGCATAGCCATACACACAAGCTTTATCATAAACCCAGCAATTGCCATCATGGGATAGATTAGCTTCCTTTTCAATAAAGCCCCCTAAATCCCCCGTCTTAACATCATCAAAATCTTTTAAAGCTTTAATGCGATAAAGATTTATAATATTTCGAGTAAGTGCATGTTTGATTTTTTTGATTTCACTGGTTAATTCGTATTTTTGAGACATAGAGATACCCTCACATAATAGATATGTGTTAAACGGTTAGGAAAATTTGATTGGAAAGAAGGCGCCCCCGCCGCGCCCCGCGCTGTTATTTAAGCAGCGTCTCTTATGATTTGATCACAAATTTTAATATGACCATTTAATTTTTTTGTATCTATATATGAATTGCCAAAAACACTCACTTGATCACAAATGTATGTATAGCCTGTAATTTTTGCATTCTCATAAATACAAGCATCATCACCAACTATAGCAAAAAACCAAACTTGAGCATTGTCAAAAATCTTTGCATTGCCATAAGCTTGCGCATAGCCAGTCAGTAAAGCATCATCATAGATTTTAGCATGACCTTTTATAACAGCCCTGTCCGATACCTCAGCATGATTCAAAACGCAGGCATAACCGTAAACATAAGTTCTTCCAAAAACCACGGCATGATCAGCAACCCTAGCATTGTCATAAACCACGGCATTATCATAAACTTGTGCATAGCCTTCAATTTTTGCATTATCGAAAACATAAGCTTCATTTAAGACTTTAGCATTATCAGAAACATAGGCATTATTATAAACACAAGCATCATCATAGACCCAGCAATTGTCATAATGCGATAGGTTATCTTCCTTTTCAACAAAACCGCCTAAATCGCCAGCCTTGACATCAGAAAAGTCTTTTAAAGCTTTAATGCGATAAAGAATTTGATTACTAATTACACGCGTTTCATTTGTGAGTGCAAACTTTTTTTGCATAGCACAATTCCTTTATAAGGAGATTTAAATTTTAAAATGAGATGTTTTAAAGAGGGGCGCCCCCGCCCGCGCCCGCGCGTTATTTACGCAGCGTTATTTATATCCTGATCAAAACCACAGACATCTTCAGAAAATTTCTTATTTTCTTTAAGCACAGCATTGCCATAAATCGTTGTAAATTGGCAAATTTGTGCTTTGCCACTCACATGAGCATTATCGTGAATTTTTGCAAAGGGACCAACACGCGCCGAGCCAGAAACCTTGGCATTGTCATAAATATTGCTCCCATCATAAACTATAGCCTTATCAAAAACATGAGCATTGCCATAAGCTTTTGACCACGCAGCAAGGCGTGATTTACCGTAGACATGGGCATCATTAAACACAAGCCCACTCACTTGAGCATTTTCATATACATGGGCATTATCGTAAATAAGAGCCCCCTCAGTAATAACGGCATTATCACTCACAACGGCATTGCCAAAAACATAGCCACCAATTTTTGCATTGCCATTAATGATTGCATTGTCATAAACATGTGCTTTATCACTCAAAACCCATGCCTTATCACTAATCACGGCATTACCATAAACCCTAGCATAATTCACAACACAGGCATTATTGCGTATTTTGGCATTTTCGGAAACGCTTGCTTTGATAACCATAGCATCATCATAAACCCAGCAATTGCCTTTATGAGACAGATCACTCTCATCTTTAATAAAGCCGCCCAATTGACCAGCTTTGACATCATCAAAGTCTCTTAAAGCTTTAATGCGGTGTAAAGTCACACCGTTAACAACGCGGTTTTCATTAGTAAGTTCATATTTTTTTGCAGGCTCTTGTTTATTAACAGGCGCGGTTGCATTTGAAATGGAAGAGATAACGGGGGTGTTGTTTGATATATTTGTCATATTTAAAACCTTGATGTTAATATTGTTTTCAATTGACACCCTATAAGGGCGCCGGGTGTTGAAAACACGGCATCAAGTCCGTCGGCATGCCTTCCCCATAGGGTTTTGTATAGCATGACCACACCCGACAAAATTCTCATATATGCTAATCACAGCATAAAAGATAGTCAGTTTTTTGATATGGGAAAGATTGTTTCGTAATCTACCCGCTTGATGTTTAAGTGTTTTCAGCACTTGGTTATTTATATAACAAAATACGTATTTATTGTCAAATAATATTTTATCTTTTTTGATATTTTTTTTGTATTTTTTTAAATACGTTGTGTATTGATAATATCTTATGCCTATTATTTGCTTCTTTTATATTTATGTGCTTTTAAAGCTATATTATAGACTTTGTGAAACAATTGCGTATTTTCTGAATCTATACACTTATAATATTTAGAAACGCTCTCATAATGCGTATTTTAAACTTTATAACCTATCAATTTTGTCACTAAATGGCTTTTAAGATTTCTGTTAATTTCTTTTAATAACACATTTTAGACTTAACAGCCTTTTATAGGGACTGTCTTTATAAACAAATGCTTTCATTTGCATATGAGTATTCAAGTTTACTGTTTTTATGCATTCTCTATAGCTGTTATATACTTTATAGCCATGGCATCATTTTTCATTTTCATAAGAGAAATGATAAATAGGATAATTGTGATTTATAGACTGTTATGAAAACATCTCAATAGAAACTGATAATTATAGAGATTAGCAAAATCCCTTTTAATAGACCGTGTCAGTGTTGTCAGTTTTGTCAGTTCTTTTTAGACCCTCTATTATTTTTTTTAAATGCGTAAAAACTAAAAACATTATATTTCAATAGGTTAATTTCTTTAAAACACAACTCATATCAAGAATACAATCTTTAAAGATAACCAATGATATGAATTGATTAAAACCTGTCAGTTATGTGTCAGTAAATTGAACTGACAAAAGTGATCATTTGAGTGAGTCATTACAACGTGCTTTATGAAAATCATATGATCCTTTAAAGCTTTTCAAAAGATAGCTTGTAACTCATAAGAGATGCTATCAAGATCATTATAGTTATGAGTTTTGACGGGGTTTTGAGTTTTGAGGGTTGCTGCTATTATGTAAAAAAACGATAAAAATTAAAAACGTTATTTTTCAATAGGTTAATATTTTATAGACCTTAAAAAAACAACCTCTATTGATAATGCAATTTATAAATTCAACTAATAATATACGTTTTGAGGGGGTTTTGACGGTTTTTACACCTTCAAAACCTATAAGCAAAATGAATATATATAACCCTCTTTAAACAAAGCTTTTGAAAACAATAAAGTTATCATTTTAGATTACGGTATAACTTCTTAAAGGCAATCGAAAAAAAATATTTAAAAATTCAAATCGCATCTTTAATTTAAATTATAAATACATTATTAGACTTTTGACATTAATCAAAGGTTTATGATGATGAAGTTTTCTATTTTACTTTGTTTGTTAATACTCACAGCTTGTGGTCCTATAACACATTTGAATGGAATTGTTGATCCAAACTACAAGGGACGATTTCAAACGAAAAAGGTGGTCATAGGAGGTGTTGGCATGTCTATTTCTGAGCAAAAAGAACTTGAAGACACCTTTGAGAAATCTCTCGTTAAATACAATGTACAGATATTGAGAGGATTAGATCTTTTCCCTCCAACTCGTAATTATTCCTATAACGAGAAAGAGAAAATTATAACAAATAAAGGCGCAGATGCTCTCCTAATAGTTAGCGTTGATAATCGTGCTATATCACAGACGTATATCCCGCCAACATATCATCCAGGAACCTCTACAAGTTCTATTTCGAGATTTGGAAACTCTGTTACCATAGAAACTGAGACGACACCAAGTTATGTGACCGGTGGATATAATATTAGTAAGCCCGCCATAAGTGTTAGTGTTTACCTTATTCACAATACAAAAAACAAAGAAACCATATGGCTAGCAAAAGGCTATAGCGATGGAAATGCTTTTGCATCATTTTCTAATCTCATAGTAAGCGTTGCAGAAACAACTGTTGAGAAACTAGCCAAAGAGGGGCTTATCGTCCCAAAGTAGAGTTAGGAAAATAGCAGCATAATTACGAATTTTAGCCACAAGTTCGATGTTAATAAAGCTATCATTTTAAAGCTTATATGTAAGCAATGTATAAAGGGGGTATAGATTATGGTTATAAGCTCTATACCCCTTGTGAGATTAACATATCCATTATGTGAGCATGCTTTATAAGTTATTCAGTTTCTCTTATTTCCAATTTTGGTAAGTTTTTTACGATTTTCATTGTCTCTAAACTTACGGTAATAACCCTTTGAAACAATTCTAGAGGGTAGGCAGGGTTTCCAACGGTTTCAACAGCATAGCGATTAGCATCATTGACAATGCCACTCTTTTTATCAGTCTTAACACATTGACGCCCCATAACCCATTCAAGAGCAGGCTTGCCATTGACGATATACTCATAAGCTTCAAGAGGGATATCTGTTATGGTAATATTGCTATTGTAAATAACTGTTGATTTATCCTTTTCGGATTTTCCTTTCTCTTTAGCTGCTTTTGCAAATTTCATTTCAGTTACATAATAGAATTTTTCGGGATTAGAGATTTCTGTCTGTTTTGGATTACCCTTTTTAAAGGTCACGGGATACGGCTCTACATCTTCATAATTCACATGCAAATGACCCAATTCACGCCCTGCTGTTACAAATTTCCCAAAATCATCAGCACTCTTTACACATGGGATACGAGGTAATTCTTTGCATAAATTATCAGCATAACGAGAGCGATAATCTTCTGAATGAAGTAGACCGTAAACATAATAGAATAGATCATCTTTTGTTATGGTTTCATTAGGATAAGCGGCTTTAAAATATGCTAGTCCTTCATCCGTAATGGCATCACGTCTCTGTAAACCAGATGTTGTGTTTTTCTCTGTAGAATTTGTAAATAAATGGGATTGTTTCCCACTTTTACTTTTTGAAACCGTAGTGTCTTCGTAAATATAACGTGGAAAGCATTGACCTTTTTCTATTGCATCTAAACTAGGTAAGGCTTTATTCATCAATACAGAAAATCTTCTTGCTCCTACACCAGTAACTTGTATTACTTTATTCTCTGCTGCTTGCCCTATAGGGAATATCCACGGCATTTGGTAAACCATATCGTTGAAAATGCGATTATAATAGAGCCATTGCTGTATAAAAGGACGATATAAACTTTGCGTAAGATATGCATTTTTAAAATCAAAAAACTTACCTTTTGCCAACTCTTGTTTAAGTGCACGACTCCAACTAATTTTTCTTTCATCTGAATTTACAAAATCATTTACAGCATTAGTACGTATTTTACGGTCGGTGTGTGCATAAGTATTATTAAAACGTTCTACTTCGCTATTATAGAAGGCAATCATATTACTCATGTTTTTTGATAAAACACTACGGCTTGAGTTATATACCCATGCATCACGACTCGTCATAATACCACGAGAATAAGTTTCAAATAGCTTTTTATCATGCTCTTTTTTAACACCTAGAGCCAGGAATGTCTTGAAACTATCATCACGTTGATTGATCCAATCACCGTGCTTGTCTGGTGTAATTATTTTCCAACCGCTTTCACGCGTAACACCACTAATACTACCAAAGTATTCAAGAGTAGTAAGTTTTTCTTTTGTTGTGAGATTATCACCAATGTCGTGATAGTAAATTTTACAAGATCCAAAAGCATTGGGATTTTTTATAAATAAGGTCACGGCAATACCGGTCATACTACCATTGCCAAAAACATTTTCTCCTTCTTGAGAAGTCTCTTTATTCGTCATATTTTTGCGAATATCTCCTCGCAAATTGAGCACATAAATACTGCTAAATTCCTTAACAAAACACTTTCTTAAACTCGTCATAGAATTTGCATCTAAAAAACTTCCATTTGTGACAAAGCCGATTACCCCAGCATTATCAATACGGTCACTCGCCCAACGAATAGCGCGTATATAGCTATCATAAAGTGCTCGTATATTTGTTACTTTAGATTGAGCAGCATAGGTTTCACGAATGCGGTCATCTAATATCGGATAAGGTGTATTCTTTGCATTATCGTTTTCGCTTTTTTGTCCTACCGAATAAGGAGGATTGCCAACAATAACTTGGATATCTACTTCCTGCTGTTTTTTACACCGCTCTGAATTCTCAAACATATAGCGTGTAAAAAAATCTTTTTCTTCAAGCATCAAAAACGTATCAGTTAAACAAATTCCTTCAAAAGGTATATACTCTCCTTTCATAAGACTATGATAGGTCGATTCAATGTTAATCGCTGATATGTAATAGGCTAGCAAAACAATCTCATTGGCATGAATATCATGACGGAATTTATATTCCATATCCTCTGGTTTGATGAGTCCAGATTGTAAAAGCCGTGTGATAAAGGTTCCCGTTCCAGTGAAAGGATCAAGAATAGAGACACCTCGAGAACTTAAGCTTTGTCCAAACTCTTGCTCTAAAACATCATTGACGGAATGTAAGATAAAATCAACTATTTCAATAGGTGTATAAACAATCCCAAGTTTATCTGTTGTCTTTTTGAATGCTTTGGTAAAAAAATCTTCGTAAAGTTTGATAATAAGATTCTGTTTTGCTCGCGTCTCAATAATCTCCTCTGTATCATCCTTTATACTTTGATAAAACTTTTCAAGATCTTTGGCTTCGTCTTTGATATTCATCTTATCAAGTTCAGCTAAGATTTTTTCCATCGCTTGCGAGATGGCGTTTTTACTCACAAACTCATTTCCATCAAACAAGGATTCAAAAATAGGACGTGTCACAAGGTGTTGCGCCAACATCTCGAGTGCATCCTCTTGTTCGATACTGTCATTTAAACCGTTCTTTAATTCTTTATGAAAGGCATGAAAGGCGCGATAAGCTTCACTCTTTTTATCAGCGAGTATGCTTTTAAGACGAATAATATGATTTTGTGCAATTGCAGCCACATTGCCAGCCCAATTTCCCCACTGATTAGGCTCTCCACATTTTTTGACAATGATGGGCTTAATAGCACGCGATAATTCATCAACATAAAACTCGAATTCTTTTTGTCCTCCATATTTATAAGAGCTTTCACTTGCTACTGAACCAATATGAAGCCCAACACTTTCCGATTTTGCGTGGAAAGAGAGTTCGTCAACAACAGCGGTCATTGCTTGTAAAGCAGGGTCAAAAGTGACTCCTACAATCTCAAACACATGACGAACATTTTGGTCTAGCTCTAAGGCTTTTATTTTGTTTTTAAAGTTGTCATCATGAGCACGCAAAGCATTGAGAACTTGCCAGATGACATCATACTTCGTATTGTTTTCTAAAGCCTGTTGTGGTGGAATATTAAAGGGAATACCAACGGGTAAAATAATATAGCCTGTTGTTTTACCTTCTGCGCGACGCATCACGCGCCCCACCGCCTGTATCACATCTACATGACTTTTACGCGGGTGTAAAAACATAACCGCATCAAGAGCAGGGACATCGACTCCTTCAGAGAGACATCGGACATTGGTTAACACACGGCAGTTATTCTCATCTGTATCTTCTTTAAGCCAATCAAGTAATTTATTACGTTTTTTGCCATTAAAAGATCCATCAATGTGCTTAACATCAAAGATAAGAGAAGTCTTACTTTCGGGAACAAATTTATGATATTCATCAATGGCGTCATTGAATATTTCGCTAACTAATTGAGACGTATTGATATTTTTACAAAAAGCCAGAGAACGACGCATAGGTTTTATGTCATCTTCTTCCTTCTTTTCTATTTGGGAAAGTGCTTTGTAGCAGCCAATGATTTTAGTTGTATCATCAAGAATAAGTTCAGAATTTTTATCTTTAAGGCGTTTCTGAATCGTTGCGTTAATAATTGCTTCATCAACAGCCAAGACGATAACTTTATAGGGTGTTAAAAGTTTATCTTTTAGAGCTTTTGAAAAAGTATAAGTGTAAAGATTTTTTCCATAGAGCTCTTCATCATCCATGGACGCCAGAACAGCATCAGATGCGTCAGCCTTCTTTTTCAGCTTGTCGGTAAAGATCTTAGGGGTTGCCGTCATGTACAGACGTTTTTTACCCCGAATGATGCTGTTATCATGAACCTTGATAAATTCAGATTCACGCTTGTCTGTTCCTAATACAGCTCCAGTGGTACGGTGTGCTTCATCACAAATGATCAGATCAAATTCGGGTAAATCATACTTTTTTTGCGCATCGGAAATCACTTGGATTGAATGGTAAGTCGAAAAGACCACAGTCATCACATCAAAAGAAGTTTTATTGGCTTTACGCGCAAGCTCTTTGGCATCGGTCGTAGCCGGTAAAACAAGGTCTGATGCATCGAGACCAGCTTCATCATCATTTTTATTCTTACGACGCTTACCTACTTGCGTATCCGAACATACGGCAAAGGAACGCAAGGATACTTCTGTATCTTCTGTCCATTCACGAATTGTTTGAGAGATAAGAGCGAGAGAGGGCACCAGAAACAATACACGCTTGCCTTGACCTGCTATGGTTTCTGCTATCTTAAGGCTTGTAAAAGTCTTCCCCGTTCCACATGCCATAATGAGCTTGCCACGGTCTGCTTCTTTTAAACCTTCACAGACTTTCTCAAGGGCTTCTTTTTGATGATCTAAAAGCTTTTTCTTCGGTTTCTCTTTAAGAACAGCTTGTCCTTGTTCTTTATAAGCCCCCCAATCGATTTGACTGTTTTCTAAATCAAACAGATTAATCCGTTGAGGGCGGATTTCTTGCCCCTCACAAGTCAGTTCAACATTGTCACTCCAATCTGTTTCGGTGCTATCAATCAGAATACGACGGGTGAAGATCTTTTTGCCAGAAGCTGCTATAAAACTATCAATATCTTCTTTTTTAATTATGTGAGAGGCGTCATAGCATTTACATTGAATAGCCGCATAGCCTCCTTCATCACGGATTGTAGCGACCAGATCAATCCCAATATCCGTTCCATCTTCATCATGCTCCTTAGCCCATTCCAAATAAGTTTGAACCTTTTCATATTCTTGCTTTTGAAGAGGGTCTTCACTCAAATAAGCCATGACAAGGTTTTCAAACATGGTTCCTAATTCACGGGGTGATTTAGCTCGTTGACGATAATATTCCAACAGAGAGCGCAAAGTAACGTGTTTGTTATCATACTTAATAGATTGCAGCATATTGTAATAAAAATCCCTTGCCTTATGAGATGATCAATAACCATCAAAAGAATCAAAACGAATTCAATTAAATGCATTTAAGGCAAATAACGATAAAATGGGAAAAACTGCTAAAAAAAGCCGATATTTTTTTCAAAAGGGGTTTTAAAGGTTGTTTATCCACAGTCCATGACATGGAGTAGATCAGCAAAGTAGTGAAATCTGCTATTCGTTTCACGTATTCATCAAGACAAATGAACTATGTACATAAAATATCATAATGAGTATTTTGAAGTGTTTTACGAAGCACTAAAATGGTCTATTTTGTCAGTTCAATTTACTGACACATAACTGACAAGTTTTAATCAATTCACATCATTGGTTATCTTTAAAGACTGTACTCTTGATATGAGTTATGTTTTAAAGATATTAACCTATTGAAATATAATGTTTTTAATTTTTCTCATTTAAAAAAAATAATAGAGGGTCTAAAAGGAACTGACAGAACTGACAAAACTCTTCCTATAAGGTCACTCAGATTATTATCTTTGGAGAAAAATTCCTTGATAAGAATGCCATTAAAAAGAGTTTTGCCTCTTTGAGTAGAAAGTTTTTAAAAAAAGTTTCTTTATTGTTTTATGCTGCTGTTTTTGACTAAAGGATTCCATTCATAATAAGTGCTAGGGTGTCCACTTGTCTGATGTGTTATAAACTTTTTTCGAAGATGATTAGAACAGCATAAAAGCTCTAAAGCTTGCTTCACAGCTTCTTTGTCTTTTAAAGAACGCCAACAGCGTCTATAGATATCCCTTGTTGTAAAAACATCGGGTAAACAATCACAACGTTCGACAATTAATTTTGCCCCCTCTGTTGCTAAGCTATCCGCCGCCGCATAAAGCCTTTTGACATGACTTAACAAATATTTTTCCCAATACAAAGCTCTTTCAAGGGCATCTCTATTGATTTCAAAACGACCACCCTCAACCAGTTCAAAAATCAACGCAAGGGTTGGTATGGTTTGATTCATTTTCAAAAGATGTGCTTTTAAACTTGATGAGAAATGACCATTCTTTATTCTTTTCTGGAAATCTTCCCACCATTCACGAAACATTTCTTGGGCTTCGGCAGAAAAGCGTATGGTTATCGGATATTTTGGTGATCCTAATGGTTTATCATAAAGAGAACGAAAAACCCCTTGATAACTTTCCCATGCCTTTTGATTGGGAGGTCTATCAACCCATAACTGCTCTTGTCGTTCATCGGGATAGATCAGCATTTGAAACCGTTGCATAAGACCATCATCGTTTATTCCACGGTGCATGTCTTGAATAATGGGAATAATACGTGCAGGTTGAATACCCCCTATAATAGAGAGAGTTGCATTGGGAATATGAATGGTTCCACGTCCTATACGGTCATAGGTGTAAGACTTATTGCCATTAAAAGCGGTTAGATAGAAAGAACGGTCTGATTGATATTCCTTTCTTTCCAAATTGGCTAAAAAACCAGCCAGTTCATCACGCACCAACAAGAGACCACGGGGGGTTTCTTTTAAGAGTTCCCCAAGCTTTTCGACAGTCACATCATTGACGATAAGACGTCGTTTTATAGAACTATCATCTTCCTCACTTTCTTTGTGTTCAAGAGCTTGTGAAAGAAGAGCAAGGGCTTGTTCTTCATCTTGATCTTTGAGTGCTTTATAGGCTTGTTTTTTCTTTTCTCGTTTATCTAATTCATTAAGAATCTCTTTTGTTTCTTGCTGTTTTTTCTTCTTTACCCACTCTTGATGCCATTCATCTTGAAATTCATAAAGAGGTTCTAAAGCAGCGTCCATGGTACCTGTTTTCATGGTCGAAGGTTCCCCCACAATGGCACCCCAGAGATTAGGAACAATTTTCCAATTGGCATGTTGTTTTGGGGCAACCCGCACGCCATTACCAATCACAGCAGCCAAACCACAGAGAGCAGAGATAGCAATAAAATCGAGAGAAGATTGTTGACTATCAGCAACGTCATAAACATAGTCCATTAATGACATTGGCAGCTGTAATATTTTAAAAGGCTCGACGGGTAAGAGAGCCGTATTAATCGGTTGCAATTCCCCCCAACCATTTTGTTGCAATGCTTGCTTATAAGGAATGGCTTCTAAACAAGTCTTATCATTAAAAAAAACATTATCGTTATCATTGCATGAAACATTTTGATTGTTGGTATCGACAATATTGTTGTTATTCTCTCTCATTTATTTATACCTTTTAGTATCAAAACATCATTGAAATCTAGACCGTAGGGTGCTTGCATGATAAAGACCTTAAAGCCTTGTCTATAGGCACGTGCAGCGAGGGTAAAACCTGCTTTACGCCCCGCATCATCGCCATCCATTGCAATTGTCAGACGGGCTTTGGTTTTGGGTAAATTCACATGCATCATGCCATGGGTTGAAAGGGACGCCCATAAATCAACGGGCTCTGATAACAACCCAGACAGCAGAGCCAGACCGGTTTCAATGCCTTCACAAATGACCAGATGTTTTGGATTGTCTTGGCTTAAATGCACAGCACCACCCGTGACAGATCCCAACATAGCTTTGGCTGGTTTTTGATCTGTTTTGCAGCCATTGTCTTTTAAAAAGGTTCTATGAATGGCAAAGGAGCCAGCCCCCTTAACAAGAGCAACCAACGCGGGGAGTGTAACTCCAGAGGGGTGTGGACATTTGCTATGAAAACGTAAATCAGCAGGCAAATCACATGTGATCCCCCGCATGCGTAAATAGGTTTCTGCTAAAGTATTTTTGATTGGTTGGCTTTGTTGCCAAATTGCTTTTGCTCTCTCTGCTTTCTGTTTTGCTTGTTTGAGATCAGCACAAAACTGTTTTGAGAAAGAAAGCGTATGAGCATAAGCTTGTTTTCCAAGCAACCCAATTCTAATAAGCGCTTGTATGATCTCTCTAAAAGAGCAACCAGCATAACAATAGAGTAAAAGACGCCCATCATTTCCATTAGAAATAGATAAACTAGGCAGCCTATCATCATGAGCAGGGCAACGGGCTGTTCCATAACGCCCATGCCAAGTACCACGCAAGGCACGTGTGATACCTTGCGCATTCTTAAAAGAACACATCATTTTAAATCCTATAACATTGCGTCATAGGACGGATTGTGCTAGCTCTAGATTGATGAGTTTGAGAAAGCCTTGTCCGTCCTTACGTGACAAGGTTTTTTTATGCCACGTCGTTATAACGTTGCTGTTTCGCTTGTTCGATGACATTCAAAAGATCCGATTGTAACCAACGGGATAAAAAGCCAAATTTTAAAGGTTTTGGGAGAGAGCCATTGGTAACATGACGGCGGAATGTTGAGACACTCATATGAAGCAATTTTGCACTTTCACGGTCTGTTAAAAGAATATCATTTTCTGTCATTCTAAAATCCTTTCATAATAAAAAATAGAACCAAATCATGCCTATTTATTAAGCACACTTTGGTTCATTTTTGAAGGTATTTTATTTATAGAAAACAATATATTATCATATAATTTATCATGTGATAAATTATGAGTCTAATTGAGAGCGAATGAGAGAGAAGAGAGCTAAAGTTATCCACAGATTATGGGGTTATGCACCCCATATCTTAAGATTGACCAGTGACATAAGCCGCCCATTTATCCATATAGACACGGCGCTGTTCTAAATAGTCAGTACGACGATAGGCACGCTCTACTTGTCCTCCTACTGTATGACCTAGGATAGTTTCAGCAACCTCATAAGGGGCATCGGTTGTTTCGGCGAGCCAATCACGTAAACTAGAGCGAAAGCCATGGGGGCAGGCTTCAAGTTTATTTTTTCTCATATACGTAGCCATACACTTCTCACCAAGGGAACCCCGACCTGTTGCAGAAAAAAAGAATTCATTGCGAGAGAGCAGGCGCGCTTGTTTTAAAATATCTAATGCTTCTGTTGATAAGGGCACACGAAATTCTGTTGTAGCATCACGCCTTCCTTTCATATTCTCAGCAGGGATTGTCCATATATCCCCCTCAACTTGATCTTTATGAATATGACACAAAGGATTGGTACGAACCCCTGTAAGAATAAGCAAACGCAAAGCTAAATTCGTCATAGTTGTTTTTTCACAAAGTGTTTTATAAAAAGCCGGCACATCTTTCCAATCCATAGCTGGTCTATTAATAGTTTTATGAAGTTGTTTACCTAAAAGAGCACGTGCTTTTTCTGTTGCTTGTAAATCAACATCCAATCCTAATGCAGCCGCATGTTTGAGACACATATTGAGACGAATAAGAGCTCTATTAGCTGTTGCAGCTTTTGTATGCCAAATAGGGGCAAGCGTATTGCGTATCTCTATTTGCGTAATCTCAGAAACGGGCAGACAGCCTAATTTGGGGAGAATATGAAGTTGTAAAGGCGAAAACCAATCTCCATTTTTACCCTCTCCTTTTAATTCAGCTTTACGAGTTTCAAAAGTGTCTAAAGCAATATCTTTTAAATAATGGAGATTACTTATTGCCTCACGCTTTTGTTTATTGCGTTCTTTAATGGGGTCACGACCCTCACGTAAAACCGAACGCCACCCAGTTGCCAATTCACGGGCTTGTTTTAAAGAAACATCTCTCAAAGCACCCAATCCCATCTCACGACGGCGCCCATGAATGGTATAACGATAAATCCATTGAGCACCTCCATCTTTACGCTTATGAAGAAGCAAGCCGGCACCATCATTATATTTGCCAGCCCCCAATGTTGCGACAGATCTTGCATTAAGACGGTTCATAAGAGCCATTTTTTAATCCTTTCTTATACAAATTTGATCCACACACTCATCCCGCTTCTTATGTGCAAATGAGTGGTTTTGATTGATGCAACATAAACAGATTTGAAATGAGAGAATCTTACGTTATTCGGGACTCTCATTCACTATGAATAACGCTAGATTATCATTATAAATCAATATCTTGTCACTTGGTTAATCGCTTCCTTGGCTTCATTAAACAGTTGGAAAAAACCGGTTGGGAATTGCGCTACGGGTTTGGGCTGTATCTTACCACCTGCCAAAGCGCCATTTTTTAAAACCGTAATACTATCTACTCTGCTCCAACTCTTTACAGCTTCTCTCACATCTTCAAATGCGCCCCGCTCTGCCATTATCCCACCTTTGGATTGGCTGTTGAGGATATGCATTACTTGACTAAAATATTTATTTGCCCATCGTTGAGGGTCTTTTGTCGGTCTTACAACCCCATAAAATTGCCGTTCTATCTTGTCAAAATACCCCGTTATACACTCCCAACCCAATTGACCCGCTGGAACCAAAGGTTGATCAGGGGATTCAAGCAATTTTCTCCCTAAAAAAGCACGTTTTACGACCTTTTTATTGAAAGCTGCCCCTTGGATATCGGGCATCATGCACTGTAACTGCTTAAATTCCTCTTCACTATAATCACGCAATTCACCCGTTTCTAAATCAGGTGCCTTATAATATCGTTCGCTTTCAAACCAACGGCATTCAACGAGTGTGACCATCCGACGACCGTTTTCAACATCAATGCCCTTCTCATCATCGTAAGCTTCAAGATCATTATGATGAATGCCTTCATAGGCAACCCCATCACGCGCCCAATCAGCACTCAGCTCTGTCCAATGGGCTTTGGGAAACATCTGCTTGGCTACTTCCAAGGGCTTGCGGTCTACATACCACATGCGTTGTGCATCGGTTAAATTTGGTTGCACCGCTGCACTATCCCAAACCATTTTTAAAGGATCTAAACGCGTAATAACCGGTTCACCATCTATACTGTTCTCATAATCAAGCCGCGTATCGGTCCACCCCATGCCGCAGATGACAGCGTCTTGGAAAGCATCACTATCTGCATATTCAGCATGTGCCATGTCGCGAAACCATTCCGCTGCTCCTGTAAGCAATTCACTTGGCAATGCCTTGCCTATTTGACGGGGAATGAATTGCACCTCTCGTTTATTGTTACGCTCTGAACCCACAACGGCATTAACCAATGGTGCAATGCGATTAAACGTCATAACGGGGCGGCGTTGCTCTTTTAACGCCGCTAAATCAGCCTCATTCCACTGATCACCATTGTAAAATTGAAAATCCTCCCTTGCATGTTCACGCCATTTGTTCACATGCTCAACATCTTCTTTGTACCAATTCACAAGCTTGCGAAATAAGCCTTCTGTCGACAAATCTGATGCGTTATGTTCTTTTTCTAAATGCTCTTCATCATCCATCATTCTGCCATCCATGACGTGCTCTCATAAGTTTCTCTACCGCTATAAGCTGGTCTCTTCTGTTTCTGCATCGGCTGTTCATACCCCACACACATCAATCCAAAGGCATCTGCACCATGACTGGACCAATCATGCTCGGCGCCTAAACCAATATTACGCTTCTCATCCCATTTCTCATGATACCAATTCAGTGCTTTACGACCCGCTACGGTTGTCTCTTCATTAAACCAAACAGACGGCAAAATACGTCGCACCGCCTCTATACGCATCTTAACCGCCCCTGCTCCCTGATTGGGAACAACCTGTGTTTCAAAGCCCGCATCATTCAAAGCGCTCTCAAAACTCACATTGTGCACACGGTCTCTCGTCGCACCATCATGGGGTAACACCATCAACGCCTTCTCATAACCGTTTTGACGCAACCAGCCTACATGCTCTGATAGCGGTTGTCCCTGTGCTTCGTAATAATTAAGCACTCTGATCTCTCTGCCAACAAATTGCGCTATCCATATCGCCGTGGCATCTGCCTTGGCGCCTGTCCCCCCAATATCCCAAAAGGCGCGTATCTGCATTAAAGGATCACGCGCAACACGCCCTATCCGCCCCTCTTGCTCGGCTGCCAACATTTCCCTCTGATAATAAGCGCCTTGAACTGCTGTAAGATAAGCCCCCTCCCATATATGCTTATAGGTCTCGGGGCGGTTTCTCAGATCATCAAGCCGCGCTTCATTCAAGATCTTAGGAAACTTCGGATTGTCTGACCAATTGATCTCTACACGCTTAATGGCTTCATTGTCTGAAAAGCGAAACCGCTTCTCAACGGGGGCATTCTCTCGCAACGGGTTCCATGTGACCCATAACTCTGCTCGCCACCCCTCGCCTTCTTCACGCAACGTTGGAATAAGCGTCTGCCAAGCCGTCTCTGTCACGGGCTCTGCCTCATCAACCCAACAAAGCAAGATACGCCCCATCGATTTAATGCTCGCAATATTACGGTCCAGACCAGAAAACTGAAAGGCTATACGACCATCTATCGATTTAATCGACGACTCCCCAACCTTGTAATAGTCCTTTAAAAAGTCGTGCGCTTCAATGGCGCGCTTAATCTCCTCCAATGAACTCTCTGCTAGCGAATTCTGAAACTGACGTGCACAAAGAATGGTCCCCGATATCCCCTGCATACCAAATTGATAGCCTTTTAAAGCAGCCATCAAGGCAAATGATCTTGTCTTTCCAGACCCTCGTCCACCCCACGCCGCTCGTACCAAAGCGTCTCCTGTAAAAATAGGAATGAGTTTTGGTACAATCTTAATCTGTCTTGTCGTCATTCATTGTTAAAGGAGCAATTTCTACACGCCCTATGATCTTAATCGCGCCCCCATCTTCCCCCGTCACTTGCAAAGGCAACACCTTCCCAAGCAACGCTAAATAAGCAGCGGGGCATTCCATAGCCTGCTTTTCCAAATAAGAGATCAAACCATCCTTGCCAATTTTATTCCCAGCATTCTCAGCAGCCTTAACCACTGCTTCTTTTAAAATGCGCGTTACTTTATTTGGAACGCCTTTGACACGCCCTTGACCTGCCTTTGGTGGTATACGCTTTTTAATCGGTTGTGGAGCCTGTTCTGTATTTTCTGATGTCATAAAATACACCCTCCAGATAATAAAAAACCCCGCATTTGCGGGGATTTTGAACTGTACATTTCCCTCTCTAGACACAATACGCCTAAGTACAGTAATGTCATTAAATACGATTTGCTACACTTTGTCAACATAAAAATAACACATATTGATAATTTCAAAGGGAATCAGTTAAACAGCACTTATGAATAATTAAGGGTTCAAAATGATGAAATCATTATCCATAACACGCATCATAACATTTATAGCTTTCTTTTCTATATCAGCGCTACCTGCATCAGCGTCATTTGGATTTACACGTACATTTACACGTGTAGATACTATAGAGCAGTACAATCAACTTTACGATAAATATGCAAGTAAAGAATATGAAGACTTTACGCATTTCGACAAGCAACACGAAGCAAATCAATTTGCATACAAAAATGGCTATCAAAATATAACTGCCAAATTTGACACTGTATGGCATCGTCACATACTTATTGTTTTATGTGGACGCTTTGTGAATTTACTAAGGGGTGATTATAATAAGGAGATGTCATGGGCGATGCTACCTAGTGTAATAAATACTTTACGCTATGAACATAATTGGAGTGAAGAAAATTTTATTTGGGCATACAACATGTCTATGAGTAGTACAGATCCAATGTTTTATTACGCAAAAAAATTTCTTAGTTCTCCGAGTGGAAATGGCATTAACCCCGAAACACAAGTTGTTGATTTAGTGTCTAGTATGAGAGTCGATAATGGGAGAGGCATAAAAAAAACAGCTAGGTTTTGTAGAGACTTACGAACGATATACAATATAATGAAACCGTAATAGAGATTGTCATTTAACGATCAAAATGTTTCTGAAGAGCATTAAGAGCAACGCGTAGTGAATTCACAAGGTGTGGTAGCATTTGATCTTCTATCACGAGGGACTGTAACGCAGCATGAAGATTATACTGTCTATAGAGGCATTGGGCTTCTTTTAGTGCCTCTTGCGTGTTTATAAACTGCTCTGTTGCAAATTCTACCCATTTGTCTCTTGCCTTATCATCAGATGATGACGGCATTTCATCATAAATTGCATTAGGCAAGCCCTTTGCACAAAGGTAATTATTTCTTATCTGTAAGTACTGTTGCGCGGCATCATATTGCTCTTGAGTAATCACGCCTTGCAAACAAAGACGCCCGATATAGGTACCAGAAAGTGGATTTTTTGCCTCCTGTAGCGTTAAACCGAAGCGCTTTGCACGCATTTCTATTGCCAATTTATCAACGGCTTCACGCGGTGCTTTTGCACGTGATATACGTCCGTTTGGTTCTCTTACCTGCCCTGCTATTTTAGGGCGTCCCCTCTTTTTGTTTTTTTTCACAACACCGCCTTCTGTTTAAAAAGGAACGCTATCATTCATAACGGTATGAGATGTATCAAGAGGCTTGTGAAAGCTTCTGTCATAAGCAGATGACTGATCTTGATTATCATCATTTTTGCCATCTAAAAGCTTTAACTCGCCTTTGTACTGAGGCAATATGACTTCTGTTACATACCGATCAATACCATTTTTATCTTGCCATTTACGGGTTTGTAGTCGCCCCTCGATATAAACTTTGCTGCCCTTATTGAGATACTGGAGTGCTATTTTTGCAAGATGTGGATTAAACACCACAATGGAATGCCATTCTGTTTTGTCTACTTTCTTATTGGTTGCCTTGTCTGTATAGCTCTCAGACGTTGCCATTCGAAAATTGACCACCTCGATGCCAGATGACATTGTTTTGCTTTCTGGATTTGCACCTAAATGACCAATTAAAATCACTTTATTAAGCATGTTTGTAAGTCCCATTAAATGATGTAAAGATCATAACATATTTTATGTGTTTTTACAATGTTTTCAGTTGTATAATAACAATTATTTAATGTTTTACATTATGTTATAAATCACTAAAGCGTGTAAAATCGGATTGAAAGGCAAGGGGAACGATTCCTGTCGGACCATGGCGTTGTTTTGCTATAATAACCTCGGCTTTACCCTTGGCTTGCTCCATTGCATCTTGCCACTTGCTATACTCAGCAGTGCCTTCTTTTAGTTCTTCATTTTTGAGATAGTATTCTTCACGATAAACAAACAGAACAATGTCGGCATCTTGCTCGATTGAACCAGATTCACGTAAATCGGATAATTGTGGACGTTTATCGGTTCGGTTTTCAACTTGACGCGAAAGTTGAGAGAGAGCGATGATGGGAATATTGAGTTCTTTTGCAAGTGCTTTTAATCCGGTGGTAATAGCTGTAATTTCTTGAACGCGATTTTCTAATGAACGCTTTGAACCGCTTGTCATGAGTTGGATATAATCGATAATCAAGACATCTAGACCATGTTGTCGTTTAAGACGCCTTGCACGGGCGGCCAATTGTGCAAGGGAGACACCCCCCGTTTGATCAATATAAAGAGGGATTGTTTGTAAAGAGCGCATTGCGTGAATAATTTTTGCAAATTGCTCTTCTGAGATATTACCACGACGCATATCCGAAGAAGAAACCTTTATTTGTTCGGAAATAATACGAGTTGCAAGCTGTTCAGTTGACATCTCAAGTGAGAAGAAACCAACAATACCCCCTTCATTGGCTTGGCTGTTATCACGCTTACAAGCATTAGCAATATTAAAAGCAATATTGGTAGCAAGTGATGTTTTACCCATCCCAGGGCGTCCAGCAAGGATAATTAAATCAGATGCTTGTAACCCTCCCATTTTCTCATCAAGTGTTTTGATATGGGTAGCTATCCCTGAGAGCCTTGAAGAACGCTTTTTCGCTGCACTTGCCATGTTAAGTGCTTTTGCAATGGCTGTATCAAAGTTTTCAAACCCACCTCCATATTTTCCTTTTTCTGCTAGCTCAAATAACTGATTTTCAACAGTTTCAATTTGTTGTGATGTTGTAAGTTCTACAGAAACATCATAAGCTCTATTCACAACTTGAGTGCCAAGGTTAATTAAAGAGCGTCGGATAAACAGATCATAAATGACACTCCCATAATCTTTAGTATTAATGATTGTTACAGCTTCTTTAGCTAAACGCACCACGTAATTATATACAGTGATGTCACCAATTTTCGCATCATTTTCAACAAAGGGCTTAATAGTAATGGGATCTGCAATTCTTCCCTTTTGAATAATTTGTGAAATGATATCAAAAAGCTTTTGATGCAACGGTTCAAAAAAATGCTCTGCTTTTAAAAAATCAGAAACGCTATCAAGAGCATTATTATTGATAATGATAGCACCGAGCAAAGCTTTTTCAGCTTCAATATTATGGGGAAGTTGACGAAAAGAAGATTTTTCTTCTGTTTGAAAAGAAGGTAATTTAACAGCGTTCATTTTATTCATTATGATTTAAATTGATTTGATAAATGATAATTATAAATCACTGAATCTACAGTGTGAATCCCATTTTTATTTTACTTAACAGCTTGCTTTTTGATACGTTTTGTGCAATAAAGAGATGTTCTTTTATATTTCGATTGGTTACTTTAATCGTTTATTTAGATCGCTAATTGTTTTGCTCATGAAAGCCGTGTCTTAAAGGACGCGGCTTTTTTGCTATAAAGCAGCCCCCCGCCCCGTTATGTTATTTACGCTGCTTTTTCACTAATGGCATCATTACTACAAATATCTTCACGGAATATTTTCTTTTCTTTAAGAACGGCATTGCCATAAATTTTTACACCCTCAGCAATAATAGATCTGTTAGAAACACATGCATCATCATAGATTTCTACTTTTTCATAAATCATGGCATTCTCATAAACACGCGCATTGCCATAAACCTTGACATCTTTATAAACAACCGCTTTTCCATAAACCCTTGCCTTATCAAAAATATGCGCCCCCTCATAAATAGAAGCAGATCCTGATACTTTTGCATTGCCATAAACAAAGCCCTTCACATAAGCGCTATGCCAAACCTTGGCATTGTCATAAATTTTTGCCTCTATACTAATAAAAGCTTTTCCATAAACCACGGCATTATCACAAACTTGACCACAAATCTTAGCATGATCATAAACCTTGGCATTGCCATTAACCACACACTTGCCATAAACCCACCCCTTGCCACGAACCCACATGGTACCACTAATACTA
This sequence comes from Bartonella sp. AC10YNML, assembly GCF_042196825.1. Taxonomy (NCBI): domain Bacteria; kingdom Pseudomonadati; phylum Pseudomonadota; class Alphaproteobacteria; order Hyphomicrobiales; family Bartonellaceae; genus Bartonella; species Bartonella sp. AC10YNML. The sequence goes on along the minus strand of NZ_JBHIRA010000013.1, from coordinate 20,783 downwards.
GCATTATCAAAAATCTCAGCATTGCCATAAACATGGGTATCACGACCATAAACCTTGGCTTTATCACTCACTACAGCATTACCATAAACTTTAGCATTTTCAGCAACAACGGCTTCATTACGTATTTTAGCATTTTCACTCACAACGGCATCATATGCTGCAATTGCATCGTCATAAACCCAGCAATTGCCATCATGAGAAAGGTTATCTTCCTTCTCAATAAAGCCGCCCAATTGACCAGCCTTGACATCATCGAAATCCCTTAATGCACGAATGCGATAAAAGTATTTAGGTTGACGAGTTTCAGCATCGTAAACTTTTTTTATTTCGTCTATAAGTTCATATTTTTTAGATACAGTTTTAGTGGTCATAGGTAGCTCCTAATCTAATATTTAAACAAATTTTTAAATGAAATGTTTAAAAGAGGGGCGCCCCCGCCGCGCCCGCGCCGTTATTTACGCTGCTTTTTATGCTGTTTTATCTAAAATTTCTTCACTACCATCAGTATCTTTATAAATTTTTTGATTGCCATTAATAACGGCATTGCCATAAATGTTTACATACGTATGATCAACCCACCCATCAGTACGAGGCTTTCTATAAACCGTTGCATTATCATAAACCCGCGCCTTGCCGAAAACCTTTACATACTCAGTAATAGAAGCCCTGCCGTAAACACATGCATCATCAAAAACCTTGGCATGCCCATAAATCATGGCATTGCCATAAACACGCGCATTGCCATAAACCTTACCATTCACACAAGCATCATCATAAACTTTTGCATTATCAGAAACAAAAGCGATAAAAAAGAGCTTTGCATTATTACAAACAACAGCATTGCCACTAACAGTGCCATTGACCATGGCATTATCGCAAATTTTTGCATTATCATAAACCTTACCATTATGAAAAACTAATGCATTATCCAAAATAACAGCATTATCAGATACTTTTGCACTTCTGAAAACACGTGCATTATTGCGCACTTGTGCATTGTCAGAAACTACAGAATCTGTAGCGACCATGGCATCATCATAGACCCAGCAATTGCCATCATGACTTAAGTTTTTTTCCTTTTCGATAAAGCCCCCGAGATCCCCAGCCTTGACATCAGCAAAATCTCTTAAAGCACGTATGCGATAAAGCGTTATAGTCCTTTTAAGTTCTTTATCATTGCCTTTTATGCTTTCATCTGTAAGTTCATATTTTGGAGAAGTTTCTTGATTTGTAACTGTAGCTTTCATGCTAGTAATCCTTGTGAATATTAGGTTTTTATTGACAACCCTATAAGGGCGCCGGGTGCTAAAAACACGGTCACAAGTCCGTCGCTATACTTTTCCCTCGCGAAGGGTATTGTATGGTATAGCCACACCCGACATAATCGTTATATGCCAATAACAGCACAAAATAAAGTCAGTATTTAAGAAATTGGAGAAACCTTATCGTGGTTTACCCGCTTGTGATTTAGTGGTTTTTAAGCACTTGCCAACCTTAATAAACGACCTTTTCTTTAAAGTCAATACGTATTTTTTATTTTTTTTACTTTTTTTCATTTTGATATCTACCTAATTGAATACCAAGTGCTTTTTTTAGCTCTCTTTCTTTTTAAGAGATGATTGTATCGCGTAAATGGACATGTTTATTAAACTGCGTGTATGCAACATGAGAAAGAATGAATAAACTAAAAAAAAGTACCAAAAAACGATATCTAAATACCAAAATACAGTATAACTATTTGGAAAAATTAAAACGACAAGTGCTAAACTTATTAGCTTTAAGAGTCGGTGCATATAATGTTGTAAATCACGTGTTAATATCTTCCAACCTGTTGTATCATCATCTTTATATTTTGGACTGTTCTGCAACTCAAAAGGAATATGAGAATTGCATAAAATTACAAAAATATTTGTTATTATTATCAAACCAAAAGATGCAAATATCAAAATACCTTGGATAAAATAGGGATTTTTTTTAATTTCTAAAAAGCATAAAAATATAAAAATTATAATACCAAACAAGGCTCTTAGCTGCTTATCTGTAAACATATTTATTTCCTGCGGTTTTTGATAATTTTTTGATCTCTTTATTGATCTCATCTATGAGAGGTTCGTAATTGAGAACGCTTTTCGGAATACCACCCCCATATATCCAAGCTTTCACTTGCGCCTTGGTACTGTAATCAACATTTACAAGGCATTGATTTATAATAATAATTCACTGTTCTGTATGTTGAATGAGAGTCTCGAATATCGTAAGAGTCTCTCATTTCAAAGCTGTTTATCTTGAATCAATCAAAACCACTCATTTGCACATAACAAGTGGGATGAGTGTATGGATCAAATTTGTATAAGAAAGGAATAAAAATGGCTCTTATGAACCGTCTTAATGCAAGATCTGTCGCAACATTGGGGGCTGGCAAATATAATGATGGTGCCGGCTTGTTACTTCATAAGCGTAAAGATGGAGGTGCTCAATGGATTTACCGTTTTACCATTCATGGGCGGCGCCGTGAAATGGGCTTGGGTGCTTTAAGAGATGTTTCTTTAAAACAAGCCCGTGAATTGGCAAATCAATGGCGCTCTGTTTTACGTGAAGGGCGTGATCCTATTAAAGAACGTGAGAAACAAAAGCGTGAGGCAATAAGCAATCTTCATTATTTAAAAGATATTGCCTTGGATACTTTTGAAACTCGTAAAGCTGAATTAAAAGGGGATGGGAAAGATGGACATTGGTTTTCGCCTTTACAACTTCATATTCTCCCTAAATTAGGTTGTCTTCCTGTGTCAGAGATTACACAAACAGAAATACGTAATACACTTGCCCCTATCTGGCATACAAAAGCTGGAGCTGCTCGGACAGCATTGATACGTCTCAAACTTTGTCTCAAACATGCTGCTGCATTAGGTTTGGATGTTGATTTACAAGCAACAGAAAAAGCACGCGCTCTTTTAGGAAAACAACGCCATAAAGTCAAAAATTTACCTGCAATGGATTGGAAAGATATACCAGCTTTTTATCAAACACTTTGCGAAGCATCAACCCTAACACAATTGGCTTTGCGTTTGCTTATCCTTACAGGGGTTCGCTCTAACCCTTTACGTCATATTCATAAAGATCAAGTTGAAGGTGATATCTGGACAATCCCTGCTGAAAATATGAAAGGAAAGCGTGATACTACAAAAGAGTTTCGTGTGCCCTTATCATCTGAAGCATTAGACATTTTAAAACAAGCGCGCTCACTTTCTCGCAATGATTTCTTCTTTTCTGCAACCGGTCGCGGTCCCCTTGCTACGAAGTGTATGGCTCAATACATGAGAGACAATAAACTTGAAGCCTGCCCCCATGGATTTCGCTCTAGTTTACGCGATTGGCTCGCTGAAACAACCGATGCCCCCTATGAGGTTGCTGAAACAATTCTAAGTCATACAGTCGGAGGACAAGTAGAGCGTGCCTATCGTCGTACTGATTATTTAGAACAGCGCCGCGTTTATATGGATAAATGGGCGGCTTATGTCACGGGTCAATCTTAAGATATGGAGTGCATAACCCCATGATCTGTGGATAACTTTCTCTCTCTTCTCTCTCATTCTTTCTCAATAAGAGTCATAAATTATCACATCAAAAATTGTATGATAAAATATTGTTTTCTATAAATAAAACATCTTTCCAAATGAACCAAAATGTGGTTAATAAATAGTTATGATTTGTTACCATTTTTTGATAGAAAGGATTTTAGTATGACAGAAAATGATATTCTTTTGACAGACCGTGAAAGTGCAAAATTGCTTCATATGAGTGTCTCAACATTCCGCCGTCATGTAACCAATGGCTCTCTCCCAAAACCTTTAAAATTTGGTTTTTTGTCCCGTTGGTTACAATCGGATCTTATCAATGTCATCGAGCAAGCAAAACAGCAACGTCAAAGTGACGCGGCATAAAAAAACCTTGTCACGTAAGGACGGACAAGGCTTTCTCAAACTCATCACCCTAGAGATAGCACAATCCGTCCTGTGACGCAACGTTATAGGATTTACAATGATGTGTTCTTTTAAGAATGCGCAAGGTATCACACGTGCCTTGCGCGGGGTTTGGCATGAGCGTTATGGAACAGCCCGTTGCCCTGCTCATGATGATAGGCTGCCTAGCTTATCCCTTGCCAATGGACATGATGGGCGTCTTTTACTCTATTGTTATGCTGGCTGCTCTTTTAGAGAGATCATACAAGCGCTTATTAGAATTGGATTGCTTGGAAAACAAGCTTATGATCAGACGCTCTCTTTCTCAAAACAGTTTTGTGCTGATCTCAAACGAGCAAAACAGAAAGCAGAGAGAGCAAAAGCAATTTGGCAACAAAGCCAACCAATCAAAAATACTTTAGCAGAAACCTATTTACGTATGCGGGGTATTACATGTGATTTGCCTGCTGATTTACGTTTTCATAGCAAATGTCCACACCCCTCTGGGGGTACATTGCCCGCGTTGGTTGCTCTTGTTAAGGGGGCTGGTTCCTTTGCCATTCATAGAACCTTTTTAAAAGACAATGGCTGCAAAACAGATCAGAAACCAGCAAAAGCCATGTTGGGATCTGTAACGGGTGGTGGGGTGCATTTAAGCCAAGCCAATCCAAAACATCTGGTCATTTGTGAAGGCATTGAAACGGGGCTGTCTCTGCTGTCTGGGTTGTTATCAGAGCCCGTTAATTTATGGGCTTCTCTTTCAACCAGTGGCATGATGCGTGTGAATTTACCCCCTACAAAAGGACGTCTGACAATTGCAATGGACGGCGATGATGCGGGTCGTAAAGCAGGTTTTACCCTAGCTGCACGTGCCTATAGCCATGGCTTTGAGGTCTTTATGATGCAAGCTCCAAAAGGAACCGATTTTAATAACGTATTACTTTCTTAAAAGAGGGAAACTATGAAAGATAGTAATTTACAAAACAATAATGAAAATACTCCCGTCAATGATAACGATAATGTCTCTTTAAACGAAAATACTTGTTTAAAAGCCATTTCTTATGAACAAGCCTTGCAACAAAATGGTTGGGGGCAATTACAACCGATTGCTACGGCTCTCTTACCCGTCGAGCCTTTTAAAATATTCCTGCTTCCAACACCATTAATAAACTATGTTTATGACGTTGCTGATATTCAACAATCTTCTATCGATTTTGTTGCTGTTTCTGCTTTATGTGGATTGTCTGCTGTCATTGGAAATGGCGTGCGGGTTTCTCCAAAACAACATGCCAATTGGAAAATTGTTCCTAATCTCTGGGGTGCCATTGTGGGGGAACCTTCAACTATGAAAACAGATACCATGGAAGCTGCTTTAGCACCTCTTGATGTTTTTCAAGAGGAATGGCATCAAGAATGGTTAAAGAAGAAAAAACAGCAAGAAACAAAAGATATTCTTATTGAATTAGACAAAAGAGAAAAGAAAAAACAAGCCTACAAAGCACTCAAAGATCAAGACGAGGAACAAGCCCTTGCTCTTCTTTCTCAATCTCTTGAACATAAAGAAAGTGAGGAAGATGACACGCTTAATAAACGACGTCTTATTGTCAACGATGTGACCGTCGAAAAGCTTGGGGAATTGTTAAAAGAAAACCCCCGTGGTCTCTTGTTGGTTCGTGATGAATTATCTGGTTTTTTATCCGATTTGGAACGGAAGGAATATCAATCAGACCGTTCTTTTTATCTAACAGCTTTTAATGGCAAAAAATCATACACCTATGACCGTATAGGACGTGGAACCATTTTTATTCCCAATGCAACCATTTCCATTATTGGGGGCATTCAACCTTCACGGATTATTCCCATTATTCAAGCAATGCACCATGGAACAAATAATGACGGCTTATTGCAACGATTTCAAATGCTGGTGTGGCCCGATGAACGAAAAGAGCGGTTATGGGTTGATAGACCTCCCAATCAAAAGGCATGGGAAAGTTATCAAGGAATTTTTCGTTCTCTTTATGATAAACCATTAGGATCACCAAAACACCCTATTACCATACGCTTTTCTGCTGAAGCTCAAGAAATGTTTCGTGTATGGTGGGAAAATTTTCAAAGAACAATCAAAGGAGGTCATTTCTCATCAAGTTTACAAGCGCATCTTTTGAAAATGAATAAAACCATACCAACCCTTGCATTGATTTTTGAATTGAGTGAAGGGGGGCGTTTTGAAATCAATAGAGATGCCCTTGAGAGAGCCTTATATTGGGAAGAATATCTGATAAGTCATGCAAAACGTCTTTATGCGGCGAATGATACATTAACAGCAGAGCGTGCAAAATTAATTGTAGAGCGCTGTGATCTTTTACCCAATGTTTTTACGGCAAGAGATATCTATAGACGGTGTTGGAGATCTTTAAAAGACAATGGAGCCGTTAAGCAAGCTTTAGAGCTTTTATGTCGTTGTAACTATATTCGTGAATTTCCTATAGAGGGGAATGAATTAGGTCGGCGTCCTGATAGACGGTATGAATGGAATCCTTTGGTTAAAAACAACAGCATAAAACAATAAAGAAATCTCTTTTGAAGTCTTTAAGACAACCACGCAAAACTCTTTTTATGGCATTCTCATCAAGGAACTTTTTTCCAAAAGCAAATGATCTGAGTGACCTTATCAGAAGAGTTTTGTCAGTCTTGTCAGTTCATTCTAGCTCCTATATTATTTTTTTTAAATGAGAGAAAATTAAAAACATTATATTTCAATAGGTTAGTATTTTAACGATACAACCTATATCGACAATACAACCTTAAATACAATCAATAATATATATTTGTCAGTTTGTGTCTGTAAATTGAACTAACAAACTAGATTATTTTAGTGACTCATAAAACCTATCAAAATAATCATTATGATATTTTAAAAGCACATGCTTCATTTGTCTTTTTTCCATAAAATAAACAGCAAATTTCACTATTTTGCTGATCTGATCTCTCTCATGGGCTGCGGATAAACAGCATTTAAAAAACTCTTTTGAAAAAATTATCGGCTTTTTTAGCATTTTTCTGCATTTTTTCTCAATTCGTTCAAAATGGATTTAATAAGCTTCATTTTAATTCTTTTGAAGAGACTTAAACCCCTTATACGAAAACGGAGCTCTGTTGTAACAGGGCGTGAACTGGATCATTTGCACGTGAATTATGAAACTGTAAAACCTTATCGCGTAACCTTTAAAAAAGGTAATCCAAAAGTTACAGAGATCTCTAATCCAGAAAAATTCTATTACGTGACTGAAATGAAATTCGCAAAAACAGGTAAAGAGAAAGATAAAACCACTGTTATTTATAATAACAATATCACAATAACAGATATCCCTCTTGACGCTTGTGAGTATATCGTTAATGGTAAATCCGCTCTTGAATGGGTTATGGGGCGTCAATGTGTTAAGACTGATAAAAAGAGTGGCATTGTTAATGATGCCAATCGTTATGCTGTTGAAACCATTGGCAACCCTGCCTACCCTCTAGAGTTATTTCCATAAGTTTAGAGACAATGAAAATTGTTAAGAACCTACCAAAATTGAAAATAAGAGAAACTGAATAACTTAAAAGCATGCTCACATAATGGATATGATAAACTCATAAGGGGTATAAGGTTTTATACCTATAGGTTCTTATATCCCTTTTATAAATTGCTGACATACAATCTTTAAAAGGATAATTTATCATACGTTATTTAAAAAGAAGAAACTTGCACTTTTAGATACTCTTATTTACATTGCCTTTAAAAGATTAAACCGTAATCTAAAATGAGTGCTTTATTGTTATCAGAAGCTTTATTTAAAGAGGGTTATGTATATTCATTTTCTTATATTACTTATAGGTTTTGAATGTTTCTACCCCCCCAAAACCCTTACAAAACATAGAGCATTAGTTGAATTTATAGGTTGTACTATTGATATAGGTTGTTTTTTGAAAAATTGATAAAAAATAACATATTGAAATATAATGATTTTTATTTTTTATTGAAAAATATGTAAAGGGGGGCGTAAAAAGCACCTCCAAAACTCATAACCATAATGGTCTTGATAGCATTTATTATGATTATAATCCCTTTCTTTTGAAAGGCTTTAAAAGATCACATACTCTCATAAGACATGTTTTAATCATTCACTAAATGATCACTTTTGTCGATTCAATGTACTGACATAAACTGACAAATATATATTTACAGTTGTATTTATTTGTTATGGCTGTTTTAATAAGTTGTATTTTGAAAAATTCATAAAAATTAACTTATTGAAATATAATGATTTTAATTTTCTCTCATTTAAAAAAAATGATATAGGTTCTAAAAAGAACTGACAAAAATGACAAAAGTTTATTAAAAGGGATTTTTCTCATCTCTATAATTACCATTCTCTCTTTAGATGTTTTCATAAGTGTTTTCATAACAGTCTATAAATCACAATTATCCTATTTATCATTTCTCTTATGAAAATAAAAAATGATGCCATGGCTATAAAGAACATAACAACTATAGAGAAAGCAAAAATGCAAATGAAAGCATTTGTTTATAAAGACAGTCCCTATAAAGGCTGTTAAGTCTAAAATGTGTTATTAAAAGAAATTAACAGAAATCTTAAAAGCCATTTAGTGACAAAATTGATAGGTTATAAAGTTTAAAATACGCATAATGAAAGCGTTTCTAAAATATTATAAATGTATAGATTCAGAAAATACGCAATCGTTTCACAAAGCCCGTAATATAGCTTTAAACGCATATAAATATAAAATAAGCAATTCATAAGCATAAGATATTATCAATACACAACGTATTTAAAAAATAAGAAAAAATATCAAAAAAGATAAAATATTATTTGACAATAAATACGTATTTTGTTATATAAATAATCAAGTGATTGAAAAACACTTTGTGATAAGCGGATTGGCTACGAAACAGCCTTTCCAAAGTCTTTAAAAAACTGGCTATCTTTTATGCTGTGATTAGCATATATGATGATTTTGTCGGGTGTGCTTACATCATACAATACCCTTATGGGAAAAGTGTAAGCAACGGACTTATCACCGTGTTTTTCAACACCCGATGCTTTTATAAGCTGTCAATTGAAAAACAATTTTATGATAAGGTTTTAAATATGACAAATATATCAAACAACACCCCCGTTCTCTCTAACATTGCAAATGAAACTGCATCTGTTAATAAACAAGAGCCTGCAAAAAAATATGAATTTATTGATGATTGTGAATATATCGATGGTCATTTCTTAACTCGAATTAGAGCCTTAAGAGATTTTGATGATGTCAAAAAAGGCGATTTAGGGGGGTATATTGAAAATGAAAGCAACTTATCTCATGAAGGTAATTGCTGGGTGTATAATAAAGCTCGGGTCTTTCAAAATGCACGCGTCTTTGGAAATGCTAAAGTAAAAAGCTTTTTTGTTGATGTCTATGGTAATGCGCAAATTTATGGGAATGCTATTTTTGAAGGTATGACATTAAAGGACAATGCAAAACTGTCTGGTAATGCGCATGCTAGCAACGCCGTTGTAATTGAAGGCAATGCACAAATTTATGATAACGCCCGTGTCACTGATCATGCTCATATTTCCGATAATGCTGTCATTTGTGATGATGCTCATGTCGGAGGCAATGCAAAAATAAGTGGCTCTGCTTACATTTGTGATGAATCACGTGTTTTTGATGATGCCGTTATTTGTGATGCTCTTATCTCTGGTTCTTCATATATTCATAGCAATGCCTCTTTAACAGCTAATGAAGATATCTGTGATGATGCATATCCTGAGTTTGGGAGCGAAGATGATTATTATCGTCATGAGTATTATGCTGATTTTGAAGGGTATTATGACGATGATAATGACAGCGAATATGAAAGTGATGCTGCGTAAATGACACGCGCGGGCGCGGCGGGGGCGCCCTCCTTTAAACATCTCATTTAAAAATTTAAATCTCTATAAAGGAATTGTGCTCATGCAAAAGAAGTTTGCACTCACAAATGAAACGCGTGTATTTGGTAAACATGTTCTCTACCGTATTAAAGCATTAAAAGATTTTGCTGATATCAAAGCAGGTACTTTAGGGAGCTTTATTGAAAAGGAAGATAACCTCTCTCATGATGGCAATTGCTGGGTGTATGATGAGGCTCTTGTGTTTAAAAATGGTCACGTTTATGAAAATGCAAGAGTTTTTGGCAATGCTGTCACTTGTGGTCATATCTATGGTCATGCGCGGGTTTATGACAATGCTAGGGTTTATGAAAATGCTCGTATAGCAAATAACGTGCATGTTTATGAAAATGCCAATATTCATGGCATTGCTGTTATTCGTGAAAATGTCGGCGGGTCTACTAAAATAAAAACCTATACTGAACGTCTCTCTCCTTATGGTGAATTAGAGATTGTCTGGGTCTAATTAATAAAGCAGCGGCGGGCGCGGCGGGGGCGCCCCTCTTTCAAATTTTCCCATTCCAAATTTTATCAAATGTTTATCACATTAAATTGTGAGGGTATCTCTATGTGCAAAAAATACGAATTAACCAGTGAAATCAAAAAAATCAAACATGCTCTTACTCGAAATATTATAAACCTTTATCGCATTAAAGCTTTAAAAGATTTTGATGATGTACAGGCGGGGTCTTTAGGCGGCTTTATTGAAAAGGAAGTTAACCTATCCCATGATGGTAATTGCTGGGTGTATGATGATGCTTGTGTCTATGGTCATGCAAGAGTGTATGAAAATGCAAAAATACGCCATTTTTCTCAAGTCTGTGGTCAAGTTTATGGCAATGCTGAAGTCTATGGAAAGGCTTTTATCTCTCAATATGCTAAAGTTTATGACCATGCTTTTGTCTATGGCAATGCTCATGTTTATGGCAATGTTTATGGGTATGCTCATGTGAATGGTAGTGCCCGCATTCTTGCTGATGCTCATATTTATGATCATGCGCATGTTTCTTATGATGCTACGGTTTTTAGTTATGCACGCGTCTATGGTCATGCCAAGGTTTGTGGCTCTGCTTGCATTTATAGCCATGCAAAAGTTTATAATTATGCTGTTATTAATGGTCGTGCTAAAATTTATGGCAAGGTTTATGGAAATGCTTGTGTGAGTGGCTCTTGTGAGATTTATGGCTCTGTTTATGGCAATGCTAAAATCTCATATTGTGCAACGATCTGGGGGCGTGTTTATGGCAATGCAAAAATCAATAAAAAAAGCAAAGTAAGGTTGGTTCCAAAAAATTGTGAGGTGTATGAAAGGGATAATGTTGTCAATATAACTGATAAAACAGAATAAAGAACGGCGTGGGGGGCGTGCTTTCTTTATGGTGTATAAACGCATATAAAATGCATTGCTATAAACATATCATAAAAGAGAGAGTAACATAAAAAAAGCCGTGTCAAATGATATGACGCGGCTTTCAAATAGCGTTTCTTATTGATTAAAATGAATCATCCACAATGGAGTAATGAATGCATATATACAAAACGTATCATATTGCAAGCGCTCTATGAGAGATATGAAAACTTATCAAAAGGAATGTAAATGTGCGTATGATCTTTAATCACTCATTTGAATGAGAGAGCCTATAACGCTTGTTATGGCTATCAAACGTATCAAACAAATCAAAATGCTCGGTAGCTTTAACAATCCAATCAAAAGCAAATGCATATTCAATAAATATCTGCAAAAAACGTTCTTTTTACATTTGGAAGCGTTGGTTTTTAAAAGCAGCTTTTCATAAGATAAATAAACAAACGCTTTTATAAAGTGTAAGGTTTTTAAGATTTTGCTCTGCTGTGAAAGCTAAATCTTAGTTTTCTCATAAATGAAACGTTTTTAAGAGCAAATGATAACTAAGTTATAACTGTTATAAAAAAAAGTTTTAACGTTTCTTATAAAGATCTCATTTTATGTTTCAAACGTTTAAACGTGCACTTAAAGAGGTTCTCATAAGCGTATTTGTACTTTTCATTAAAACCTAATTTCTTTAAATATTAGCCGGTCCATTTTGGGGATGTTATCTTAGAATAGAGCATTCTTAAATATTACAGCTTTTGACTCAAAATTGAGTAAAAACCCATACCTTATGATGTTACAATGGTTTTGAAGTTTGTTTGCTTATCTTTGTCTTAATAGCTGCCCCCAAATTTGGAAAGAGCTCATTTGGTTTCGTATTTTTAAACTATAACTTTTAAAACGTTTTTAGTACCAAATCTAAAGTAGATAGTTATTCTACTGCCATGGCATTATTTGCCTCCATTTTTTTGTGGAAGCGAATAGTTCCATTCTTAAAGACTAGCCTGCAATCTATTCATTAAAAGGCTTTTCATTTCATAAGATATAGCATTTTGAATTTCATGACCTTTATTTCCTACCTCGGTAAAAAAATACCGTGGTTATAAAATCGATCTTGTCTTTAAATCCTTTTATGCAATCTTTAAAATGTTCGGTGTTATGATGATGCTGTTATGACAGCTCTCTATTTTGCGCTCGCCAATTTTGGCGAATGTTAATTTGCTCTTTTATGTGATTAACAATCCAATCTTTAAAACAAGATGTGATCTTTAAACGTATGTTATCGATATTTTCAAACGACTAAATTTAAAACAATGTGATTTGTGCTGTGATAAAAACGTATCATAAAATTTATGAACTGTTATGAATGATATCGGCTTTTCATTTTATTTGAACTTTTACATGCGTTATAATATTTACATTATGATTTGCTTTTTATGGTCTATTCATACATGGCAATCTTATATAAAAAATAGTCAAATGAATCACGTATAAAAGTGTGGATTCTTAAGTGGATTCATATAAAATAACTTCACACAACCTATTGACTTTATTGTGTTTTTTGATATGATATCGAATATCAACATTCTCAGGTATCTCATGATACTGACCACCATCAAATTCTTCATATTCTCTTGTACCATCATCATATTCGTAAAGATTGTAAAAATACTCTGCTACCCCTAATCCCCATGGTGCATATCCAACCGCTGTTGCAACGAACTTTTTTTCCCCCTTCTGTTTACGTTTTTTTAAAAACATTTGGTTTAATATCCCCTATCTAAATCCATAACTTTACCAATGGGTTTATTTGCCTCAAAATGGACCGTACAGAAGCATTTTTAATTTCAATGTGGTTTTTATCACAAAATATTTAAATCGCTCTGTACGGTGCCTTTCTGTCAATTTAAACGCATATCTATTCTCAAAATCATCAGCAAACTTCACTACTTTGCTGTTTTTTTCGGATCCATAAGTGTCTTTAAGCGTAGATCGCTGTTGCAAGTTGATTGAAGCTTTCTGAAAGGTTATTTGCGAAATTGTTTGACGGTGGTTTATAACATGCGCTTTCATATAGTTTTTTCACTTCTGATTTTTTGTGTTTCTTAATTACCAATCCATATTCTGGATGCGTAATCCAATTATCCCAAGCGCTTTGCCAATCGCGTTCATTTGCATTTCGACATGGATTGTTTTTTGAAAAGCGTACAAATTTTTCAAATTCTGATAAGGCTTCATCATGCGTTAATCCTTGTTCAGTTGCGTATTGAAAATCGGGTTTGAAATCTTCTAGTATTCTTTCAACTTCTTGTTTTTCCCTTATTTTCTTTGTTCCTTCAAAAAAGTTTGCTTTCTCTGGAAAATAAGCAGGCATTATCTTATCAACGATTTCTGAAAGTTGTTTTCCAACCTTTTTAACTTTTCGTGAAGGCAATTTCTCAATCATCGCTTCGTCAATTTGCCATCGGTTGTTAGCATTGTTTGAAGTGTTGGTATTTTGCTCGTGAATGATTGGTTGTTTGGTTTCTATCGTTTTGATTTGTTCTGATTGAACATCATCACACTCGATTGCCTTTTCAACAAAATCGTTTGTTTCTAAATTTTCAAAATCAATTTCTCTTTTTGATAAAATAATATTTTTATTTTTTTTGTTATTGTTAATGTTAATGTTATTGTGCATTTCCAAGCATTGCTCGTGCATTGCGTATGCATTGCTTGTGCATTGCTCATGCATTGCACGTGCATCATCATTACTTTTATCTTTGTTTTTATCCCATCTAGCTTTTGCTGCTTTTGATGCCTTTTCTGAAGATTTTTCTAAATTCTCATTGCAATTTAGTAACTCTTCTTCAACTTGTGCACTCCATAAATTTCCATTTTCCAAGCGGATAATTAATTTTTTTCGAATGAGTTTTTCTAATGATTTTTTAAAAGTTTGTACTGAACAGCCAACAGCACGTGCTAAAACAGAGACATCATCATAAAGAGGTTCACAAGTTCTATACATAAAAGCAGTGAGTGTACTATAAGTGGCTTTTTCTGCTGCATCAGTGCCAGCAAAGTCCATAATCCACTCTTGATAAAAATTACGTACCCAAGGTAATTTATTTGCCATAATTACCCTCCTGCTCTTCAATAAAAGCTGCTTCTTTTAATTCTTCTTCAACATCTGAACACCACAAATGACCATCTTCTGAAAGAATAATGTGTCCAGATCTAAATAAGTAATCTAATGCCTTCTGAAATCTTTTTACTGAGCAACACGTAAAATGAGATAATATTTGCGCATCATTTACAAGAGGCTCTCTAGTACGCAACATTTGCAATCGCAATCGCATATAAACATTGCCTTCAATTGCGGGTAAACAAGCAAGATCAAGTAGCCACTTGTCTGCAAAAAGCCTCGTCCATGGTAATTTACTGGACATGTATTGCCTCCTCTCTTTTCTTACTCCACCTTGCTAAAGCGGCTTTTGAAGCTCTTTCTGAATATTTTCTTTGAACACTTTGATCAAAAGCTAATGACTTATGCCATAAGCGCCTATTCTCTAAACGCGTAATAAGACCCATCATTATTAAAGTTTCTAACGCCTTTTTAAACGTTTGCACTGAACACCCACACCAACCCGATAAACAAGACGCATAATTGATAAGAGGCGCTTTTCTATTATTCATTAGCAACACAAGTGTTGTATAAACAGCCTTCTCTGTCGCTTTTAAACTTGTAAGCTCTTTTAAAAACTGATCTGTATTAAATTTTACAAACGCCACTTTATTGTTGGACATCATTTGAGATCTCCCTTTCTTTAACTAAATGTAAAATTGCTAAAGCATCTGCTTCATTATCATCACATGGCTTGTATCCTTTAAGACACATTGCCTCTATCATCTCTTCTTTCGACGCATTCCCCTTCCCCGTCATCGCTTTCTTAATCGTACTTACTGGTATCCCCTCATACGGTATCTGATGCTGTTCACACCACACCGTTAACGTTGCTAACAAACCGCCGTAAACATGCGCGGCATCTGTACCTTTATGACGCCTCACCTCTTCAAAATACACCGCGTCAATATCACCTGCTGTATGCTTTATTTCTGTAAGCCATTGCTTAAAGCGTAAATAACGCATTCCGCCGCCTTCAAAACGACGGGGTTGCAAACTCATCGTACCACTGAATATATGACCATTTCCCCCTCGTATCGCCCACCCCATCTTCGTACCTAGATCAAAACAAAGAATCGTGTTAATCACCGCGCCGCTCCATACAAAATGTGTTTTATAAGATTGTTTTTTTCTAAAAATGAAGAAAAGAAGGGTGTAAGAAGTATGCAAATAGATAAAGATGTGATTGATATTATTTCATTAATAGTACCAACTTTCATCTCATTTTTTGGAATATGGTTAGGTTGTAGAAATCGAAAAATAGATCTTATAAATTTCAATAAACAACTAAGACAACTACAAGAACAATCTGAAACAGCAAAAGAACATCTATCCATCTTATGGAAAGAAAAAGAGAGACGAGACTTAGGACCAAATCTAGAGGTTTTTATAGAGGAGGAACCACACGCATATAAAAAGGGTAAAGATTTCCTTATTGACATAACAGTAATCATAAAAAATCCTACAAAACATTCAATAAAAATGAATAATTTTCGTATACCTGATGAAAGTCCATTTGCATTTGTTGAAGGTGCTTTTCTAGGAAATTATCCGTTATCTTTAATCCTCGAAAACGAAAAATATATGAGTTTTAAAAATCCTTTTACAGCAGACTTAAAATCGCAAGATATATGCAATTATTTTAATCTAAAGGAAGATGAAGAAAGACTATTTCTTCTCACAGTTCGCCACCTCAAACCAAATATCGAAACTGTACCAATCTTTATAATTGAACACACTTCATCAAATCACCCAGAAAGAGTAGTTCAAACTAAGTTTTGGCCAGAATTTTTTCTATCTTTTGAAGAAGAGAACATGCTAGGATAAGATAATCTTTGGATTTCCTCTTCTTGCCTCCATATTTTTTCATTTTTCCTAATTATTTCCTTTTTAACTATTTGTAATTCTTTATAAAATAGATAAAGTTGTACCGCTAATTGAATATTGACCGCCATAGAAATGTAAACTGCCATTGTTGATGCCATCTCTCTCCTCACTTACTTTTCTTCTTATTCTTATGAGGCGGCGCTTTTACTGCTTCATCACGCGGCTTAAGCTCTTGCTTCAGTTGTTTAATTTCCTTGTCACGTTCTTCAATTTCCTTGTCGTCACGTTCTTCTATCTTTTGCTTCAGTTGTTTAATTTCCGTATCACGTGATTGCACATCTTCTTTTAGTGTCCGTATCTTTTCACTTTTCCGTTTAAAATCTTCTCGGTACGCATCTATCTTTTGTTTTAGTTCTTCTATCTCTTGCTTCAGTTCTTTAATTTCCGTATCACGTGATTGCACATCTTCTTTTAGTGTCCGTATCTTTTCACTTTTCCGTTTAAAATCTTCTCGGTACGCATCTATCTTTTGTTTTAGTTCTTCTATCTCTTGCTTCAGTTCTTTAATTTCCTTGTCACGTTCTTCAAGATCCGCATCACATTCATCAATTGTCTGCTTGCTTTCCTTTAAATACCTAAACTCATTCTCTTTCATTTTTTTCTTAATATCTTGAACCTGCTCTTTAAGTGCTTTAACTTGATCGCGATAATGCAATGCAATACGAAACATCACTCCGCTTAAGAGCAAAACTGAAACCACTGCTATCCATAAAATTTCATTCGAACTCATTTTGATCTCCTTAATGCTGCAATCTATCGCCCGTCTGATCAACAACGCGGCTTTTAGAAATTGAAGAAAAATTCTCTTGATACCAATCGCTAGGACTTATGTAATTATCAGTAACTTCTGCTATTTTTTGTATTATCCTAGGATGTGGAAATCGCTTCTTATTCACATAGCGTGCTATAGATGCTTGCGTAACACCTACCAAAATCGCAAACTCGGCATAAGTAATATTATTCTTTGATAAATACAGTTTTAGTTTAGACATTCCTCTTTATACCATATCGGTATTATTAAAACAAGCGCATTTTACCATATTGGCATTTGAAAGGATATTTTTTTTTATTAGGATAAGAATCATGAATAATTTGAAATTTTTCAGACAAAAAGTAGGTTTAACTTCAAAAGAATTAGCCGAATTGGTAGGAACTAGTCAGCCACAAATTTTTCGTTTAGAAAATGGACAACGAAAATTAACAAAAGAGTGGGCTGTACGTTTGGCACCACACTTAAAAATTACCCCAAAACAACTGTTGTTTTCAGGAAATAAGCCTAATAGCTTAGATGAACAAATTGAAGATATGTTAGAGCATCTAAGCTACGATAATAAGGTTAAACTTCTTGATCTCCTTTCTTCATTTTATCAAGATAAAAAAGAATAAACTCTCTTTTTTCATCTTCTGTCAATTTATTCCATAGTTCTAATATTTGCGTATTAATTGACCATTTTTCATCCATTTTTTCTACTCATAAAAAATAAAAAATAAAAAATAACCATTTTGGTATTGACTTTAAATTACCGTTTTGGTATCAAATATCCCATATCTTAGAAAATAACTTTTGCCAATAGGCTGTATGGAGGCATTTGTGAATAAACCAGTGTTTATAAATTCTGATGAAATTCTCTTAGTCATCTGCGAAAATGAAGAACAAAATCTCGCTAAATCTGGTCCTTTATTAGAAGAAAAGGACATTATCAATTTTATCGACCAAACCGATAATGCTGTCCAAATTTTGCGCGTAGAACCAACGACTAATCGTTGCGAAGATATCTCTGAAGATATTGCCGAATTCTATCTTAAAGAATGTGAAGAGCAGTGTTTCAACGGAAACATTCCTCACGATTTTATTCTACACAGCACAGCATACGGTTTTTTTTTAGATGATATAAAACAGCGCGAATATGATGATGCAATGTATGGTTCTTACGAAAAACAACACCGTTTGCGTCCTTGTGATGTGCTTTAAAAGCTAAAGGCGTTTTTAAAAGACGCCACCTTTTCAAAAAGTTCACCACACAATGCAATGCCGTTCTTTTGCAAGAACGACAAAGGCAGAATCTAACTTAAAGGAGTAAAACCATGGAAAAAAAATACGAAATGACTGATGAAACAATCGAAGTTGGGGGCAAAATCCTTCACCGTATACGTGCTTTAAGAAACTTTGGTGATGTCGAGAAAGGCAACCTAGGAGGCTATATCGAGAAAGAAGACAATCTAAGTCATGATGGCAATTGCTGGGTAGGTGATGATGCAAAAGTCTATGGTTATGCCAAGGTTTTTGATGATGCACATGTTTATGGGAATGCTCGTGTAGATGGTTATGCAAGAGTTTATGACAAAGCCAAGGTTTATGGTGATGCTTATATTTATAACATTGCTGATATTTACGAAAATGCATGTGTTTTTGGTAGTGCATCTGTTACCGGAGAAACTAATATTTTTGGTAATGCGCAGATTTTTGGACATGCTCGTGTTTTTGCCAGTGCACAAATCTACGAAAATGCACAAATTTCCGGTGGTGCATTTATTAGTGGAAAAGCTGAAATTTATGGAAATGCTAAAATCTATGACAGTCCATTGATTTCCATCAGAGCAAAAGTTGGGGGAAATGCCAAAATCTGTGGTGATGCATTTATTCATGGAAACGCAGAGATCATCAATGATAAAATCATCACAACGGGCATGAGGCAATAAACCATGGAAAAAAAATACGAATTAACTGATAAAACAGTTGAGTTTGATGGAAAAACTCTTCACCGTATTCGTGCTTTAAGGGATTTTGATGATGTCAAAAAAGGAGATCTTGGTGGCTTTATTGAAAAGGAATATAACTTAGGTCATAAAGGCAATTGCTGGGTCTATGATGATGCCAAGGTGCTTGAAAGCGCTACCATTTTTCATAATGCCAAGATATTTGATGGCGCCTGTATTAGTGGAAATGCTTCAGTTTATTCTGATGCACAAGTTTACAGTCGTGCTGTTGTTTTTGGTAATGCCAAAGTTTCTGGTAGTGCACATGTTTTTGGTGATGCTGTTGTTCGCGACAAATCTCATGTTTACGGTGATGCAGAAGTTTACAATAGCGCACTCATTTATGGTGACGCGGCAGTTTTTGAGAATGCACGAATAAAGAATAGTGCCAATGTTTACGACAATGCTCGTGTATATGGGAACGCAATAATTTGTGGTCCTGCTCTCATTTATAACAATGCTAAAGTTTATGGTGATGTCATTATATCATGCTCCAATTTCATGTATGAGGATGATATTAATTATGGAAATGTTGAGATTTTTGGAGATGCAAAAGTTTATGATAGTGCTCGCATTTATGACGCAGTCAAGATCTTTAGAAATGCCGAAATTCGTGGATTAGCTAATATTCGCGGAAACACGAGAATTCCTCAAGACATAAAAATTTAACAACCAACCATTTTTAAACACAAGCGTGATTCACGCCACGGGGGAATTGCGCGCAAATCAAGGAAACAATAATGACAAATTCTACTTTTTTAAAAGAAATGGCAGGAAAATATGGATTTTCTGCTGAAGAATTTCGAACCACAATCATAAAAACTTGTATTGGATATAAAAATGCTAATGCCATCTCTGATGCAGAATTTGCCGTTTT
Organism: Bartonella sp. AC10YNML; assembly: GCF_042196825.1. NCBI lineage: Bacteria > Pseudomonadati > Pseudomonadota > Alphaproteobacteria > Hyphomicrobiales > Bartonellaceae > Bartonella > Bartonella sp. AC10YNML. The sequence continues at coordinate 808 of NZ_JBHIRA010000013.1, read as the reverse complement.
TCTTTTTGTTGCCAATACTTATGGACTTAACCCTTTAACAAAAGAAATCTATGCTCTCCCTAAAAAAGGCGGCGGCATCATACCCGTTGTTTCTATCGACGGTTGGATAAAAATCATCAAATCAAATCCTGACTTTGATGGCATGACCTTTCAAGATCAACTCGATAAAGACGGGAATCTCATTGCTATCAAATGTGCTATTCGTCTCAAAGGCATTAAAGACCCTATCGAAGTCACCGAATATCTCAAAGAATGCGAACAAAAAAGTGACACTTGGCAAAAATACCCAGCCCGTATGTTGCGTCATAAAGCCACTATACAGTGTGCTCGCTATGCTTTCGGGCTTTCCGGTATTTATGAAGAAGATGAAGCAAAACGTATCAATGAAACAAACCATAACGTACAAACGAAGTTAGTTTCTTATGATGTGCTTATGCAAATCAAACAATTAATAAACATCACTCAAACAGAAGAAGAAAAAGTGCTTGATTATGCACAAGTCGACAGGCTTGAAGATCTTCCTGATGAAGTAGCACAAAGGATTTTGGATGTTTTGCAAAAGAGACAGCATGAAAAAGAACAATCTTTCCGACAACAAAAGCAAATAGAGGCGCCTATACAAGATGCCGAATATATTCACGTCCAAGATATCGAATATGGACCACAAGAACAAAGAACGGCGGTGTGAGATGGAACAAAGAACAGCAGAATGGTTCCAAGCACGCTTGGGTAAAGTCACCGCATCAAACATTTACAACATACTCAATAAAACTACAAAAGGATTGCCTACGAGCAAATATGAAGACTA
>NZ_JBHIRA010000012.1:0-56553 GCF_042196825.1 Bartonella sp. AC10YNML | reverse complement strand
TTCTTATACAGTTTTTACCCACACGCCAGCTTCGCTTGTGACGTGCAAGCGAATGGTTTTGATTGATTCAAGATAAACAGATTTGAAATGAGACAATCTTACGATATTCGGGATTCTTATTCAATATGAATAACGATTAACTATCATTAAAATCAATATATTATATGATATTACACAAAGTAACTTTGAGAATAGAGATAATTTTTTTGCCTTTTAAAGGGGGGTATAAGCTTACCTATAAGAAAGAAGAGAAAGGCTTTGGTGAAGAGCCATTGATGTCTCAATTTGTGCTGCATTTTATAAGGTTTAGGTTTGAAAGTTTATCTCTGAACAGTAGCAAAAAAGAGAAACGTTTTTTAAAGAATAAAAAGTTTTTACACGGTATGCATCAATATAAATGTGTATGGTTATTAATGGATTTTTATGCTGAAGTTTCTTATAGAAGAGAGCAGTATTATTTGGATAATATGCTCTCTTTGATTGGTAATCTTTTGTGTTAAAAGATATAGGTGAGGTGCGATGGATCATTTTTATGTTGTGGAGAAGGATTGATGAGTTTTTTTCGTTGTATTGGCCGTTCTGCCTTATTTATGTTGGATCCAGAGCAAGCACACGGTTTAGCGATTCTCGGGCTGAAAAGTGGATTAAATGGCTGTCAAAAGGTTATCGATAAACGTTTGTGTATAACTGTTGCTGGGCTTGAGTTTGAAAATTTTATTGGTCTTGCTGCGGGGTTTGATAAAAATGCAGAGGTTGTGGATGGTGTTTTTCGTTTAGGATTTGGTTTTACAGAAATTGGGACAGTGACACCAAAGCCTCAGATTGGAAATTCTAAACCACGACTCTTTCGTTTAAAAGAAGATGAAGCAATTATTAATAGAATGGGTTTTAATAATGATGGACATCAAGTTGTTTACAACAGATTGCGCGCGTGTAAAAAAACTGGTGTTGTAGGCGTTAACATTGGAGCCAATAAGGATACGGTTAATAAGATTGGTGATTATACTGTTGGTATTGCTCATTTTTATGATGTTGCTGATTATTTTACGGTTAATATTTCTTCTCCTAATACACCAGGCTTACGTGATTTACAGGCCCGTGACAGTTTGCATCTTTTGTTGAGTGCAATTTCGCAAGTGCGAAATGAGCAAGAGAAAAAGCATGGATTCTCCATTCCCATTTTTTTAAAAATTGCTCCTGATTTATCAGAGAAAGAATTAGATGATGTTGCTGAAGAAATAAAGCTTTCTAATTTTAATGGGCTGATTGTTTCTAACACAACTCTTTCACGCCAGGGGCTTAGCAATAGTCACCTCAGCAATGAAGAGGGAGGGCTTTCTGGACGTCCACTTTTTGAACGTTCTACTATTGTGCTTGCAAAAATGCGTCAAAAGTTAGGGAAGGAGATTGCAATTATCGGTGTTGGCGGTGTAAAGGACGCACAAACTGCTTTGGAAAAAGTAAAAGCTGGTGCAGATTTGATTCAATTATACAGTGGGATGGTTTATGAAGGTCCAGATCTTGTCATAACTATTCTGCAAGAGATTTTGCAGATGATGCAACAAGATGGAGTTGATAACATAAAAAGCTATCGTGATCATAGTCTTGAGCATTGGGCAAAATTTCCTTTGTAAAAAACGCTTTTTTCTTCACAAAAAATTGCGAGATTTTTTTAAAGGGGCTTGCAAACTTTGTTGATTTTCCTTATGTCACATAAGCAAAGGATAAATGCTTACAAAATCGTGAACAGTTATGGTACATTTTCTTTTTATGCGGTTGTAGCTCAGTTGGTTAGAGCGCTGGTTTGTGGCACCAGAGGTCGTAGGTTCAAATCCCACCAACCGTACCAAAAAATTTTATTGGAAATACTGAAAATGGATGTGCAAGACGAACAAACGCTTGCTAAGAGTATTGTATCACCGACTGTAACTGCTTGGGGGTATAATGTTGTACAAAAAACGCATGGCATTCCAAAAAAAACAATAAGGCGCATTGCGCTTCTCCTCTTACCTTAATGCGTTTTCATTATGCATCTTTTACACAAGATTTGCGATGGAAAGATTTTACGGAACAAATCAATTGTTTTGTTTAAAAGATCCGAGCTTCATACACTTTTCAATATGGAAGGGTATTCACAATGTTTGTTGTGATGAAGCAATTGCTATCTCTTGGCATGCCACTGGCTGTTGGGTTTATCTCTCAGATGATGATTTCCTTCACAGAAGCAGCGCTTGTAGCGCATTTAGGCGTGCAAGCCTTGAGTGGTACAATGTTAGCTCTGAGTATATTTAGTTTTGTTATGTTGTTTGGGCTAGGTATTATTACCGCGGTTGCACCAAAACTTGCGGAAAGTTTTCGTAGACAAGATAGATATGCATTAAAGGCATGGTTTGATCAAGGAATAGGGCTTTCCCTTTTGATTGGAACGGTGAGTGCGATCATTTTACTCAACACGAGGAATATTTTGTGTTTTCTCGGCCAAGATGGGACAATTGCCAATATAGCGCAGGAATATAATAGTGGTGCTGCTATAGGAGTGGTGTTTTTTTATCTTTATGTGAATAGCCGGGGATTGCTGTCAGCAATTGGTAATCCACAGCCTTTAACCTGGGTTATGCTTGCAGCTATCATCGTGAATTTTTTTATCTCTTGGCCGCTTATTTTTGGTATAGGTTCTGCGAGCGGATTAGGTGTCTTTGGTGCTGGAGTTGCGAGCAGTTTGATCCGTATTTTAATTGTTATCGCTGCGGCAATAATTTTGTCCCGCAATTCTGCTTTTCATTCTTTTCGCTTTAATTATTTGAGACCAAAGTTAGAGATTTCACGAATAATAAAATTGCTGCGAGTAGGGCTACCCATTGGTATACGTATTCTTATTGCGGAAGGCTTTCCTTCGGTCATTGCATTTATGATTACGGCTTATGGGGTCGAATCTTTGGCTGCACATACGATAGGGATGCGTATCGATATGCTTATTTCTGTGGTGGCTTTGGGAATTTCCAGCGCAGCTGCGACAATAGCAGCGTGGTATAGAGCAGATAGGAATAATATGGCTCTAAAACAGTTGCGTATAAGTGTCACAGTTTTTGCTGTAGCTTATGTCTTATTTTTATCAGTGGTTGTTTATCTCTCTTATGAATTTATCCTTACAACTATCTTTAATATTTCTTCAGAACGCGTTATTGTTTTCTCTTGGGAGTTGCTTCCATTCATCTTATTGTCTTTTGCTTTTGGCACTTTAGGAGCTATGCTCAATGGCATACTTGTGGGTTTGCTTGATACGTTTTGGTCAATAATTGTTGTAGCAATAAGTTATTGGGGGTTAGGCCTATTGGGGGGAGCGCTAATGGCGCATTTTTTTGAATATGACTTTATTGGCTATTGGCTTGGCATGATTGGTGCAAGCTTAATCGTTTCTATCTTTAATTATATGCGCGTGGGTTATTTAATAAAATGCAATCCTATGTTTGGGGTAGAGTGAGTGTTATAAAAGCGCTTGTAAAGCACTAGCTGTGAAGGCATAGCTATTCACCGTCCATAGAGGATGTTTTACTTCTATGGAGATAACAATATAGGTTACAAAACTTGCTTAATATTGAAAAGAAGTGCCTTTGATTGTAGCCTCAATATTCTTTATTGAATTTTAAAATAATATGGATTTATTAAAATCATTCGGCTTCAATTTAAGAGTAAGTTCGGTAGATTGGAAGAGTTTAATACCTTAAAAAATGACGAGAAAAAATGTGTTTATATTCATACGCCGTTGAGGAGGCATTTAAAAAAGTTGTTGTTTTTATAAGTTATTACAATACAATCAGCGGTGCTGAAGTGCATGCATTTGTTAAAACAATTGCAGTCGCTAACGGTGTTATTTTTGCAAATCCTGTTTATTACAGGTCTTATTCAGAGACTTTGAAGAATGCTCTTGATAATTTAGATTATGATGCTTTTTGGATAAAGCTTTTGGTCTTCTCTCTCATGACAATACAACCAAAAATGCGCACTGCCCTGTGTATATTTGGTACTAGTTGTGCATATGCTTTATGGACAGGCACTGCAATATCAAGTTGCTTCAGCTAAAGATGGTTTTGCGTTTGAGAATGAAAACCGTACATGGAGACTTAGCAGCGTAAATGTACGGGCTCGCTGCGCACATCTTGTTGATGAGATATATATTTTTAAACAATAAGGGTGGAGGATATGATCAAAAATGATAGGAAATACCGTTATTTAGTCGTTGGTGGTGCAGGACTGTTGGCTTCCGTGTGCCGGTCATTAGGGCTAAATAACGTGATTATTGCAGCGCGTTTTCGTTCTCATCAATCCAAAATCGAGTTATTTCAGATAAGGGCTAAATGTGTATCTTGGAGATTATTATAAGCCATAGGTACAATTTTTAAAAGGGGTACCACTATGGACGTGCTTGAAATATTGCATATTATGGGGGCATTCGCCTGCACATGCATTTTCGTGTAGGTTGAGATTGAGCTTTTGGCCTTCTTACCGAAGCCGCTTGCGTATTGTTTATGTTTTTGGTTCTAATGCAGAGGATAAAATAATCTCTGGATGTGCGCATCACAATAAGATTGATTCCACATCTGTAAAATTAGGTCAGAAAAGGCGATCATATGGCCGGCGGTGGTCAATGAGAAAAGTCTTTATGATCATGTGATTTGTGAGAGCCGTATTGAGAAAGAGTTTGCGCAAAATCTCGATAACGACTCTGATGTAAGATTGTTTTTTAAACTGCAAAGAAGTTTTAAAATAGCTACTCCCATTGGCTCTTACACGCCTGATTGGACGTTTTTTTTAGAGCGGGATGGCGAACAAAAGCTTTACTTTGTGCTGGAAACAAAAGGAACGAATAGCGAGTTTGATTTGCGTCTTAAAGAAATGCTGAAGATTAAATGCGGCAAGGCGCATTTTACCGCCCTTGAGACTGGTGTGGTGTTTAACGAGGCACCGGTGATGAGTTGGCGCGATTCTAAGCGGGGGATGGTAGTAGAGAGAGTAGGGGGGCTGTGGTAGGAGTGGGCGGTACGAATGAGGCTGTCTTTAGTTGCGTACCGACAAGCTAATTTTGTGCTTTGCGAAATTCGCCAAGGCTTTTGGACGTACCGCGTTTATCGCGTAATAAAATCTTATGAATATCATGCAGAAGGCGCGCAGAAACGGGTGATTGCGTGTCTAGCTTCCCAATGCCGTAATTAAGTACAGCCACATAATGAGATAGCTCTTCAATATCATCAGTCGTACTGATACTTTTTTTTTATTTTCAAACAATAATAGGTCAGATGGTAACGATTATGTCCTTTTTATCTGAGAAAAGAGTAGCACCGCTTGCGTATATGTACGAGTAAAAGTCAATCAACATTGGTCTGAGGTAAAAACCGCCAATTATTTCTAATACACCTAAGGATTTCATAGCTTGCTCTAACGGTTTATATAAAACCGCCCTTTTAAAAGATGGATTGGGCGGCAAATTTATTGGGATATAGGCTTTATGAATCTCTCGAACTAAGCTTTCTACTATGCAGGTCCTAAGGCGTGATTGCATATATGGTCGTATCTGTTGCTGCGTTGTGTAGGCAGAGATCCTAAATTAGGAAAGGAGGGCTGCTCTTTTAATTACAAAGGAAGAATACGGCGCGTAAGTGAAGCAAAATGTATTTTGAGGAGCAGTAAAGGGGTGAGGCATTTGATGTCCAGCGGGTGATGGATTAACTGGAGTATACGTAGGCATTGCTAGGGCGGAGTTTTTAGTTAAGAATTGCACTTCGTACGCTATAAGCTCTCTGCATCCTTCATATAGGCGTTGGATCATCGCCCAATGCAACGTAAAGGGGCTGTTTTGTCTTTAGCGTTTGTTTGGCTGCTTCTATAGTGCCGCTGGCTCTATCAGCCATTATGGTGATAATTTTCTCGTCCAAAGAATAAATCAATCGATTGCGTAATAGGGTATGTGTGCCTTTTTTGACCGTGTCTTTTTTTAAAAGCAGCTGTTACCTCGTGGCAGGGTTGGGGGTGTTTATATGATCAGCCTGCCAAAGAAATGGAAGCGTTATCGCGATAGCCACCAATAGTAGTCCAGCGATAAAGGTGGCAGCAAACTGCAATGATATAAAAGAACCAAGGACGCCGACCAAAAAGCTTCCGACCGGCGTTCCAGCATAGCCTATCACCCGAAAAGCAGAATTAGCTCGCCCGAGAAGTTGCTTTGGTGTGAGGCGCTGCCTGAAGGCGGTAACACCAATAAACCATAAGCTTGCTCCAATGCCAGCGATAAAGGTGACGCCCCATACGACGACAGCACTTTTTGAAAAGGCTGGAATCAGCAGCAAGACAACCGTTCCTAAACCGTCAGTGAGAACAGCTAGGCGCACCGGAGCATAGCGTATACGCGGCGCAAATAGGGCACCTGCCATTGTTCCAAGTGCGTAGGCTGCAAACATCACGCCATATTGGCTGCTATGTAGGCCCAGATACCGACTGTCGGTAACGAAGAAGATGAATGAGGTTAGGAATGCTCCAAATACCACCGATAGAAAGAATGTGAGTAATGTAAGGGAGGTAAGATGCCGATTTGAAAAAATGAAACGAAAGCCGGCAATGATATAACGGAAAGTGATGTTTTCTTTATCAGGTGTTGGCGATGTCGGAACAGCATGGCGAGCGGTAAAAATCAATGCGATAAAAAGCACGATTAACAGGCCGAGAAATAGCAGTGTGCTATGCGCTAAAATGCTGCTTGTTATGACAGGGGCAAGAAAATAGGAGACCCCGAAATCTAAAAACAAGACAATAGAGTAGAAGGTCATCAATCGCTCTCCCTCCATGATAAGTGGTGGAATCGTCATTATATAAGCTTCGGCAGAAACGACGATGAATCCAGCAATGGTTGCATAGAAGAAAATTTGTTCGGCTGGAGTAATCTGTATCATGAGCAGTATGAACAGGACAATATGCAGTAGCATGAAGATGAAGAGAGCTGAGGTGGCAAGTTTTATTTTGTCGCAGCGATCAAGTAAAACGCCTGCAAGGATGCCGAAAATTGGCCACGCTAATGAGAAGAGACCTTGCGCCCAACTTACTCCGACTACGCCATATCCAGATTGTCTTGCTAATAGCGGGATGGCAGTGCGCAAAGCACCGCTGAGTAAGGCGAGCAGACTAACGGTTAGGCAAAAATAGCGTATGTTCTTGTTGGAAAAAAGCGTGAACATTCTGTTCTCCTTAAGATGCCACACAGGTTTCCGCTGGTCCATCAAGTACGGCGGTTGTATTCAGCATGTTTGCGACATAGCCGTCCAAGATATTCCTATCTGCCTGAGGGAGAAGAAAATACATAAGGTTGGAATACCATTGCCAACCACGCTGAGTGAGCTGGAGATCGTTATCACTTTCTGCGATGAGACCTGCATCTATGAGCTGTTGTAGGTTATTGTATACAAAAGAGGGGAGTGCGGTCCAGTCAATTCTTTCTTTTTTTGCATAGCCGTTATAAGGTAGCCGCATACACAAAGCCTTGGAGGCTTGTTGCTCCGCTGATACCCAATTGTAGTATACTTTGGATTTGCCTTTAAGTTGTATGTCGGTAATGTATTCGCTTCGACTGGGATTGGCGCGTGTGACGAGTGAGCCGAGAATCGACAGTGCTGACGCCCCAAAGCCAACCACATAATCATCATGATAACCATGCAAATATTTGTGATAGCGGAAATGATTAGCTGAACTCGTTTTAGCGAGCGTTAGAGGAGTGTTATTGGAAATTTTGATATAGGAATGCCCATTACACGGCGCATAGCCGCAGCTGCGCATAACGATGTCGCTAAATAATCGAAGCATCTGTCGATGCTGTAGGCTGGACGGTTTCAACCCTTTTTGTGCGTAAGACTTATGCAGTTGCGACGTGATAGCCAGATTGTTGATTGCATAGAGGTTGATGGTTTCAGGGTGAAGCTCGCTTGCTTGCTTCAAATCGTATAATAGTTCTTCGGCTTGTTGGCTGTGCATGCCATATAGTAGGTCTAAACCGACATGTCCAATTATCTCTTGTGACCAAGCTACGGTATTGTTGATTTGTTCACGTGTTGAGGTGAGGTTAAACAATGATCGGAAACGCTCAATGAAACTCTGTATACCGAAGCTGATCCGGTTAACGCCGATCTCACGGGCAGCATAAAGTTTATCACGTGTGACGCTTTTCGGTTCGCTTTCCAGTGTAAGCTCAGTTAAGGAAGAGAGCTCAAATTCGGCATGCAATACTTTTCCGATGTGGCGGATATTATCTGCAGACAAAAGCGACGGTGTGCCGCCCCCTATATAGATGCTGCGGATGGGCCCTTTAAGCGAGCGAATGAAATTTCCTTTGTTTCTGATCTCTGTGGTAAGCGCTGACATATAAGATTCGATTTGCTTAACGTGCTTGTAGGCCCCTTTCTGAAAGGGACAGAAGGAACAGATGGTTTCACAAAAGGGAATATGCAAATAAAGAGAAATGGTACGCGCTTGTGGAATCTGCTTACTTTGCGCTAGCTTATTAAAGTCTAGGTAATTGTAAAATTCATTTGAAATAGTGCGAAATAGCGGATATATGAAGTTGTAAATCGGCTTGGGTTGATTGAATTTCACAAAAGGATGATCCACGAGTTGCATAGCTTATCTCCCCCAATTTCTTAACTCGCACTATATTATTGACGGGCGACTAGTGATCCAATCGCTTGAGTGTATTACCAAAGATTTTCACGGAACATAATGAATCCTCCTTTTGTAGAAGTTATATATATTATACATATAACTTGTTATATGAACAGGATAGCTTGTTTAAGAGGCAATGGAAAGATAAAAAATGTCTATTTATAAAAGAACTTTCTCTTGCAGTCTTATGGTCTGATATTGTAATTGGTACCCTGTTTTACGTGGTCGGGCTATGAATGCCTAGAGCGAGAAAAAGCAGGGTATTTTAATGGACGTGCGGGACATCATTGTTATGTTGCTGGGTCTTGGAATTTGCGTCTGGTTATGAAATATCATTAGCGCAAAAAGATGGTTTTAAAGGTAGAGATTTTAATATCTCTGTAAAACTTCGAGAAGAGATAGAATTATCTATTAGAAAACATATAAATGTCCAGTGTGATAATATTATCGAATGACATGACATCATCGCTCTTGCTCGCCATTTTGACATATTACCTAAAATCTCATTGAGATTGTGTCATGTACTGGCAAACGGGGATAGATCGCGTTTTGGTATGACTGCGACGAAGTTACGTGCTGCATTGTCTTTGCTAGAATCCAATAGGATTAGGCTTAATAGGATGCATTTGCATGGGGGCGTGTGCTCGGTCTGCACAGTATCACGAGATCATAAGTCAAAGTATGTGAAAGCAACTGATACAAAAAAGATTTTACGATGGTGGAAGATCGACGATGAAGGACGTTAGTTCAAAGAAAATTGATATTATTGTGTTTTCATATCCTGATTTTTGGGCTTTTGAGATATAAATAACACACCTCTTAGTGGGCTGGAGATTATCAAATGTTGAATCACGCATGGCGCAATTAGCAAAAAATCCTATCTATTGGATTTGGTATGCTCTACTGGATTCTTAGCTCTAAATATTGTGTGCGAAGTGCAATGTCAAGCGGTGGGAATTGATATAAGTGCAGAGTCGTACCATCCGCTCAGAACAAGGTTGATAGCTCTGTTATGCAGGCGATGGTTAAGTTTTATGTCGGAAATGTTGAGCGTATGACTTATCCTGAAAATACATTTACGCATATTATGGCGGGGTGAGTGTTTGTAAGCACTAGCTGTAAAGGCTACTCACCATCCTAGAGTGTTTACTTCTATGTGGATAACAATAGAGTTACAAAACTTGCTTCATATTAAAAAAGTTTCTTTTCTTTTAATTAAGCATTGCTACAACCAAAAGGAAATTAAATATCTCGTCTTTATTATTCTCGCCAATGTTTGCTTGTATATGATTATTTGAATCGGAATTAGGTTATGTTCCCTATGGTATTTCGCACTGTTTTATATAAGGAGAAGGTTCGACCGATGTATCGCGTGCAGTACCAATTTTCACTATGGTGATAGGATAGCTTGATGGTGATAGGATAGCTTGTTGAGCGTAAAATTCTTTTACCTTGATGAATCTTATAGTATTCTTCAAAAATATCAGTTGATAAATTTTTTTTGTGTCGTTTATGCATGGGCTGATACAATAAAAATAGGACTTAATTGTTTTTAAAGTTGGTATGTTATGGCTGTAAAAAATGTTAAACAAACGAAAAGTAAGAATTTTAAACCTGTCTCTCGTTTTCTCAAAAGTTTACGTGGTGTGAATAATTGGGAACAGGTTTCACAATGGCTTTCTTTTCGTAAGGTAGAGGATATTGAATGTATTACGCCTGATCAAGCGGGAGTTCCACGGGGTAAGATGATGCTTTCTAAAAAATTTACATCGGAAACATCATTGGCATTGCCTTCAGCAGTTTTTATGGCAACAATTTCAGGGGATTATCCTGAAGATGGTCATGGTTTTGAATATCCTAAAGCAGATGGTGATTTACGCCTTGAGCCTGATCTTTCTACGTTAAGCATTGTGCCATGGGAAGATGCTCCTACGGCACAGGTGATTTGTGATCTTGTGTATCAAAATGGTCAGGTTGTGGATTATACACCACGCAATGTTTTACGAACGGTGGTTCATTTTTACACAAAAATGGGTTTAAAACCAGTTGTTTCACCAGAAATTGAGTTTTATTTGGTACAAAAAAATCCCGATCCTGATTACCCTTTAGTTTCACCGGTTGGTCGTTCTGGGCGTTCAATTGGTGGAGGGCAAGGCTATTCAATTGCTGGTGTGAATGAATTTGATGATTTGATTGATGATATTTATCATTTTTCAGAGGCACAAGGATTGGAAATTGATACACTCATTCATGAAGAAGGAGCAGGTCAGTTTGAAATCAATTTACGTCATGGTGATCCTATTGAATTAGCGGATCAAGTTTTTATGTTTAAACGAACAATTCGTGAAGCAGCACTGAAACATAATATGTATGCGACATTTATGGCAAAACCCATTCAGGGGCAGCCAGGTTCTGCGATGCATATTCACCAATCGGTCGTTGATAAGAAAACGGGTATGAACATTTTTACACAGGAGAATGGTGAAGAAAGTGTCTGTTTTCGGCATTTTATTGGTGGATTGCAAAAACATATGCCAGGGGTTCTTGTGATGCTTGCGCCTTACGTGAATTCTTATCGACGTCTTGTACCTGATAATTCGGCTCCTGTTAATTTGCGGTGGGGATATGATAATCGGACGACAGCTTTTCGTGTTCCTCGTTCTGCTCCTCAAGCGCGGCGTGTCGAGAATAGGCTTCCTTCATCAGATGCGAATCCTTATTTAGCTCTTGCAGCTTCTTTAGCGTGTGGTCTCATTGGTTTACAGCAAAAAATTGAGCCAGATGAGCCAACGACAAATAATGTGAATGCTGATAATATTGAGTTACCGCGTGGACTCATTGAGGCAGTTAATTTGTTTGAACAAGATACAGCAATACATGCTATTTTAGGGGATGTGTTTGTCAGTACTTATGCTGCAATCAAACGACAAGAGTTTGAAACTTTTATGGAAGTAATTAGTCCGTGGGAGCGTGAATATCTCCTGCTGAATGTTTAAATTTTATGACAACGATTGATGATAATCCAATTTCTCCAGGAATTTCTTGGTATGAAGATACTTTAAAAGAGCGCCCCTCTTATCCATGTTTTGATGAATACAGACAGTGTGATGTGGTCATTATCGGAGGTGGATTTACGGGACTTTCAGCTGCTTATCATTTAGCCAAAGCTGGAGTGGATGTTGTTTTGTTTGAAGCATCACGTTTTGGTGATGGCGCTTCAGGGCGCAATGGTGGTCAATTAGGAACGGGGCAACGGCAGTGGGTAGAAACATTAGAGAAAAAATATGGTTTTGAGCGCAGTAAGGTTCTGTTTGATTTAGCAGAAGAAGCTAAAAAAGATATTTTATCGTTATGCGCGATGCCTGATTGTCAGTGTGATTTGATAGTAGGACAACTTTCTGTGACCCATAAAAGGCGTGATCTTCTCTCTTATCAACGGCATATTGAGGTGATGCAACGTTACGGTTATCAGGCTCTTACTTTTATGGATAGGGCTGAAACATCTAGGCGACTTGGATCGCTTTTTTATTGTGGTGGTATTTATGATGCGGATACCGGCCATATAAATCCCTTAAAATTGGTTGTTGGATTGGCAAAAAAAGCCCAAGATGCTGGTGCTAAGCTTTATGAGAAATCACAAGTAACGACCATAAGGCGCAAGCAAGCCCATTGGAAAGTGATAACAGAAAAAGGCAGTGTAACAGCAGAACATGTTTTACTTGCAACAAATGGGTATAAACTTGGTCTGGAGCGTTTTATTGAAAAAAATATTGTTTCTATTCGCTCTTATATTGGAGCAACGGATCCATTACCAAAGCATAGTTCAATTCTTATAGGGGGGGAATCGGTTGATGATTCCCGTTTTATGGTTCGCTATTTTCGCAAAAGCATTGATAATCGTCTCTTATTTGGTGGTGTAGAAAGTTATGATAATAAGCATCCTCTAAATTTAGATGAACGTATAAAACGGCAAATTGTTGAAATTTATCCTCAATTACATTCTATCAATTTAAGCCATCGGTGGGGAGCAACGGTAGCGATTACAGTTGAGCGCATGCCCTATGTTCGCCAACTTTTCTCAAGGATAACTTATTGTGGTGGTTATTCAGGGCATGGCGTTATGTTGGCTCCTTTCGTGGGAAAATTATACGCAGAATGGTTAACTGGAAAATATGAACGTTTTTCCTATTTCCAAGACTTAAAGATTTCATCTTTTCCGGGGGGACGCGTTTTGCGTTATCCGCTTATATTTTTAGCAATGCGTTGGTTTTCTTTAATGGATCGCCTTTAATGGAAACATTGCTTGAAATGAAGAAAATTAATGGCTTATTTAGTATCTGTCTGCTTTAATGATGAAAGCTTTTATAAGTGATATGGGATTTCATAATCGAATGGAAAATAAACAAGTTCATGGTGCGTAAAATTATTCCAGTTTCTTCCTTTGATTGTATTGTTTTTGGTGGCAATGGTGATCTGGCGTCGCGCAAGCTTTTGCCGGCTTTGTATCATTGTCAGTGTGCTGGGCAATTCAATGAGCCAACACGTATTATTGGGGTTTCGCGCACTTCCCTAAGTCGTGAAGAATATCAAAATTTTGTCCGCATTTCTTTAGAAAAACATATCCATCCAAAAGATCTAAATTCAACAGAACTCAATCGTTTTCTTGCACGTTTAAGCTATGTTTCTGTTGATGTTTCCTCGAACCGAGGATGGGAGGATTTAGCCCTCCTTCTGTCACAAGATTCAGCGGATATTCGAGCTTTTTATTTGGCTGTTGGTTCGTCACTTTTTACTGATATTGCGATGAAGTTGGGAAAAAATAATTTGGTGACAGCACAAACACGGATTATCATTGAAAAACCAATTGGTTGCGATGTAAAAACAGCTATTTCACTTAATGATGTATTTGCAAGCGCCTTTAATGAAGAGCAGATCTTTCGCATTGATCATTATCTTGGGAAGGAAACTGTTCAAAATTTAATGGCATTGCGGTTTGTTAATACACTTTATGAACCGCTATGGAACTCCAATTATATTGATCATGTTCAAATAACCGTTGCTGAATCTTTAGGGTTAGAGGGGCGTACAGAATACTATGAAAGCACTGGTGCTCTACGCGATATGGTTCAAAACCATATGCTACAGTTACTTTGTTTGGTTGCGATGGAAATACCATTTACCAACAGTGCTAATGCTGTGCGCGATGAAAAACTTAAAGTTTTACATTCTTTGACACCGCTTGATGTCCATAATGTAGGGCAGCATACTGTACGTGGGCAGTATCTTTCTGGTCTATCAAATGGTATATCTGTAGAGTCTTATTTTGATGATCTGGGAAGAGCGAGTGAGAGCGAAACATTTGTTGCGCTTAAGGTTAAGATTGATAACTGGCGCTGGGCCAATACGCCTTTTTATTTACGAACAGGTAAGCGTATGTTCACGCGAATGTCTGAAATTGTTGTCGTTTTTAAACCTATTCCTCATAATATTTTTAATGTGGATTTAGATGAAATTTTTTCTAATCGGCTTGTAATTCGTCTCCAACCTGATGAAGGTGTAAAACAATGGTTGATGATTAAGGATCCAAGTTATGGCGGTATGCGGTTTCGTCACATTCCATTAGACATGAGTTTTGCTTCCGCATTTTCTGAACGTAATCCTGATGCTTATGAACGTTTATTAATGGATGTTATTCGTGGAGATCAAACACTGTTTATGCGTCGTGATGAAGTTGAGGCTGCTTGGCGTTGGATTGATCCAATCATTGAGGGATGGGAAACAATAAAACAGCCTGTTCACAGTTATAACGCTGGTTCGTGGGGGCCGTCTGCTTCGATGAGCCTCATAGAACGTGATGGACGTATATGGAACAATTTAGTTTAGAGCAATAAGTATGTATAGAATGAATATTGATCGTTTAGACTTTGAAACCCCTCAGACTTTAGCTTTGGCATTAGCAGATCGAGTAGCCGCAGAGCTTAGTATATCTGTTCTTGAGCGTAATAGAGCAGTTTTAGCGGTGTCTGGTGGTAAAACACCAGAATTGTTTTTTCATTATTTGTCAAAAGCGGATATTGATTGGCAAAAGATCATTATCACTTTGGTCGATGAACGTTTTGTCCCTACACACGATGAACGTTCAAATGAACATATGGTACGGTGTCATTTGTTACAAAATTTTGCAGAAAAAGCACGTTTTGTAGGGCTTTATCATAAAGCAATTACTGCTGAACTTGCTGCTTTTTCAGCGGCGAGTCGTGTTAATACTTTGCCTAAACCCTTTGATGTTGTTGTTTTAGGAATGGGGGAGGATGGACATACGGCTTCTTTTTTTCCTGATGCTGATCGTTTAAAGCAAGCGCTTGATTTACGAACACAAGCACTTGTTTTACCCCTTCATGCTAAGAGTGCTGTTGAACCAAGACTCTCACTAACTTTGCCAGTTATTATGCAATCTCGTTGCATTATTCTCCATTTCGAGGGTCTTCAGAAACGCGATTGTTTTGAGGAAGCTTGTCAAGATGGGGCTGAAACAGAAATGCCTATTCGGGCAATTTTGCGTAATTCCCCTCATCTCGTTCAGGTTTATTGGTCGCCTGCAGAAAATGAAATAAGTGAATCAAAATATGCGACACAAGGTGAATAAAACGTAATCTCTCTCAATGAATGAGGGGAAGAAACAATGAAAGGGGGAGAGAAATATGGCACTTTCCAAGACAATTGCCACAGTTACACGAAGGATTTATGAACGTTCTCGATCAACACGAGAAATTTACTTAGATCGTATTGCAAAAGCACAAGTTCATCGCCCCAAACGGAGTTTTTTAGGATGTGCCAATCAGGCTCATGGCTTTGCTGCTTGTGGTGCAATAGATAAAGAGCGTTTGAAGGGAAATATCGTTGGGAATATTGGCATTATCACGGCATATAATGATATACTTTCAGCACATCAACCTTTTGAAAAATTTCCTCACTTAATTAAAGAGTCGGCCCGTACGGTTGGTGGTGTTGCACAAGTTGCAGGGGGTGTTCCCGCGATGTGCGATGGTGTTACGCAGGGAAATGCGGGGATGGAGCTTTCCCTTTTTTCGCGTGAAGTAATTGCAATGGCAACAGCTATAAGCTTATCACACGATGTCTTTGATGCAGCATTGTATCTTGGGGTGTGTGATAAAATTGTGCCAGGTTTATTGATTGGTGCCCTAACATTTGGTCATTTACCAGGAATTTTTATAGCTGCTGGTCCTATGACAAGTGGTCAAGGTAATGATGAAAAAGCGAAGATACGTCAACTTTACGCCGAAAATAAAATAGATCGTCAAACACTTCTAGCATCAGAAGCACGTTCTTATCATGGACCAGGAACATGTACATTTTATGGAACAGCTAACTCTAATCAGGTGATACTGGAGATGATGGGGCTTCATATGCCGGGAGCTTCTTTTATTAATGCGAATACACCGTTGCGTGATGCTTTAACAAAAGAAGCCACGGAACGTGTACTTGAAATGACAGATCTTGGTGATCATTATAGTCCACTTGGTATGATCATTGATGAGCGTTCTTTTGTGAATGCCATTGTAGGGTTAAATGCAACAGGGGGATCTACCAATCATACGATTCATTTGATTGCTATAGCTGCGGCTTGCGGTATTCAGTTGACATGGCATGATATTGCAGAAATTTCATCCGTTGTGCCTCTTTTAGCGCGAATTTATCCGAATGGTTTGGCTGATATCAATCATTTTTATGCAGCAGGGGGGATAGGATTTATTATCCGCGAGCTTATCGAGGCAGGTTTAGTGCATGAAGATGTTTCTACGGTTTGTGGTCAAGATCTCAATGCTTATGCAATTGAAGTGAAGCTTTCTGCTGATGGACGTGTGGTGCGTGAAGCTGCTCTCAAGGAAAGTGGTGATCATAAGGTGTTAGCAGGATGGAGAAAACCATTCCAGCCTGAAGGGGGTATTCGCGTTTTATCGGGAGATTTGGGAACAGCTATTATAAAAGTTTCCTCTGTTAAACCAGAGTATTGGCAGATTAAAGCACCAGTCTTTGTTTTTAATGATCAAGAAGAACTACAAAAATCTTTTAAATCTGGAGCGTTGCATGATAAAGATTTTATCGCTGTTATTCGCTATCAAGGACCAAAAGCCAATGGTATGCCAGAGCTTCATAAGTTAACGACCATTTTAGGCGTTTTACAAGATCGCGGTCAAAAGGTAGCATTGATAACCGATGGTCGTATGTCAGGGGCATCAGGAAAAATTCCTGCTGCTCTCCATGTGACACCAGAAGCAGTGGATAATGGCCCCATTGCACGTTTGCAGGATGGTGACATTGTTTTCCTTGATGTTCATGGGGGTAAATTAACTCTTTTGGAAGATTTAGCAAAATTTAACGCGCGAACAACCACGCCTCCTGATCTTTCAAAAAATGAACATGGTGTTGGACGCGAACTTTTTCATGTGTTTCGTCAATCCGTTAATCGTGCAGATCAAGGGGCATCTGTTTTTATGACATGACGAATGTAAAAATGGTAAATCATGTGCAATGAAACCATGCAAAATGAATTGTTACAATTCTTAGAATTTTGGTATAGGAAGATTGTGTGATCGCGCAGCGGCTTTGAGTGTATTAACCATAAGCATGGCAATTGTCATTGGTCCAACGCCTCCTGGAACAGGGGTGATCGCAGCAGCTTTTTCTTTTACATTTTCAAAATCGACATCACCAACAAGACGTGTTTTTCCTATACCTTTTTCTGGTGCAGCAACGCGATTAATACCGACATCAATAACAATTGCACCATTTTTCACCCAGTCTTTTTTAATCATTTGTGGGCGGCCTACAGCAGCTACGAGAATATCAGCGCTTCGACACACATCATCAAGGTCACGGGTACGACTATGGGCAATTGTCACAGTGGCATTGGCTGCTGTTAAAAGGGCAGCCATAGGTTTTCCAACAATATTAGAGCGTCCAACAACGACAGCATCAAGTCCAGATAAATCTTGCCCACATTGTTGTTCAATCATCATCATGGCACCAGCTGGTGTGCAGGGAATAATAGCATCTTCAAGTGCATTTGCCGCGAGTTTTCCTACATTAATATAATGAAAACCATCAACATCTTTTTGAAAAGCAATGGCTTGTGTTACGCGGTTTGTATTCATATGAGCAGGGAGAGGCAGCTGTACCAAAATACCATGAATTTTTGGATCAGAGTTTAATGTTGCAATAAGTTGAAGTAGTTCTTTTTCTTGGGTTTCTTTGGAAACGACATGTTTGATTGAAAGAAACCCACATTCTTCGGCTTTTTTATTTTTTGAGGCGACATATACTTGACTTGCGGGATCATCTCCAACAATAATAACGGCGATACTAGGTTGTATATTATAGTGACGGCGGAGCTTTGTTGTTTCGGCCTTAACTTTTACGATAATCTCTTCAGCAAGTTTTTTCCCGTCGATAATATTATTCATTCAGAGATCCTTTCGGTAAGGCTGTTTGTTTTTTTGTAAAGCATTTTCTAATGATACGATAGAGTTTTATAGCAATAACGGTAAGAATGGTTTGATAAGGTTGTGGATTTATAGTTTTAGAAGACTTTTAAATAATTGCTTTATAAAGAAGCAGCAACATTGCTGTTTGAATAAACTTTGGATAAAGAATAAAAATAATGAAGATATAAGGTGAATTATAAGGATATAAAAAATCTTTTAACGATCATTTAATTTTGTATTTAATCTGTTATAGGGGGATAACTGCAGAGGGATGTTGTGCACATCAGAATAATAAAATTTTTGAGCGGAATTTTTATTACAATTATCTTTTTATTTGGAGTGGGGATTCTCGTTTTACCTTATCTTGTCTCTACAGATGCGATTCGTATTCATTTAGCACAGGATTTGAGTGCATGGACGGGTTATAATGTACAACTGCGTGATCCACCGCGGTTACATCTTTTCCCTTATCCTAAAGCATTTCTTTCCGGCGTTACTTTAACATCAAAAATGGATGATGTTACGCCATTATTGGAAGCTGAATCAATAGAAGTTGATCTTTCTTTAATAGATCTTCTTTGGGGACATGTTTCTTTTTCCGAGACGCGGATTGTGCGTCCTCAATTTGTTATGGAAAAGCCCGTTGAAACAATGGCAGATTTTTTTGATAGATTTTCTCGCTCACAAGGTGCATTAGGATTGGCAATACGCAATGCGCGTGAAATATTAAAAAATAATCCTGAACATCCAGAGCTAGAGCATCTTTTGAAACAACCTTTTGGGAGGATTGTTATTGAAAATGGTGTTCTTGTGTATCACGATAGTTTTTCGGGAGTAGCAGAAAAAATAACAGGATTAAATGCGACTTTAGATTGGGCTGAATCGACTGAGGAAGTACGCTTGCGTGCAGATGCTCGTTGGCGCGGAGAATTTACAAAGTTATCAATTGATGCTTCTCAAGCATTGCTGCTTCTTGCAGGAGGGAAAAGCCAGATTAAGGCAAGTCTCAATTCTGTGCGTGGGGGAATAACGTTTACAGGACAGGCTCGGTTATCTGAATATTATATTTTTGATGGAAAGGTATCGATGCGTTCTCCGGGATGGAATCAGACATTGTCTTGGATTGGTGGGAATCAGTTTTGGGGACATAAATTAAAAATACCCATTGTATGGGAATCTCATTTTTTAGCGCAACCAATGCATATCCAAATGAATAATGTTACCTTTACGATGGGGCAAACTAGTGCGCGTGGGGCTTTAGAACTTGATTTCCAAGATTCTGTACCAAATATTATGGGCTCTTTAGCATTTGATAACTTAGATTCTAGCACTTTAGGCTCAATGTTTTTTTCAAGCAAAAAGAAAAATTCATTTTTTGATATGACAAATTTTGATTGTATTGGGGTGGATGTACGACTTTCTGCACCACAAACTAAAATAGGGAATATTTCACTCACAAATTTAGCTGCTGCAATACAAATAAAAAATGGGCATGGTATTTTTGATCTTGGGCATGCGAATATTTGGGGTGGATCCATTCAAAGTAATATTGAAGTTACGCCAGTTGGACAGAAAGTGCGTATTGGAGGAAATATTTCAGGTGCTTCTATTGATATGCAGGAAGCTCTAGAAGCTTTAGGATTTATTCCATTTATACAAAGCAAAACGAATTTTACTGCAACGATACAGACACTGGCTGATTCTTGGATGGAAGTTTTTACAAAAATGCAGAGTGAATTAACATTAAAGATGTCTTCTGGTCGGCTATTAGGGTATGATTTGAATGAATTACAAACAAGACTTTCAAACAAACAACAATTTCTTTTAACAAATGATGATTCTCTTTCCACAACTTTTGATCACTGGGATATCCAGACAAGCTTTTCAGAAGGTGTGATGAAAGTGACAGAGTCATTGATGCATACAGCAGACTTGAGTTTATCCATTCAGGGAGCTATTGCAACTGCTATTTCTCAAGGGAAGCAGAATGAATTGATACTACAGGCACAATTACGAAAAAATTATAGATCAGACACTTTATGTAAAGATGTTCAATGCCTTGCTAACAGCCTTGCATGGCCTTTTACATTTTCTCTGAGCTCTAAAGGACAAGATCATGGTAATTTTTTAATTACAAAAGCCACTGATACAGATTGAGTATTGTTTTTCGTCTATACAACATTTTATTTTATAATTATAACTCATCCGTTTACAATTTAAAGTTGTTTTTAAACTTAAATAAGAAATTCCACTATCGTAAGATTCTCTCATTTTAAATCTATTCGTGATAAAGTCATAAAAATCGTCCTCTACGTTATAAGCGTGGTTGGTATGTCGATAAATGAGTGAAGAGAGGAAGAACAACGCTTCTTATAAAATCTTTTAAATACAAGAGATTCATAATATTGATGCAAGTCTTAGAAGGTTGCTAGCAATATTTTGTTACACTAAATTTTTAAGGGATGTCGGTCAGTGCTTATTGAATCTCAGAAGAAATACCATAGCCATCTTTGGTAACTGTATGCTTCCCGTCGGCTCCAACAGAACCAATTCCCACTGTAATCAAAATAAAGGCTAAGAGGGTTGTAATCGTAATAATTGTAGCTTTTTTAGCAGACATATCTTTTTCCTCCACGGATGCATCAATGACCCAATTCAAAGATGAACGGTGTATTATCTAAACTTTTATGAAAGCAGAATCACTTAAAGACCGATAGGTTCCTATTATCATCTCATAAAGCTAAAAAAACTCTATAAATTTTTCATATATTATAGTTCTATAGATATATTTTTTTCTTTTTGTTATATATTTTTCTTCATTTTCTCGATGATGATAGTGAGCTTTGGCAAAATTTTTATGCGCATAAATTATAAACTTAAAAGATTATTTATTAGACAGACATTGGCTTTGAATGAAGAAATAAAGATAGAGGGGGCGCAAGCTTTTTATCTTGTGCATGTTTTGCGGATGAAAGAAGGAGCAGAAATTTTACTTTTTAATGGACAGGATGGTGAATGGCTTGCTAAACTTATCATTGTAAAAAAAAAATTTGTTGTGGTTCAGCTTATCCATCAAGAAAGATTACAAACGAGGCATTCTAATCTTATTTATTGCTTTGCTCCACTTAAAAACGCGCGGTTGGATTATATGGTGCAGAAAGCTGTTGAAATGGGGGTATCGATTTTGCAGCCTGTTATAACGCATCATACGCAGGTTACGCGTATCAATATGGCGCGTATGGAAGCCAATGTTATCGAAGCTTCTGAACAGTGTGGCATTTTATCTCTGCCTGAATGCGTATCTGCTCTATCATTAGCAGAACTTTTAGCACAGTGGGATGAGACACAGCCTTTATTCTTTTGTGATGAAGAGCATAAATCGCATAATCCATTACCTTCTTTTAAAAAGCGTGACGTTACAACACCTGGTGTTCTCATTGGACCAGAAGGTGGGTTTAGTGAAGAAGAGCGGAGCTTTTTAAAAAAACATCCTTTTGTGGTTCCAATATCATTAGGTCCGCGTATTTTACGCGCTGACACTGCCGCTGTCGCTGCTTTGGCTCTTCTTAATGCTACCGTGGGGGATTGGGCAATGGATTGAGAAGTCTGTAAAATCATTCTAAACAATTCATTTAAGACGATGATAGGATATGATAAGTTATGGCGCTTGATATAACCGATGAAAGTGAAATTTATAACTTAGATTCCTTGGTTAGCTATTTCCAAGGGGGGTATAAACCAGAAGATGATTGGCGTATTGGTACAGAACATGAAAAATTTCCGTTTTATAGAGATGGTTTTCTTCCTGTTCCTTATGAAGGTGAGAGAGGAATCCGAGCGCTTTTAAAGGGGATGCAAAGCGTTTTAGGATGGGAACCTATTTTAGATGAAGGGAATATTATTGGGCTCGTAGGATCAGGTGATCAGGGGGCTATTTCTTTGGAACCTGGGGGACAATTTGAATTATCGGGTGCACCATTAAAAACAATAGGTCATACTTATAACGAGTTGATGCAGCATTTAGCTCTTCTCAAGAAAATTTCAGAACCATTAGGGATTGGTTTTTTAGGTCTTGGTGCTAGTCCAAAGTGGACTTTGGCTGAAACGCCGAAAATGCCTAAGTCACGTTATCAGATTATGACTGATTATATGCCGAAAGTGGGGCATAATGGTCTTAATATGATGTATCGCACATCAACGGTTCAGGTTAATCTTGATTTTTCATCTGAAAGTGATATGCGGCAAAAAATGCAAGTATCTATGAAGTTACAGTCTATTGCGACCGCATTATTTGCAAGCTCACCTTTTACAGAAGGACGTCCGAATGGCTTTTTATCTTGGCGTTCTGAAATTTGGCGTAATACGGATAATCAGAGGACAGGGGTTCTCCCTTTTATATTTTCTGAGCGCTTTGGTTTTGCTGATTATGTTGAATGGGCCCTTGATGTTCCAATGTATTTTGTTGTTCGTGATGGTCGTTATTATGATTGTACACACATAACGTTTCGTCAGTTTATGAATGGAGCATTAAAAGGACAAGTTGCAAATTCAATTCCAAATATGGGAGATTGGATTAATCACCTATCAACGTTATTTCCTGAAGTCCGCTTAAAAAGATTTTTAGAAATGAGAGGAGCGGATTGTGGTTCTTGGAAGCGTATTTGTGCGTTGTCAGCTTTTTGGGTTGGGCTTCTTTATGATAGAGAAGCACTTAATGAGGCGGAGGCTTTGACAAAAGATTGGTGTTTTGAAGAAGTTTTAGAGTTGCGCCAACGCGTTCCAAAAGAGGGGTTAAAAACTCCTTTTCGTCAAACCATTCTGTTAGAATTAGCACGTCAAGCCCTTGCTATTGCACGCAAGGGCCTAAAAAATCGCAAACAGTATGATGCGAATGGTTTTGATGAAACAAATTTTCTTAATCCTTTAGAAGAGGTTGTTGCAATGGGGCAAACAGATGCTGAAAAATTGTTGTCCTATTACTATTCTATTTGGAATGAGTCTGTAGAACCTGTATTTTTAGAATGTGCTTATTAAATTTGAGGCAAAGACATTTTGTACTTTTTTAAAAATGCATATCACTGTGGTGGCTCATTCACTCACTTATCTTAGAAAGAATATTTCCCCTTGCTTTCAACATTGTCTCGTAAATGATACAATACAAAGATCTCTTAGTCCCTATTATTTTTATATCCAGATTAATACTGTCACGATATTTCCGTAACCTCAATCTTGTATCTTTATCTTAGAGATGGATCATAAGAGATATATTTAGCTTGTTATCAAATATTTTTATCCACTTGGCTCATCACGCTTATGAATAAGTCTGAAAACAATATTTTTCACTTTTTAATAAAGGAATAAAAATATTATTTGTGTTTAATAATCTTATCCAATATTAAATTATTATCATTCAATATACGATGTTTATATGAATATGAAGTATTTTTTATGTGGAACAAAATACAAAAATTTAGTTGTTGTACAGGCAAGCTGCAAATACTTATTTTGTTCGCTAAACATAGAGTGGGCTGCTTAACTTTTTGTTGCTTCCATTTTTTATTAGCCAGATCTTATAAGGATTCTTATCCCTTTTTTTATCATTATACGATATAATTACGCTGTCATTATGCAGACAATAGCTGTATTTTTAAAACGGGTAAGGAAATTACATGTTATTATTTTCTCTGGACGCATAATTTGTTCTTTTCGGTTAATGGGAGTTGGAGAATCTAGAAATTTTTTTCCATATTCAGCCATCAGATCATGAAAGTCTTCTGCAAGTTTTGCGAGAAAAACATCTTTTTTCAATGAATCAAATGAGTATTGTATTTGATTAGTGAGCAGATCTTCATCTTTGGATTATTTGCCAAACAACAGCAAAACGTCCACAAAAGGCAAGTATTGTGTGATAATGCTTTAAAATATCCAATTGTGGAGGTTCAATTTGTAGTTCTATTAAATATTTTTAAAATCATACCTTATCATATTCTACAGATGTAACAGGTTTTGTCTTACTTTGAAAGACTTTTATAACTTCTTTTGCTATTTCCTTTTTTTCACGATATTCTAAGTCTTTATGGTTTTGACTGATAAAGTTCATTGTACGGATTCAAATCGTTCACTTTAGTATATCCAAATGATATTAATACAGCAAACAAAAGTATCAATAGAGAAGATACAACAATAAATGTTATGGTACGCTTCATGAGTAATTTAACTCCTTATCTTCAATAAATAGACCGATATTAAATACGTCTATGATGACGATTGATATCATTTAGTTTTGTTATATCAACAGGATATATGGTATTTTTGTTGGTATTGTGTTTTAGGGTGTGTTGAGTAATGTTTTATATTATTAGTTGTATTGCATTTTATAGGTATTGTGGTTTTCGAAGTCTTCACATTTGAGATTTTTTTGTTATTGAGAGGGCATATTTTTATGTCTATAAAGAGAATTTCGAAAAACAAAAAAGCTTCCATTGAGAGCAGAGAAAGAATGTGTAAAAGGTGTTATCCATAAAATAATTATATTTGAAGTGCTGATCAAAATTGTTGAGAGTGCCGTCCATAAAATTGGCAAGAGTGGCTTGATCTTGTATTTTTCAGAAAAGTTATGAATGTTCGATTATTAATTAACCATTGTTTGGAAAGCTCTTTTCAATTCAAAGAGCAAAAGAGAGTGATAAGGGCATTTAGAGTGATAAGATATGTTGGAGTTATTCAGTATTAAGATGCTATGAGTGCTGTTTATATTTCTCTTTTTAAATTATTTAATGAGAGTATAAATTTAAATAATAGGAAAATAATTTTATTTATTTTCTTTAAACATTTATTAGTAGATAAAAAATTCTCTTTTAATCTATAAATTGAAAAATAATGGTTTTGTAAAAACCTTGTAAGTTTTATACTTTAACTTTCAAATATCATGCATTGATTTTGAGGTATGTATGTTATTTACATCAATCATAAACAATAGTGGATATAGACTGGGCATAGACAATGACATTTAATTTTTTTATCAATTTATTTCTATTTGTTATTTTTTTATTGTGGATTGCTCAGAGTAAGAGAATGCAATGGAGTCTTTCACTCCGTGTTATGCTAGGGCTTATCCTTGGCTTGATTTTTGGTAGTATTTTACAGTTTGTTTATGGAGAGGGTGAAGGCACTTTATTGAAATCCGTTGAATGGTTTAACATTGTTGGTGAAGGCTATATTTTATTGTTACAAATGATTGTTATGCCACTGGTTTTTGTCTCTATCGTTTCAGCGGTTGCTCATTTACATTCTGTTTATGCTGTTGGAAAGATGAGTATAATAACAATTTCAATATTGCTTTTTACAACGGCTCTTTCAGCATTGGTTGGCGTGCTTGTGGTTAATTTCTTTGGATTAACAGCAAATGGTTTGGTGCATGAAGGGCAAAATGTTTCTGCTATTCTTGAAGGTCATATTTCTCAACTTGGAGATATGAATATACCAAAGATGATTTTGTCTATGATTCCTAAAAATCCATTTGCTGAATTGAGTGGAGCTAAACGTACGTCAATTATCAGTGTTGTGATTTTTGCGTCATTTTTAGGTGCAGCGGTTCTTCTTTTAAAGAAAGATGAGCCAGAAAAAGGAGAAAACGCGCTTTTATTTATTCAAGTGGCACAAGCTTGGATTATGCGGTTGGTCCGTATAGTGATTGCTTTGACGCCTTATGGTATTTTTGCTCTTATGACGAAAGTAGGAGCGATATCACGTATTTCAGATATTTTAAATTTACTGGTTTTTATTATTGCCTCTTATGTCGGTATTATCTTAATTTTTGGTATTCATGGTGTACTGCTTGGCATTTCTGGGATTAATCCCTTTCGTTTTTTCAAAAAGGTTTTACCGGTTTTAACATTTGCTTTTAGCAGTCGTTCAAGTGCTGCAAGTATTCCTTTGAATATTGAAGCGCAAACGCAGTGGATAGGAGTTCCGCAATCCATTGCGAGTTTTGCAGCTTCTTTTGGGGCAACAATTGGACAAAATGGTTGTGCCGGTCTTTATCCAGCGATGCTTGCGACCATGATTGCACCCTCTATGGGTATTAATCCTCTTGATCCTACTTGGATTGCTACGCTTGTTGGGATTGTAACGTTGAGTTCTATTGGTGTTGCTGGTGTGGGGGGAGGGGCTATCTTTGCTGCATTGATTGTTTTACCAATTATGGGATTTCCTGTTACTTTGGTTGCTGTACTCATCTCTATTGAACCGCTAATTGATATGGGACGTACTGCTCTAAACGTAAGCGATTCAATGGTAGCTGGAACAATTACCAGTCAAATGTTACGAACAACGGATAAAAGTATTTTAAAAAAATGATTTTAGGTTATGTTTTTTTAGATTGTAAAACATCTGTAAGAGATATTTGCGCTGAACCAGGTTGTAGGGGTTTTTGTTGATTGGGATGAGGGGCCCAACCAGAGAGCCAGATGAAAGAAAAATGTGCACGAATACGTCCATCAGGATCACTAAATCGTTGTGCATAGATTTCAGCTGCGCGGAGAAAAAAACGTTTGGATACAGGGCGTCGTGAACGATTTATGTGTGCATTTTGCATTCCCATAGCTTTAAGATCGTGCATAAGATCAAACATTGTATTATAACGTATTGTGATATCTTCAACGTCTGCTACAGGAAGGGCAAAGCCAACACGCTGTAAAAGAGCGCCTGCATCACGAATGTCGGCAAAAGGGTAGACCCTAGGGCTTGCTCCATCATAAATTTCACTTTCAGCTTGCAGCAGGCTTTCGCGCAATTCTCTTAATGTACCAGCTCCTGCCATAACAGCAAGAAATAAGCCATCTGGTTTAAGAGTATTTTTTATCTGGCTTAGAACACCAGGGGTATCATTGGTCAATTGTAATGAAAGAAGTGAAACAATAAGGTCACAGTAACTTTGAGGTAAATCAAGAAATTCTCGATGACGTAAATGAAATTTTTTATCATGGCTTTGATAAAGCGTATCGGTTTCAATACGTTCTATGGAACAAACTTTTCCAGACTTCATTAAAGCTTGCGCAGCAAGGTCTGTATGGCTGTGTAAATCGAGAGCTAATGTAAAGAGGCGATCAACAGTACTAAGACGTTTATAGAGATCTTCTGCTATGTGAGAGAGTAAAAAGTCATATCCTTTTTTTGCTTTTTGGAAAGCGCGTTTGCGGAATTGTTCAATGCGGTTATGATCAAAAATTAAAGGATGCGACATATTGTAGAACACTTTCTCTCTATGAAAGAATATATTTTGAAAAGGTTCATTATTTGTGCAAGCTCTGTCAAGTTTATAATATGAAAGAAAATAAATTTATAGAAGGTAAGAGTTTTTAAAGGAATTAAAATTATAAATTGAGGAAATACAAAGAAACTTTTGTTCTACGGGGAACTTGTAAAAGCCTAGATTTATAATGTTGTACTTTCGAGAAGCGGCGTTAAATAGCAACGATATACTAAGTAAATGCATTGAACGCTTGAAAACAATGCTTTATCCTCCAATTTGTCCTGGATGTAAGCAAAATGTTTCTACTTATGGTACGATTTGCTCCGAATGTTGGAAAGAACTTCAATTTATCACAAAACCTTATTGTCCTGTTATGGGGACTCCTTTTGTTTGTGATATGGGGGAGGGGTTTCTCAGTGGTGAAGCACTTCGTAATTCTTATCCTTTTTCACGTGTTCGCTCGGTCATTGTTCATAAGGGGCTTGCACGAACTTTAGTAACGCGTTTAAAATATGGTGATCATATAGAATTGGCATCATTTATGGCCAAGTGGATGATGTTTGCTGGACGCGAGGTTATTGATGATTGTGATGTTATTATCCCCATTCCATTGCATTTTCGTCGTTTTTGGGAGAGGCGTTATAATCAATCTGCTGAGCTTGCACGTTATATTGCAGAATCACAAAAAAAGCTTTTAAAACCGGGGTGGCTTGTTCGTTGTCGGCATACCCGTCCGCAGGTTAGTCTTTCTTCAAGAGAGAGAAAACTTAACGTAAAAAATGCTTTTAAGGTTTCGCATAAGGTTAAAAAATACCTTAAAGGATGTTCTGTTTTACTGATTGATGATGTTTTTACAACGGGTGCAACAGTTACGGCAGCAGCCTCTGCATTAAAAGATGCAGGTGCACGACAGGTTGATGTGCTAACATTTTCGCGTGTCCTCAAAGAAGATTCTATTTATCCCTCTTCTTAAGAGAAACTTGAAGTGAATATTATAAAAAATATTGGAGGAAACTATTATGAAAGAGATAATAATTTATACACGTCCCGGTTGTCCTTATTGCATAAAAGCTCGTGATTTACTTGATAAAAAAGGCGTAAAATATACAGATATTGATGCTTCTACATCCCGTCGCCAAGAAATGGTACAGCGCGCAAATGGACGTAATACATTTCCGCAAATTTTTATAGGTGATTATCACGTGGGCGGTTGTGATGATCTTTATGCTTTAGAGGCTGAGGGAAAGCTCAATTCTTTATTACAAGGCATACAATAGTTGTAAATGAGATATTCTTAAGACCGTTTTGCGAGAAGGAGGTAGTTAACGTCCATGTCTTTTGAGCGATTCCAGCTGTCGTTTAATGGGTTATAAGTAATACCTATCTCATCAATGACAGCTAGAGCATTTTGTGATAAGAAATTTTTAAGTTCTAGAGGTTTTAGGAATTTTTTATAATCATGTGTTCCTTTAGGAAGCCAACGTAGGATATATTCAGCGCCTACAATAGCAAGCCCCCATGCTTTCCATGTGCGGTTGAGTGTCGAGACAAACATCAACCCTTGTGGTTTCAGCATTTTTGCTGTAGCTTCTATGAAGAGATTAACGTCAGCGACATGTTCAACAACTTCCATATTAAGGATGATATCAAATTTCTCTCCTTCGTTGGCGAGTGCTTCTGCCGTAGTGGTACGGTAATCAATTAAAAGATCATTTTGGGTTGCATGAATTTTTGCGACTTCAATATTCGTTTGTGAAGCATCAACGCCTACGACCATAGCGCCAAGACGTGCCATTGGTTCACATAACAAGCCTCCTCCACAGCCAATATCAAGAATTTTCAAATTCTCAAAGGGTGTAAGTGAAACAGGGTCACGATTAAACTCTAAACAGATTTTTTCTCTGATGTAAGCAAGGCGTGTTGGGTTAAATTGGTGAAGAGGTCGAAATTTTCCTTGTGGATTCCACCATTCTGTAGCAATACGTGAAAAGTGATCAATTTCACTTTGATCAATAGTTGTCCGCGTTTTATCTATCATTTTGCTTTCCTTTTATTTTTTAATGATCACGTCAAGTAGATTTTATAAAAAGTCAAGAGAAATTAATATAATCATAATGAAACTTGCACAAATGATAGATATTCGCTATGTCGAGTAAATGATTAGTTGATAGAGCATCTTATTCTCGTTACCGTTTGAGATAAGAGATGTAAAGATAGAGTATTATTAATGGCGCGCATTGTCATGAAATTTGGTGGAACATCTGTAGCAAACATTGAATGTATTCATAATGTTGCAAGGCATGTCAAAAGAGAGGTTGATGCAGGTAATGAGGTTGCCGTTGTCGTATCTGCGATGGCTGGTAAAACCAATGAACTTGTTCAGTGGACGTGTGATGCTTCGCCTATACATAGAGATGTTCGTGAATATGATGTTGTGGTTGCTGCTGGTGAACAGGTTACTTCTGGTTTGTTGGCTTTAACACTTCAAACAATGGGCGTGAATGCACGTTCATGGCTTGGTTGGCAAATTCCTATTCATACAGACAATGCGCATGGCCGTGCACGTATTACTGATATTGACGGATCTTTTTTAATAGAGCATTTTCAGGAAGGTCAGGTTGCTGTTATTGCTGGTTTTCAGGGGGTAACTCCGGATAATCGAATTTCTACCTTAGGACGTGGGGGATCAGATACAAGTGCTGTTGCTATAGCAGCGGCTGTACAAGCTGATCGCTGTGATATTTATACGGATGTGGATGGTGTTTATACAACGGATCCACGTATAGAACCGAAAGCGCGTCGTTTACCAAAGGTAGCTTTTGAAGAGATGCTGGAAATGGCTTCTCTTGGTGCAAAAGTTTTACAGGTTCGTTCTGTTGAATTGGCAATGGTTCATAAGGTTCGTACCTTTGTGCGTTCAAGTTTTGAGGATCCTGATGCTTTAGGCATGGAGGATCCAATGAGTTCTTCTGGAACACTTATTTGCGATGAGGATGAAATTGTGGAACAACAAAATGTTACTGGTATTGCTTTTGCTAAGGATGAAGCACAAATTTCCCTTCGTCGGCTTGCCGATCGTCCAGGGATTTCGGCAGCAATTTTTGGCCCCTTGGCTGAAGAGCGCATTAATGTTGATATGATTGTGCAAAATATTTCTGAAGATGGCTCAAAAACTGATATGACTTTTACTGTACCATCAGCAGATGTAGAAAAAGCCGTTGCTCTTCTTGAGAAAAATCGTAAAGAAATTGGATTTGATGTTCTGCAATTTGAAAGCGATCTTGCCAAGGTATCTGTGATTGGTATTGGAATGCGCAGCCATGCAGGTGTTGCTGCTACAGCTTTTAAGGCTTTGGCTGAAAAGGGTATTAATATTCAAGCAATCACCACCTCAGAAATTAAAATTTCTATTTTGATTGATAGTGCTTACACTGAACTTGCGGTTAGAACATTACATGCTGTTTATGCTCTTGATAAGGGGTGAGCATTTTTTAGCTCCAATAAAGTTTCAATAACGTAAAGCTTTAATATATATTAATAATTTTTATTAAGGATAACTTATATTTTGAACTTAAATGAGAACTATTCAATACAGCAAAATGCTCTCATTTTAAACTTATTCGTGATCTTGAAAACGGGAAGACAGTTTAACACTGGGAGACTATGAAGTTGTAAAGGTAAAAATCAATACTCATCTTTACGCTTATAAAGGAGAAAGTGAGCCGCACTAAGGCTATTTTCAGTTTCCAATATTGTGCAACTTTTGCTTTGAAATAAGGAAACCTTCCGGTATTTTGCTTTCTTACCCGAGTGATAAGACGACAAATGATCCTTAAAAATATATTTGCTCAAAAAATAATATGTTTTTTAAAGAAGGCTAGGATTAAAGCTGTTGATAATACTGACAATAAAGTCAGTAACGAAAAGATGGATTTGTTGGAAAAATGAGCTACGGGATTACTTAACTAATTATTGGGTCTGCTTGCTATGTTGACGTTATAAGTGATAGGTGAGGTTGGAAGAACTGTTGTGGCTATAAAGGGCAGTAAAAAAATTATATTATTTCAATAAATTAACGTCTATATACTTTATTATAAAAACAGCAGCTTGTAAGAATTGTAATGATGGAGTTAAGGTGTTTGAAACAACTCTCTATAATTTTTATACAAACAGTTATGGTGAGAAAGTTGTTTTGTGTTGATTAACTCAATATACCTTATTCATGTGCATTGAGTAGCCAAGATTTCAGTGATAGCTTCAAATGAAGATATATTATTTACATTACTATTAATTATTGTTTCTTATTTTTTCGTTATAATTAAATATAACATATTGATTTATAATAGGAATTCATTGTTTCTTTATAGTGGATAATAGCTTTGATGAAAGATCGCTTCTCCTATCACAAATCCCTTTATATTAAATCAATTAAAATTATTTCTGTGTACGCTACAAGTGGGACTGGTATATGAGTAAACTTTATTGAAGAAAGGAATAAAAAAACGTCTCTTATGAATTCTCTCAAGTGTCAAGAGTTGTTGACATGAGAGGTTGGCAAAATAGTACGATGATGTCAGTTTACATCTTCATAGATGTAAAGATGAGGTAAAACAACGGCTTTTACGTTCAATATTGTCCAAATCCAACAAATGAATAGAATCACTTTTTAAAAAGCTCGTATAAAAGTCTATTTTTAATTAGTTTATTGGGAACTATGAGCAACGTCTTTATTGCGCTTAATATAAATAAATCCATATCCTAGACCGATAAGAGCAGATAAACCAGAGCCACAAAGTACTCCAATTTTTGCAGCATCAAGAAGGATAATATTTTTAAAAGCAAGCATTGAAACAAAGATAGACATTGTAAAGCCAATTCCTGCTAAAAAACCAATGAGTAAAATACCTGTCCATGTCATATGAGGAGGGAGGCGGCATAGACCTGATTTTACAGCTAGATAACTGGCAGTGATAATGCCAAGCGGCTTACCGATGAAAAGCCCAATAACAACACCAAGAACAATCAAGAATGATTTATCGGAAGAAAGGTCAAAGTTTGCAAAACTTACTCCTGCATTTGCAAAGGCAAAAATCGGCATTACACCGTATGCAACCCATGGATGCAATGCTTTCTGAACACGGGTTACTGGAGCAATTATGGCACGCTGTCCTTTGCGCATTTTTTTCAATGCGGTTGAAATATGATGGAGATCTGTTTTAATATTTTTTTCTTGAAGAATTTGCATAGCATTGCTGAGCGTGGTGAGTGGCGCTACAAGAGTCCGAGTAGGAAAAACGGGAGTCATCATCCCTAAAATTACACCAGCAAGTGATGGATGAACGCCTGTTACCATTAAACCCCACCAGATGATTGCACCAGGTAAAATGTAAAGCCATGCTGATGCAAGCCCAATCCATTGAAAGAATAGCACTAGAGCAATACCTGCTCCTGCAATCATTAAACCACTAAGATCAATGTTTGTTGAGTAGAAAAAAGCAATAATAAGAACAGCTATAATATCATCAATAATCGCGAGTGATAGAAGAATGATATGAAGATTAGAAGGAATTTTTTTTCCAAGAAGAGCAAGAATACCGAGAGCAAAGGCAATATCTGTTGCTGTTGGTACGGCCCAACCATGTATATGCCCATCATTAAAGTTGAAGATAAAATAAATAATTGCAGGGAAACAAACACCCCCTATTGCAGCAACAATTGGTAAGATTGCTTGTTTAAAATCGGCAAGAGCACCTTCATGAATCTCGCGTCGGATTTCCATTCCAGCAACGAGAAAAAAAATAGTCATAAGAGCATCATTAACCCAAAAATGCAAATCCCATGAAAGAGTGAAATGCCCCAAATTAAAACCAAGAGGTGTATGCCAAAAAGATTCATAGAGATCAGCATATTTAGAATTGGCAAAAATGAGTGCAGAAGCAGCAGCTAATAAAAGAACAATACCACTAAGAGCTTCAATATGGAGAAAACGCTCGATAGCAGAAAGCGCTTGATTGGTGACACGAGAAGCGCGATTAGGCAAGCGATTTGAAGATAAATCAGACATGAACAACTCCAAGTATCGACAATTTTATAATTCTATATTCTCTTATGTAAATGACTCTATGTGAAGCCTTCTGTATCATATAAAAGCAAAAAGAGGAATAAAGTTCTTAATTTATAGACAAGATCATCATGTTTAAAGCACAAAATGTTCAAGGCGATGCTTCATTTTTAATAGTGAGATCTACTTTGCTTAAAGCCTTGGATAGATCATTTTGTAAAGCAGATTCGAGATCAATTATTGTGAGCCCTTTATTATCTTTTGCTTTAATTTTAACGCTCAATGTTTGCGGATTTTTAGCAAATTCACCTAAGGATTTTGAAATTTTTTCTGCTTCGTCATGATTTTTTAACAGAATGTTAGGGGTCTGCGTCATCATTAGATAGAAATCGTCATAGAGTTCCTTTTTAAGATCATGTTTGCTGTCATTAAGAGTTTGCGCAAGATAAGAAAAAAGCTTATCAATGAAACCTGCATCCTTATATTGTAGATCAATTTCATTGATGCCAAGGTCTTGAGAAGCAGCAATCATTACATTTTTCTGACCAGAAAAAAGCTTTTCATCAACATCAATAACCTTGGCTGATATGTACCCAGATCCAACGTCTTTCATATCGAAAGACATTGCATCAAGAAGGAGCATACGTTTTTTTTCATCATAAGAAATATCAATTTTTCCTGAAATATTAAAGCGCTCAAAGTTCAAATTTTTGAAGAGTTCTAAGTCTTTTTCATTCATTTTTTTAGGTAAAACGGAAAGGTTATTGAGGGAAAGAAAAAGTTTTTTAGGGATAGGTTGTTTCCACAAGCTTGGTTTGAATTGGAATGATTCGAGTGTTGCTTTCAACTGTGGTATATCAACGGTGACGTTATCAACTTTGGCATCGGCTGAGGTAATGGCGAGCAATATGTTTAGAAGTAGACCATTTTGTGCTATTTTTTCAGCGGTTTTATTATTCTCTTTTTTTGCATTAAGATAAGCTTTGATCAATTTTTCAGGAGTTTGTTCAAATGGCTTCATCTTTAAACCAGATGTTTTAAACTGTTGGAGAAAGAAAGAGCTGTTTTTTTCTGCTTCTTCAAAAATATCAACGCTTATATTATTCAGAGCAATGGGACCAGTAACGGTTTTACCTTGATTGAGAGTATTGTTTTTTCCAAAGATGATAGAATAGGCGTAGTTGATGTCGATATCATGGGCTTTTATTGTATCACTTTTAGCCATAAGCTGCATCTGTTTGGCACCATTGACTGCAACTGTTTTAAGATCCATATTTTTGATACTAACTGAACGGATATGGCCATTTCTAAAATCAGAAAGCTGGAAATTATTGACTTCAACCGTTTCTGTTTGCTTATTTTTATTTTCTATAGAAAGTTGTATATTGGGAGCAATAATTGAGGAAAGCTCAATACGCATCATTGTTTGTAAAAGACGTGATGAGAGTGTTCTATCTTTTTCTTTTAAGAATACACTCCTAAGAGAGATTTTAGGAATTTGCACATGAATATTATTATGCTTTAAATCAACATTATAGAGTGTGAAAGTTCCAGGAATAAAGGAAAGAGGAGGACGGGCAGAAATGGCACCAATTTTAAGTGATGTACCGGCTGGAACGGGTAATGTAACATTTTTCAAATTGACTTTACCTAAGATGCTCACTTCAGATGTTTCGGCTTTTATGGAATGACGGGCTATTTCTTTTCTTACAAAACTGTCAAGATAGGGTTTTGCAATATAAAATCCACCAACCATTATAATTGCCAAGATAGCAACAAATCCAATAATGCAAGTGAGCCAATATCTGAGGTTACTTTGATACCCACTATTAAGATTGACCATTCTTTCTTCTTTCATTTTTATCACTCTTTGAATTGAGAGTGAAGATAAATTCTTTTAAGCAACGACAAAGGTTTAAATATAGCGTGTACCAGTTTCAACAATTATCTACGCTCTATATTAGAGTTATTCTCATCTTTTTTGCAATATAGCTTTATCAACTTTTATCAATTTTCTTTGGGTTCAGCACTTTATAGAAAAGCACGCATAATAAGGAGAGGCAAGTTTATGCGCATCATAATTTTTTATCACTTTAAAATTATCCTAAAATATTTCGATGTCTGCTTTTATCTTGCTGCTGTTTATAGGAATATTTAAAACATAAAAAATATGTTCTTGTTCATTATAATTTAATGGGGAGAGGTAAGTGTTATGACAGAAAATCAAATAATGGCTTTTTCGATCATTGGTCTCATGATGGTTGTTTTTATTTGGGATCGATTTCGTTATGATCTTGTTGCTATTTGTACGTTATTAATAGCTTGTGCTCTTGGTCTTGTCAGTCCGAAGGAAGCTTTTAGCGGTTTTAGTAATGATATCGTTATTATCGTGGGGAGTGTGTTTGTTGTCAGTACAGCCGTATCGCGCTCTGGTATAATGGAATTTATTATTCAACGGGTATGGCCAGATGTGAAATCGGTGCGTCTTCAATTAGCTTTTTTGGTTATTTCTGTTGTCGTGTTATCAATGTTCGTTAAAAACATTGGTGCTTTGGCTATTATGCTTCCGATAGCTTTTCAGTTTGCTCGTCGTTCTCAGGTTTCTCCTTCTGTCTTTTTGATGCCCATGGCCTTTGGTTCTTTATTGGGGGGGCTTATGACACAGATAGGAACATCTCCCAATGTTGTTATTTCAGCGATGCAAGAACGCTTAGCAGGAACACCTTTTACGATGTTTGATTTTACACCAGTTGGTGCGGTTATTGCGACGGCTGGTGTTTTATATTTGGTCTTGTTTTATTGGCTTTTGCCTGTGCGTGTGCGTTCAGGTGTATCGTTTGATGATGCCATTGATATTCGTAATTATGTTGCAGAAGTGCATATTCCAATAAATTCACCGATTGTGGGAAAAAATATTGTTGATTTGGTTAAGCCATCAAGTGGTGATGTTATGGTGATTCAAATCATCAGAAACAAAGTATCTATTTCACCATTACCAGATTTTGTTTTGTCTGAAAATGATATTATTTTGCTGGAAGGATCACATACAGGGTTAGATAGCGTGATGAACTCTGCTCGTTTAGAGTTTTCTAAAGGGCGAACTATTGCTGCAGGTGATAAGGACAGTGATATTGATATTATTGAAGCCGTCATTACCCATAATTCACCTCTTATCGGTATTAGTGCGAAAGAGTTTTCCTTATTTGATCGCTATAATGTAAATTTGCTTGCGTTAAGTCGTCAGCATGAAAGGGTGCGGGGAAGACTTGATGATATTATTTTCCATCTTGGAGATGTGATTGTTTTGCAAGGACAGGATGCAGTTATTCCAAATTTGTTAAGGGAATTGAAATGCTTACCCCTAGCAAAACGAAATATTGTGTTTGGAAATTTACGACATGGTTTTATATCTTTGGCTATTTTATTTATAGCAATTATTTTTACAGCTTTTCATATTGTTCCAGTTGCTTTTTCTTTCTTTTCTGCTGCTGCTGCAATGGTGATCTTTCGTGTTTTGCCAGCGCGTGATTTGTATCAGGCATTAGATGGTCCAATATTAGTACTATTAGCGGCTCTTATTCCAGTGAGTGAAGCGTTAGAGAAAACAGGATGTACGGAGCTCATTGGTCAATGGCTGAGCCAATTGGCAATATTTTTCCCGCCATCCGGTGCTTTAGCGCTTATGTTGGTGACAGCTATGTTGGTTACGCCATTTTTGAATAATGCAGCAACAGTGATGATGGTAGCACCAATTGCATCAAGTTTTGCTCATTCTCTCCATTATAAGCCTGAAGCTTTTTTAATGGCTGTTGCAATCGGTGCAGGTTGTGAATTCCTTACACCTATCGGACATCAAAGCAATATGCTCGTGATGGCGCCAGGAGGATACCGTTTTAGTGATTATCCACGTTTGGGTGCTCCATTGGCGGTGTTGATCGTTATTATTGCTGTTCCAATGCTTATGTGGGTTTGGCCATTACAATAAGATATTTTCAGAAGCTTTGAGTATCTATTACAAAAGGTTATTAATTGTATAAAGATAAATTGAAGGGATACACTTTCTTTGGCAAAATTTTATGAAAACTTCGCATTGATCATTCAGAACGTCTTTCAAATATAGTTGATAAATTAGGTTTATCTGTGTCATTTTTATCTTCTGTAGAAATTGGTAGAAAATCTGTTCCAGTAGGCATGGAAGAGAAAATCATAGAACTCTATGCTTTAGATCAAGAAAAAGCTTCTCTGTTAAAAAAGAAGCCTATCTTTGTCGAAAGAATTTTACAATCAAACCTTCTAATCCGTTGCAACATGAAACTGTTGTTGCATTTATGCTACTTTTAGATGTCTTATTTTAAGGGGCGTTAGCAGATTTCAAAGAAATGTTAGAAACACTCCATGAAGTATGCTTTTTGTAGAGGCTATTGCGAAATTCTATTCCCCAACTTTTATTTACGCATCCCTCATATTAAAAAAGATATATAAATACAGTAAGCTAGATGAATAAAGAATGGTATTAAAATCCTATAATCGAATACAATACAATGATTGTGTTAAAGACTTTAAAAGATATCTTTCATATAATAGAGAGGGAAGGGTGCTGAAGATGGTAGGCAATCATGGATAATATTAAAGCAGTGATTTTTTTATAAGATTCAAAAGTTGTGATGTAAGCTTAAAGAACATTTACATCGTTTTTGACTAAGACAGTTGCAAAAATCCAATTGATTTGGTTACATGTCAATTTGAAATAAATAAATCAGTAATTTAAAGATTTTAGTTGATTTAGGCTACCATCTTTGTCCATTTATGCGTAAAAGCGCAGAGAGTAAATTTTTACAAGGTATGATATATGTCGTATGATAGTTTTATTGCTGAAGTTAATGCTGAATTTCGTCAGGAAAAGGCGCTTGCTTTTTGGAGACGTTATGGTTTTTCAATTATTGGAGCAGTCCTTCTTTTCATCATCATGATAATTATTTATCAAATTTATCATCATGCACAAATAAAGAAAGCTGGTTATATTGGTGACGCATTTATAAAAAGCCTTAATTTTGCGGATACACGTCATTTTGATAAAGCGATAAAGCAATTGGAGAATGTTAAAGACTCTAACTTTGGAGGATATCCTTTTCTTGCTCGTTTGCGGGAGGCTTCTTTACTCATGGAGCAAGGTGATATGATTAAATCAGTGGAGATCTTTGATTCTGTTGCATCGGATGAGAAAGCACCACAGATTTTGCGGAAAGTTGCAAAAATTCGAGCAGCCTATATTTTAGTTGATACAGGAACTTTGGAGGATGTCAAAAAGCGCGTCAAAGAGATGGCAAGTGATACCGATCCTATGCGTATGTCTGCAAGAGAAGCTTTAGGCTTAGCTGCTTATAAGTCGGATAAAATGGATGAGGCGGTTTATTATTTTAAGAAAATTTCTGAAGAAGGTGCTTTGGGTTTAAAAATAGCAGATCGGGCTCGAATGATGCTTGAGCTCATACAAGCCGAGGGCAAGACAAATAAGGAATAAATTGATGAGCCTTACCATTGCTATTGTTGGTCGTCCCAATGTTGGGAAATCAACACTTTTTAATCGTTTGGTTGGGCAAAGGTTGGCTTTGGTTGATGATAAGCCAGGTGTAACACGTGATCGGCGTATTCATGCGGCAAAACTTCAAGATCTACGTTTTGATGTGATTGATACGGCTGGGCTGGAAGAAGCAGGTGATCATACACTTGAGGGGCGTATGCGTTCTCATACAAAAGTTGCAATTGATGAAGCTGATCTTATTTTATTCGTATTTGATGCAAAGAGTGGAATAACACCAAGTGATTTAAACTTTGCTTCATTGGTTCGCAAATCAGGAAAACCAATAGTCCTTGTTGCTAATAAGTCTGAGTCAAGAGCGGCAACGGGAGGAGAGTATGAGGCGTGGTCATTAGGTTTGGGGGAGCCGTGCCCAATATCGGCTGAACATGGTTTGGGAATTAGTGATCTTCGTGATGCAATTATAGAGGCTGTTGGGGCTGAACGCGCTTTTGACAATAACAAAGAAGAAGATATTACGATACGGCCTGCATCTGTTGGTGATGATATAAACAATTTGGAAGAAGAGGGGCTTATGTACGATGAAAATAAGCCTATTCGGATTGCAATTGCGGGGCGCCCCAATACAGGAAAATCTACTCTTATCAATAGTATGCTGAAACAAGAGCGGTTATTAACAGGACCAGAAGCAGGACTTACGCGTGATTCTATTTCTGTAGATTGGGAATGGCGTGGTCGTCATGTTAAACTGTTTGATACTGCGGGTTTGCGTCGAAAATCGAAAATTCAAGAAAAGTTAGAAAAATTATCCGTTGCTGACACTTTGCGTGCTATTTGTTTTGCAGAAGTGGTGATCATTGTTTTTGATGCAACGATGCCTTTTGAAAAACAGGATTTACAAATTGCTGATCTTGTGATTCGTGAAGGGCGTGTTCCAGTTATTGCTTTTAATAAGTGGGACCTTATTGAAAATAGTCAGGCTACATTGATTGATTTGCATGAAAAATGTGCACGATTTCTTCCTCAAGTTCGTGGTTTGAGGGCTGTTCCTTTATCGGGACAATATGGTCAAGGAATTGATAAACTTATGGAAAATGTGATGATGATGCACCGTGTATGGAATCGTCGCATTTCGACAGCTAAATTGAACCAATGGCTTGAAACTGTTGTGGCACATCATCCACCTCCTGCGGTTTCTGGACGTCGACTTAAGGTTAAATACATCACACAGGTTAAGACACGTCCTCCTGGATTTATGATTTCTTGCTCGCGCCCCAAAAGTATGCCCCAGTCGTATTTGCGTTACCTTGTCAATGGGTTGCGTGAAACATTTGATATGTTTGGTATACCAGTTCGCATATCATTACGAGCCTCTGATAATCCTTTTGCGACACGTTCCAAGAAGAAATGATAACTCTTTAATTTTATTGATAATCATTTATCATGAGCGCTATTGAATAGAGCTCTCTCATCTTGATAAAGGTCATTTATTTGCATGTCATGAGAAGAGTTTAATAGGGAGTATTTAAGAAAGAGTACATAATCCTCTTAATGGGTTATTATAAGTGCAAGAATAGATGCAATATGAGGGTAGGGGAATATAATTATGATGCTTGTTTGAAAAGCAGCATTAGATTATCGTTTCATAAAAATAAAGCTTATGAATAAGCGCTTTTGCTTACGATAGTTTGTTTGAATAAAAAGCAAAAATATTTGCTGAATCTACGGATATTCAATTGTAAAAAGCGAAGTTCATAAAAGTGGATTAAAATTGTATAAAGTGGTATGGTAATCGTATTTAAAATTTATTATGTTCTATTGGCTTAATCTATTTGAAATTTTAGATTTATTAATATCTTGTATTTAAAGGAACTTCTCTTAATATCCTCAAGCTCATTTCGTGGTGGGGCCTTTAATGGCGTATGTAAAATACTTTGCGAATAGGATCATATAGAAACAATTGATTATTATTATTTTCATAAAATAAAAAGTGCAAGTTTATTCGAATAAAAGGAGAAAACCAACGCTCTCATACTGTTTTTAGCTTTCTATGTTCTCTTTCAAAACTAGGACTGATATAACATTGGGAGTCGGAAAATAAGATGGTATTAGTTTACACCTTTTGTTAAACGTAAAAATGGTTGTTCTATGAGTTTTATATTATTCACGTGAACTTTTCGTTATACATTCACGGGTGCTGTCGTGAAATCGGTTTAGGTGCTTGGAATATCTTTTTAAGAAAGCATGTAAATTGAAAAATACGTTATTTCTGCAATAAAATTTATACGATAACTTGTGATAGATTTCTTTTAGTATCTTGACGAATAAATTCGGGAACAATATGATGCACACGGTTTTATGAAATGTATTCTTACGTTGCTTTTTAATTAAGGAGCCAATGATGGCGATGGGCGAGAAACCCGTTATGAGCTGTAAGGAGGCTGAAGAGGAAAAGCAAGGAGAGTGTCTTCATTCAGAGGATTTGGAATGCCGTAGTAGGAACTTAAGCGTAGCTTTAGTACGCAAGCAAGCATTAAAGAAGCGGGAGCATAGGAATAAGCGGGAAAAATCACAAGGAAGGATGGCAGGTGCAATTAAGCTTTCCAGTGAGTTTCTGGCAAGTGTTATAGTTGGTATTGTTTTGGGGTTGGGGTTTGATAAGTTAGCAGATTCATGGCCTTGGGGATTGGTATTTTTTCTCTTCTTTGGATTTGCTGCTGGTGTATTGAGTATTCTTCGGTCTGTGGGGTATGTTTCCTCCAGTCAATTAGGAAAAGAAGGCGTATTGCGCCAAGATAAACAAAATAAAGGGGCCAATGAGAGGTCCGATAAATGAGGTTGAAGTGACAGCGCACGCTCCAGATCCTATTCATCAGTTTGAGGTTTTAAGGCTGATTAAGATTTCCATAGGAAATATGGATTTATCGTTTACAAATGTATCATTGTTTACAGTCCTCACGGTTGTTGTAACTTCTATTTTTCTCTTTATTTCATCATCGAGTCGTGGATTGGTTCCAACGCGGATGCAGTCTCTTTCGGAAATGGCCTATGAGTTTGTAGCATCGACTCTGCGGGAATCATCTGGTGTGCAGGGAATGCAGTTTTTTCCTTTAGTTTTTTCTCTGTTTACTTTTATTTTGGTTGCTAACTTTATTGGTCTCTTTCCTTATTTTTATACGGTTACGTCTCAAATCATGATCACGTTTTCATTAGCAATGGTGGTAATTTTGACGGTGATTGGGTATGGCTTTTATAAGCATGGGGTCAGTTTTTTGAAACTGTTCGTTCCCAGTGGAGTTCCTGTTGTGGTTTTACCTCTGGTGACAATGATTGAGGTTATTTCTTTTCTCTCCCGTCCAATTAGTCTTTCTCTTCGTCTTTTTGCGAATATGCTTGCTGGTCATATTACGCTTAAAGTGTTTTCTGGGTTTGTTGTTTCAATGATTGGGGTAGGGCTCGTAGGTGTGGGTGGTTCGATTTTACCGCTTATTATGACTGTAGCAATTACTGCTCTTGAGTTTTTGGTCGCATTTCTTCAGGCTTACGTCTTTACGGTTTTAACTTGTATGTATCTTAATGATGCAATTCATCCAGGACATTAATAAAACTGGCGGTTTTCCGTCGAATAATGCAATTTCGCTTTAAAGGAGAATAACATGGAAATGGTGCTTGCAGCAAAATATATTGGCGCTGGTCTTGCTTGCTTTGGTATGGCTGGAACAGCTTTAGGACTTGGTAATATTTTTGGTAGCTATCTTTCTGGTGCATTACGAAATCCATCAGCAGCAGATAGTCAGTTTGGACGTCTCGTCTTTGGTTTTGCTGTAACAGAGGCTTTGGGAATTTTTTCATTGCTCATTGCTTTATTACTTCTTTTTGGGGTTTAATCATCATCAAAAGGGTATATCTGTTCTTGCATGAGGAAAGATTTACCCTTTTAGGCTCTTAACCAGAGAGATGCCAGAGAGATGTTTGTCAGTTATCATCGGTTATAGAGGGCTTTAATAAGCTATTTAAAGGATGAAAGAAGATGTTTGTTTCAAGCGCTTATGCACAGAACACTGAAACGTCGATAGAACATATTAAAAAGGTGGCAGAGCATGCAAATCGTGTGTTTCCGCCTTTTGATTTTGTGCATTTTGGTTCGCATTTTTTCTGGTTGGCAATTTCTTTCGGACTGTTTTATCTTTTTATCTCCCGTGTAATTGTACCACGTATTGGCGGTGTTATTGAAACACGGCGAGATCGAATCGCATCTGATTTAGATCAGGCAATGCGCATGAAGCAAGAAGCAGACATTGTTGTTGAAACTTATGAGCGGAAATTAGCAGAAGCGCGTTTGAACGCGCAGGCTATAGCGCAGGTAGCTAGTGAAGAATTAAAAGAAAAGGCAGAGCTTGAACGGAAAGAAATTGAAGAGAGTTTAGAGAAAAAACTCGCAGATGCTGAAAAACAGATAGCAAAAATTCGGGATAAAGCCATGCAAAATGTTGGTTCTATCGCTGAAGAAGTAGCTCTTGAAATTGTGAAAAAATTGATTGACGTTGATATCAACAAAGAGGCTGTTCGTTCAGTTGTTAAAACTGCAGATTATTGAGGAAGAAAAAGATGACTGATACTTTTTGGGCATTTGTTGGGTTAGTTCTTTTTTTGGCTCTTTTAGTCTATTTCCAAATTCCACAGAGGGTTATACACCATCTTGATGCGCGCGCGAAACGTATCAAAGATGAACTGGATGAGGCTCTGCGTCTTCGTGAAGAGGCACAGGAAATATTGGCTGAATATCAACGCAAACATGCAGA
The DNA here is from genome assembly GCF_042196825.1 of Bartonella sp. AC10YNML. Classification (NCBI taxonomy): domain Bacteria; kingdom Pseudomonadati; phylum Pseudomonadota; class Alphaproteobacteria; order Hyphomicrobiales; family Bartonellaceae; genus Bartonella; species Bartonella sp. AC10YNML. The sequence continues at coordinate 12,695 of NZ_JBHIRA010000012.1, read as the reverse complement.
AGCAGAAAAAGATGCGCAAGAAATTATTGCAGCAGCAAAGCATGAAGTTGAATCTGTTATTGCTGAAGCCCGTGCAAAAGCAGAAGAATATGTAAAAAACCGCAATAAATTGGCAGAACAAAAAATTTCCCAAGCAGAAGCCGATGCTATGCGCATGGTTTCTTCATCGGCTATTGATTTGGCAATTTCTACAGCACGTACCCTTATTACAAGAGAAATAGATGCTAACAAGGTAGATGAACTTATTAAAGAGTCTCTTGAGAAAGAATCATTTATCAAAATGAAAACATATCTTAATTAATGATATTTGAGAGATAAAGAACAGTCTCTTTGGTTGCATAATTTTCTCAATATTAATTAGTATCAATATTAATTAATAAAAGTCATAAAAAAGAAAAATTTATCTTCATTGTTTTTATCAGTTAATAGGCTCTTTGATTTTAAATGACAAGTTTTGAGAAGTCTGCAACCGATTGTGTAACAATGTGAGTGCGTTTGAGAAGAGCAAGACGGTTAGCACGAACATCAGGTTTTTTATCATTCACCAATACTTTTTCAAAAAATATATCAATCAATTTTCCAAGTGGCGCTAGCACACTGAGGGCAAATGATAAATTTGTTGTATTGATGGGAGCAAGAACTTTTTTTTCTACTTCACAGATTGCATGATAGAGCTGTTTTTCTTCTTTCTCGACAAAGAGCTCAAAATTAATTTCATTCGCTATTTTTGTGCTTTTTTGAAATTCATTTTCAAGAATATTGGCAGTACGTTTTACAGAGGCTACAAAGTTCATTCCATCATGGGTGTTGATAAAAGCGATAAGCGATTCGACACGACGTGCAACCAATAAAAAATCATCAGAATCTTTATTTAAAACGGCTTCAAGGGCGTCGTAACGAGCGCCTTCCTCTTTTAGATAGATTTTCAAACGGTCATGAAAAAAGAATAACAGATCTGATAAAATATATTCTGTTTTTTCTGGAAGCAGATTCTGCAATTGTGGATTTTCTCTTTGAGAGATTTCATATTTATTTTTTTGTTGTAAGAAAAGATTCGTTGCTAACTGGAACAGTGGCATAAGATTGATTTTCCAATCTCGCGAAAGTACAAGCCTAATAATTCCCAATGCTGCTCGTCTTAACGCATAGGGATCTTTTGAGCCCGTTGGTTTTTCATTAATGAGCCAAAAGCCAACGAGCATGTCAATTTTGTCGGAGAGCATAACGGTTATAGCAAGTGGTTCTTGTGGAAGACGATCTGTTGGTCCTTGAGGTTTATAATGGTCTTCGATTGCTACAGCGACGTGAGGATCTTCCCCTTGAAGAAGGGCGTATTTTTGCCCCATAACACCTTGTAGTTCAGGAAATTCTCCGACAATTTCTGTTTGCAAATCAGCTTTTGCAAGGATGGCTGCACGTTTCGCTAAGAGAGGATCTGCTTGTATCAAAGGTGCAATTTTTTGTGCGAGTGTAGCGATGCGTTCTACTCTTGCACCTTGTGTACCTAATTTGGCGTGAAAAGTTACATTCAAATGATCAAGTCGCGCCATTCTTTGATCAAGAGGTTTTTTTATATCAAGATCAAATTTTTTTACAGAAGATTCCAATTGTTTAATATCGGGCAAATCACGCTGATCGGTTTGCCAAAAATGAAGTGCATCAGAAAGACGGGCACGGACAACCTTACTATTTCCTTTCGAAATTTCTTTGCCTTCATCATTTGCAAGAATATTAGAAACGAGAATAAAACGATGAGAAAGTTTTACTTTTTCTCCTTGTTTGCGGGTGACAAAACATTTTTGATTAGCTCGAATGGTCAAGCGAATAATTTCTGGAGGAATATCAAGGAATGATTTGTCAAAATCACCCATAAGGATAACAGGCCATTCAACAAGGCCAGAAACTTCTTCTAGGAGGGCATTATCTTGAACCAGTTCTAAACCGTTTGCAAAGCAAAGATTTTGAGCATCAGCTAAAATAATATTCTTTCGTCTTTCTGCATCCAGAATGACTTTGTGTGTTTCAAGTTGAGTAACATAGTCATCAAAGCGACGCACCTGGAATGGCTTTCCGTCACTTAAGAAACGATGACCATAAGTTAGATTATTGCTCTTAAGAGAACCAATTGTAAACGGAACAACATGTGTTTCGCCAATTTCTGGTCCGAAGATGCAAAGAATATTTTGTAAAGGTCTAATCCACTTCAAAGTACCACTTTGTGCTGAATCTTTTCCCCAACGCATAGATTTAGGCCATGGAAAGTTGCGGATAATATCCGGTAAAATATCGGCAATAATTTCTTCTGCAGCTCGACCTTTTTTAACAATTTTAGCAATATAAAAATGACCTTTTTTATCATCATGTCCAATATGCGCTTCAGAAACATTATTTAATCCTGTTGCACGTAGAAAACCATCAATTACATGCTGTGGTGATTTTATACTGGGACCTTTGCGTTCTTCATGGACATCTTTGGAGCGTATAGAAAGTCCGCGTACGTCCAATGTTAACCGACGAGGTGTCCAATATTCACGAGCGGCTTTATAGGTTAATCCAGCATTCACAAGTTGATCCGTAACAGCTTTTTTAAGATCAGCAGCAGCTTTTCGTTGCATACGTGCGGGTATTTCTTCACTGAAAAGTTCAAGAAGAAGATCAGACATTAGGCCTCTCCAGTATATATTTGTCCAGCTTCTGTGAGTAAGAAGGCTTCCCCACAACGGCGCGCGAGATTACGAACGCGAAGAATGTAATTTTGTCGTTCGGTTACAGAAATAACGCCACGTGCTTGCAAAAGATTAAAGATATGGCTCGCTTTAATACATTGATCATAGGCAGGAAAAACACAGCGATGGAATACATTTTCTTTATTTGGTTTTCCAGCATCAAGAAGTGCGCTGCATTCGCGTTCTGCATCGATAAAGTGCTGATGGAGCAGTTTTGTATCAGCAAATTCGAAGTTGTAATATGAGTATTCCTGTTCTGCCTGTAAAAAAATATCTCTATAACTTATTTTGTTTTCTCCCTCTAAACCATTAAAGTTAAGGTCATAGACGTTATCAACCCCTTGGATATACATCGCTAGACGCTCAAGACCGTATGTGAGTTCCCCTGAAACTGGAGCGCATTCAATGCCGCACACTTGTTGAAAATAAGTAAATTGAGAGACTTCCATTCCATCGCACCAACATTCCCATCCAAGCCCCCAAGCACCAAGAGTGGGACTTTCCCAATCATCTTCAACAAAGCGAATATCATGCAGTTTTGTATCAAGCCCGATAGCTTGTAGCGACTTTATATAAAGTTCTTGTAGATTGAGCGGAGAGGGTTTGAGAAGCACTTGGAATTGATAATAGTGTTGTAAACGATTTGGATTCTTACCATATCGGCCATCTGTTGGACGTCGAGAGGGTTGGACATAAGCAACTTTCCAAGGGCGTGGCCCTAGAGAGCGTAATGTTGTTGCTGGATGAAAAGTCCCAGCTCCGACTTCCATATCGTAAGGTTGCAAAATTGCACATCCATAGTGTGCCCAATAATTTTGCAAAGTTAAGATTAGTCCCTGAAAAGAACGTTTGGGGTTAAGATGTTCAGGCAGTTTCACGCTTTATACTCTTTATATTGGACTAAACAAAAAAACAAAGTAATTTTAGTTTCTCTATTTATTATTCATGTGGTTTATGGTTAAGCATCGTTTATTGCAAACCAAATTTCAACTTTTCTTGAATTTGTTCAGAATTTTCTGGTTTTCCGTCAATTGCGTGGTTCCATTGAAAGATTGCTTCACGTTTACGTCCAACTTTCCAATAGGCATCCCCTAAATGATCATTCAGTGTTGGGTCTTCAGGTTGTAATCTGACAGCATTTTCTAATATTTGCACTGCTTTATTATATTCTTTTAGTTTATAATAAGCCCACCCTAAAGAATCGAGAATATGACTGTTGTGAGCTTGCAAAGCAGAGGCTTTTTGTAGCATACGGAGCGATTCTTCAAGCTTCTCACCACGTTCCACAAGGGAATAGGCTAAATAATTAAGAACCTGCGGTTGATTTGGGAAAAATTCAAGTGATTTTCGCAAGTCAAGTTCTGCTTTTGGCCATTGCTTTAAACGTTCAAAAGCAATACCACGCTGATAAAAGAGTTTCCAATCGTCCTGCTGAAAGTTTTTTATCTTTGTAATAGCGTAGTCTAGAGTTTTAATAGCCTCAAGAAATTTATTGTCCTGCATATAAAAAGCAACGAGCGTTATCAAAATATTACGATCATTGGGAAATTTTTTATTTAACAATGTGAGTAATTTTATTGCTTCTTTGTAATTGTTGTTATTGGCAAGAAGGAATGCAAGATGAAGTTGTCCATCTTTATAATAAGGAGATTTAGGGGATAAAGCGCGATAAAGTTTAATTGCTTGATGTGGATCGTTCAATTTAGCAGAAATGTGTGCGAGCTGAAACAGTGTTGCGTCATTTTGAGGGTATAAGGCGAAAGATAATTGCTTAAAAATACGTGCAATTCGCCCTGAGTTTTTGTAGTTGAGGGCTGTTCCAAAATTATATAATACCTCGGCTGCTCCTTGTTGAGGTGTTTTAATAACTCTCTCTAAGAAAGAATTTTTTTCAATTTTTTCTTGAAAGTTTTTAAGGACTTCTCGACCTGACAACATTTGTTCGCCATGCTGGATTGTTTGAAGGGCTTGGTTGCGCATATTATGGCGCAATTGGAATGAGGCATAGGCTATGATAATACGCTCATAAGTATTAGGAGCGATAAGAGTTCCCTGTTTGTTACTCAGTGCTTTAATGAAATATTTTTTTGCATCCTTTGGCCGTTCTGCAAGGTCGCTCATAAGTGCTAGATGATAAGATATAAAAAGATCATACCAGACAGGACCTTTGAGTTTCTTAAGATCATCGATTGCCTGAGATTTGTGTCCAGATCCAAATGTAATCCAAGCGCCGATGAGTTCAGGTATTGGATTATTGGACGTAGGAAGTTCCTTTAATTTCAGAAGAGCCTTGGCATTCTTATAATCTTTTTTGATGAGACTTTCTACTGACAAAGTTAAGGAAACAAAGGGAGTTATAACATCGTTCTCTTTGAGTTTTTGGGCTTGTTGGACAGCTTCTTTAAAGTTTCCGACCGAGAGCATAGCTTCAAGGAGCTCTTTTTGTGTTTCAATGTTATCAGGTTGATAAACCAGTGCTTGTTTAAAATAATTGATAGCAAGTTCTGTTTTATTTTCATGATTTGCAACCCTTCCAGCTAAATAAGCACCTGTAAATGAGCTTGTATGAGTTGCTGCACTTATTTTACTGTAGGTGAGGGATGGCATCAGCATGATACCCACGATAAAGAGGGCAAAAAGTCGAGATACCGTTGCAGAGCACATGGAGCTAATCCTTTTCAAGATAATCAATTGATGGTGTTGTTTATAGATCATATCTCATTACTTTGTTGAGAAATACTGCGATTCTTGCAAAGAATTCAGTTTACGCGCGCAATACAAAATTCAACAGTCTCAACGAGAGCATTATAAGCAAGATTTTCATTCATGGGAACAAGAGCATCAATTGCATATTTTCCATAGATGCGTGCTTGTTCTATTGTATCTGTGATACTATCATACTTTTCCATTAAGTGTTGTGCGTGTGCGAAGGATTCATCATTATTATTGCCATCTTCAAGTGCCTTTTTCCAGAAATCTTTTTCTAGCATATTCCCACGCTCATAGGCGAGAATAACAGGCATTGTGATTTTTCCTTCTCTAAAATCATCCCCTATATTTTTTCCTAAGTTTTGAGCACTACCGCTATAGTCAAGTGCATCATCAATTAATTGGAAAGCTAAACCTAAGGATGTTCCATATTCACGTAATGAAGAACGCTCTTTATTTCCATAGCCAGCAATAATGGGTCCTACTTCAGCGGCTGCTGAAAAAAGTGCTGCTGTTTTTGCATCGATGATTTTGAGATATTCTGAAGGGCTGGTTTTTATATTTTTTGCGGCAGAAAGTTGCATAACTTCTCCTTCAGCAATAATTGCAGCAGCGTTGGCTAGGACAGAGAGCGCTTCTATGGAACCGACATCGACCATCATTTTAAAGGCCTGCCCCAATAGGAAATCACCAACAAGTACACTTGCTTGATTCCCCCAAATCATACGTGCTGTAGATTTTCCACGTCGTAAATTACTTTCATCAATCACATCATCGTGTAGTAATGTTGCTGTATGCATAAATTCAACAGCTGTTGCGAGTTTTATATGCCCGTCACTTTGATAACCGAACATATGAGCAGAAGCGAGCGTAATCATTGGGCGTAATCGCTTTCCACCTGATGAAATAAGATGGTTAGAAATTTCAGGGATCATCTCAACCTCTGATTTTGCCATAGAGAGAATAAATTGATTTACGCAATCCATATCTTTTTGAGTAAGATTGACAAGAGATTGAAGAGAAATTTGATTATTTCTTATTTGTTTTGGTTTGATAGCTGCACTCAATGTGTTTACTCCTAGAGTATTGCAATGGACATATATAAAATTTACTTTATTCATTAGCATAAAGGGGGTTTGGTTTTGACTCAAGCTTTTGATGTCGTTTAAAAGTGTTAGCTTGGAATGTTATTGGCAAGAAATGTTCTTTAGCGAGTGTAATCTTATTGTTATAAAATAATAAAAAATTTAAAATAGCAGCTGAATGGCAAAAATGCAGTTTATAAAGGTGAGCATTAGGCTTTTAAATGGATAAAGCAGCGAATCAGAGTGGTGAAACAATTGACAGTTTTCACCGCGGGAAATTTTATTTGGTTCAACCCCATAAATATGGTCATCGTTCTGGAATGGATGCGATGTTATTAGCTAGTTTGGTTCCAAGTGATTTAAAGGGCAAGGTTGTTGATTTAGGTGCTGGTGCTGGAGCTGCAGGGTTAGCTGTTGCTTCGCGTTGTCTGAAAGTTCATGTTACCTTAGTTGAACGTTCGGCTTTTATGATATCTTATGCTCAAAAAACGCTTATGCTAAAACAAAATAAACAATTTGCTGGCCGCATTTGTTTGCTAGAAGCAGATGTTACTTTCAAAGGGAATGAACGTATAAAAGCAGGTTTGATAGATAATAGCTTTGATTTTGCGATTATGAATCCACCTTTTAATAATCCTACTGATCGCAAGACACCTGATCAACAAAAATCTGAAGCACACGTTATGCCTGAAGCGATGTTTGATAATTGGTTGCGGAGTGCAGCAGCGATTGTCAAGCCAGGTGGATACTTAGGGCTCATTGCACGACCACAATCACTAGTAGATATTTTGCGTGCTTTAGAAGGGCGCTTTGGTGGTATTTGCATCGTTCCTGTGCATGCACGTGCAAAGACAGCAGCAATTCGTCTTTTATTTTACGCAAAACGAGGAAGCAGAGCAGCTTTATCTATTTTACCGGCACTGGTGATACATGAAGATAATGGTCATACTTTTTCACCACGGATTGATGCAATTAATAATGGATATATAAGCTTGTGGGAACTTTTGTAATGGTATCTTGTGTTTTTCAGTTTATTCTTTAAAGTCTACACTTTGTTACTAGGGAGGTTTAGCTTTTGTATGAAATTATATTTCTGGTTGTAATGTGGGGATTGATTGGCGCTTTTGGATGGTATCGCGTTGTTCCTTTTTGTTGTCCTGTCCTCTTTAATTTTTCTTAACTTATAAGGAGATTTTGTTTTGATTGACGTTATCAAGAAACTTATTCCCCATCGTTTTTCTTCCAATAAACTAGAAATTCCTGTCGTTCGCCTTCAAGGGGCGATTATGGATTCATCAGCATCTATATCTCGTACGCTTTCCCTTAGTAGATGTGCTAGTCTTTTAGAGAAGGCTTTTGCGTACAAAAAAGCACCGGCTATTGCCCTTATTATCAATTCTCCTGGAGGTTCACCTGTACAATCGCGTTTAATCTTCAAGCGTATTCGTGATTTGGCAGAAGAAAAAAATAAAAAGGTTCTTGTATTTATTGAAGATATAGCAGCATCCGGTGGTTATATGATTGCTTGTGCAGGAGATGAAATTTTTGCAGATCCTTCTTCGATTGTTGGTTCCATTGGGGTGGTTTCAGCTTCCTTTGGTTTTCCGGAACTTTTAAAGAAAATTGGTGTGGAACGGCGCGTTTACACAGCAGGAAAGAACAAGGTTACACTAGATCCATTTCAGCCTGAAAAAAAGGCGGATATTGAGCATTTGAAATCTCTCCAACTGGAAGTACATCAAACTTTTATCGATTTAGTTAAAGAGCGGCGTTCTACAAAATTATCAAATGATTTGAATCTCTTTACAGGAATGTTTTGGAGTGGAAAAAAAGGCGTTGAACTTGGTTTGATTGACGGATTGAATGATGTACGTTCTGTTATTAAGGAGCGCTTTGGTAATGATGCAAAACTTCGACTTATTATGCCTCCAAAAAGTTTTTTAAGCCCTAAAACGCATTCAGGAGTGACTGCTCATACAGTTTATACAGCAGTTGACAGTGCGTTGATGGCAGCAGAAGAGCGGGCACTTTGGCAGCGTTACGGTTTGTGAGGCCAAAAATCATTCGAGAGGAGATTTTATCTAAAAACAGATGATAGAAGAAAAAAGGCTTGAAATGATACGAAAGTTTATTTTGTATAAGAATTCTTCATATTTATTACTTATTTAGAAAATGATTAAGAATATTTCAAGCTATTTATAGGGTTTATGCTACAGGTATGAATGAAAGGGGCATATTTATAAAAGAACTCTGTATAGGTTAATATTACGTCATATGATATCACATGTAAAAGCTTCGATCCAAAGACATTCTTATGTATTTACACCCATTAAATTGAATTTAGCTTTGCATGTTGTGGGGCAACGTGCTGATGGTTATCATTTAATAGAAAGTTTGGTTTATTTTAGTCTTAGCGGTGATTGCTTACACTATGCGTCTTGTGAAAGTGACCAGTTTGTTTTAACGGGGCCATTTGCAAAAGGGCTTGTTTCTCATTCAGATAATTTGGTTATTCGTGCACGGGATTTTATGCATAAGACTTTTCCTGAAAGTGCTCAACCTGCGTTTTTTCGACTTGTAAAAACATTACCTGTTGCCTCAGGTATTGGTGGTGGCTCAGGTGATGCTGCTGGGGTTGTAAGCATGTTGTATCAACAGTGGAATCTTGATTGCCCTTATGAAAAATTAGCAAAAATGAGTTTAGTTCTTGGTGCTGATGTACCCATGTGTCTTTTTGCATTAGAATATCAGCAGCCACTTTTGGTTAAAGGGATTGGTCAAAAGATTATACGATTGCAAGAGGCTTGTTCACTGGCAATGGTATTGGTTAATCATGGACAAGAGATTTCAACACAAGCTGTTTTTAAAGCGTTAGAGAAGCGTCATCATCCTTCTTTAAAAATTGATTCAGTCGCTTTAAAGACTGTTGATTCATTGGTTGAGGTTTTACAAGAAACGCGTAATGATCTTTTTTCTCCGGCATTAAAAATGGCACCTCAGTTAGCCGAAGTGTTATCTGTATTAGATGAATGTGGGTCTCTTTTTTCTCGTATGTCTGGAACGGGGGCAACTTGTTTTGGCATTTTTAAAAATCAACAAGCAGCGCAAAAGGCAGCTCTTTTTATCAAATCAATGTACCCAAATTGGTTTGTAAAACCGATCATAACTTTAGGAACTATTTGAGAAATAAAAACTTTTATTTTGTCTTGATTCTACTATACATAATGAAAAGGGTAACTAAAGAAATCTACTTTTTGTTTTTTAAACAAAATGAATACATGCTAGAATAATTTTTTAGAAGAAAAATGGACAATAGGATACTCTTTATCTCATGGTTTGTTTTTATCTTTTGTGTAAGAATTCGCAGAATGTTTGAAGAGCTATTTAAAACTGTAATGCTTGCAAAAAATAAGCAGGCTACAGAAATAAGTGTATATTTGTTGTATTTGTGATTTATCAAAGATGTTTAATGTGCCACTTCAACCAAATTTTTCGTACGAATTGGATTTGCAAAAACAGGGTTTTTTTCATATAGCAGGTGTTGATGAAGTAGGACGGGGGCCTCTCGCTGGACCTGTGGTAACGGCAGCAGTTATCTTGGATAAAGATCGTATTCCTAATGGGTTAAATGATTCAAAAAAACTTTCTTTTCTCCAACGAAATAGATTTTATCATGAAATTTTGCAAAGTGCATTAGCGGTTTCAGTTGCTAGTGTTTGCGCTCGTGCAATTGATCAATCTAATATTAGACAAGCAACTTTAGAAGCAATGCGTCGCTGTATTAAAGGATTAGCTGTTTCAGCCCACTATGTACTTGTTGATGGACGTGATATTCCCTCTGGGTTGTTTTGTCCTGCAATTGCGTTGATTAAGGGCGATCAGCGTTCGGTTTCAATTGCAGCCGCATCTATTATTGCGAAGGTAACGCGTGACCGGATGATGAAATGTGCAGGACAAGTTTATAAAGGCTATGGTTTAGAGAAGCATGTAGGATATGCAACGTTAGTTCATCGTACGGCTCTTAATAAATATGGTCCAATCGTAAGATTACATCGTTATAGTTTTGCACCACTAAAAGAGTGTAAAAAAGGCAATTAAAATCAATAATTTATTACAAGAGTAAGGGATTTTATAATCATTGATTCTGTTATGTTTTTTTGGGTGTCTATCCCTAACCTTTTTGAAGCTTTTTTATCACTTATTCCCATCCATTTTTTCCAGATATAGAATCAGATATTTCTAACATGGGCTTGACTCTTATTGTTATTAACCGTATAGCAACGATATACGACAAGGGGCGGTAATGGCAATTGTGAGTTTTAAACATAAGAGCTTAAAATTATTTTATACAACAGGTTCCACAAAAGTTATTTGATCAGATCACGTAAAAAAATTACGCGTTATCTTAACGGCTTTAACAAGTGCTACTACGTCTGAAATGTTGAGAGCGCCTGCCTTTAAAATACACCCTCTTAAAGGTGAACTTACAGGGTACTATTCTATATGGATGAATGGAAATTGGCGTGTTACTTTTCGCTTTATAGGAACAGATGTGGAGCTTGTTGATTATCAAGATTACCATTGATGAGAGGAATGAAAAAAAATGATGCATAACCCCGTACATCCGGGTGAAGTTCTGAAAGTAGCTTTCTTAGAAGAAATGGGGATAACAATACAAAAATTAGCTGATCATCTCCATATGACAAGAGCTTCTTTATCAAGAGTGATTAACGGACATGCTTCTATAAGTACCGAGCTTTCTATTAAATTAGAATTAGCTGGTTTTAGTAAAGCAAAATTTTGGTTGGATATGCAAACAAACTATAATTTATGGCAAACAATGCAACAGGAACAACCACCTATTTCTCCTCTTGTTTCTGATACACTTCAAACGCCGCTTTGATTTCGTTAATAATTTTGATGGTGCTTTGGTTTGTTTTTTTAGCTTCCGCCTATTGCTCTAACTTTTTTGTAGCTTTTTGATTGCTTCTATCGCAAGTCGTTTTCTATCGGCTGTTTTGGTACAAAGGGATGCCATATTATCTTCTGTCCAACCAAAAAGCGCTTTCATTTGTGAAACTTTCGCGCCCGCATTTGCTGCACGTGTTGCTGCTAATTTTCGCAATCCATGGGCTGATTTTTAACCCGTCTTGCGGACCGCATGCAGGCGTGTTTTTTAATCAAGGACCATAAGTTTTTATTTTTAAGCGGGGATAATTTACCAGCACTTGAACTTCATAAGCACGACTGTTCTAACTGGGAATTCACGTTAGAGCCACGCACGCAATACGGCATCATTGAAGCTTCTTATTTTGATCGCTCAACAGGGCAACAATGCCAAGTCAAGCATCAGACAGGGTTTAGCGGGCCTGTGCGGCGTCTTCGCAGTTGTTATCCATGTCAAGAGGAAGCTTTATCTGCCGCCGCTTCCGAGTCGGATCGCTTATGTCGTGCTGTAGGCAGTGGTTCTTTGTCTCTTGCAGGACGCCCTGAAATCATGGCGGATCAACCTCTCATCCTTCAAGGGTTTCGTGGGCAAATCAATGGACCATGGAAAGCCGCTACCGTCACACATCGTTATGAAAAACAAAGCGGATACACAACAGAAATCACACTTGAGGCACCAAACAAGGGAAAAGAAAGCAATGAGAACATTGAACATGCTAAAAACAGAAAATCCAAGAGATAATTTTGCTTCTTCTTTTCGTCAACTTCCCCATAATATTGAAGCGGAACAGGCATTACTTGGAGCAATCCTGATTAATAATAATGCACTCGATCGCGTTTCAGACTTTCTCAAAGCAGAACATTTTTTTGAAACGCTACATCAAAAGATCTTTGAGATTGTCTTACAAATTATTCAAAAGGGCCATCTTGCAAACCCCATTACAATTAAGCCCTATATCCAAATGGAAGAAAAAATTGGAGATATTACTGTATACCAGTATGTTGTTCGCTTAGCCACAGAGGCAGTCACTATTATTAACGCTGAAGATTATGGACGTGTCATTTACGATCTTTTTATCCGCCGGTCTTTGATTAATCTTGGCAATGAAGTTGCCAATACAGCTTTTGATGCGCCTCTGGAGTTCACACCTTCCCAACAAATTGAAACGATTGAAAATCAATTATTTGAGTTAGCCGAAAAAGGAAAATATGGAGGTGGGTTTGAAAA